>MFJL01000001.1:0-1148 GCA_001779195.1 Candidatus Gottesmanbacteria bacterium RIFCSPHIGHO2_02_FULL_39_11
TTAGAACATTACAAAGGTCTAAATTGTTACTTTCAGCCACTTTTAACTTTACTTAAGCCAGATTGAAAGAAAAGGGTTATCGCTTAAATGTTTTGGGGGAAGCTGGAGACATGATGCCTCAAACTCCTGGAGAAACAAAACCCCTGACTATCCCAGTAGGTTATTCGTATGTTGAAGTTTATAATCGGCAAGAACAACAACCTAACTCCCCATCCTCTGCCGGACAAACATAAATATTATCTAAACTCTATCTTTACGCTACTCCCCAGGGCTGCTGCAATTCTTTTTAGAAGATTTAAAGAGGGGTTGGCATTCATCGTTTCAATCCGGGAAATAACCGCTTGAGTGGTACCTACTTTTTTAGCAAGTTGGCGCTGGGAAATTTTCTTTTTAAGACGCTTTTCTATCATTTGTCTACCCAGTTGATAGTTAGTCTCCCCTTCTTCCCAAATTTTACGAAACTTAGGATCTTTGAGGCTTTCTTGCAGATCTTCTTCAAATGGATAAGACAGTTTTTTATTCATACCACTATGATATCTTAAAAGATATCAAACGTCAAGATGCTAAGCTATTAAGATAATTTTGATATCGAGTTAAGACAGTTTCAATTTCTTTTATCGGTGTTTTTTGAGTTTTTTTAGCAAATCCATGAAGAAGCAAAAAACTATCATTTGGAATTGGTATAAAAATAACTCTAAGATTATGTTTACCTAGTACCCGCAACTCCCAAAATAAAGTACCGGTAAGTTTGCGACAATGGTTTTTAACTCCAAATAATCCATACTCAGCTAAATAAGTTATCAGACGAAACATTTTTTCACGTTCATTGTGATCTAGGGAAAATAAAAATTCACGCACCGGTCGTTTACCCTCTGGCGTCTGATAATGGTAGACTACAAATGTTTTTTCCATTCAGATTCGATATAAAATTACATTCTTATTAGAATACATTTCCTTTAAGAACGGATAAAACTCCGTTAAATCCTTGTTACTTGCGAACTCTCTTTCCTGGGGACCAAAATAAACATATCTGATTCCATCACTTTTTAAAAATTTACCCGCTTCTTCCTGTGACATTTTTCCGGAAAAAAATTTCTCAATTATCTTTTTTTTCTCATCATCATCCGGGGTGTTGGCATGCCCGTAAT
>MFJL01000001.1:1185-6068 GCA_001779195.1 Candidatus Gottesmanbacteria bacterium RIFCSPHIGHO2_02_FULL_39_11
AAATAAGAACCGCACCTGTCGGGTATAGGAAAGTTCCGGTTCTTTTGGAAACTACCTGATCAGTCAGCCACCCGACCATAGAAACCATGACAAAAAGACCTACTGCTATAGTAGTGCAATACAGTGCTCCAATCCCTAAGTAACCCAAGTGACGTAAGTTACCTAAATACCGCCGAGCGAGAGAAATAAGCTTTATAAAGAAATATCCTGCCAAAATACCTGATGGGATATAAATAGCACTCTGAGTAAACCGAAGCGGCGACTGAGTAGGCACATTCCAAAAAAGAAAAATCAAAAGAAAGTTCGCAACGATCCAGGAAACAAAGGGATACATCTTTTTCTCTTTTTTCCACAACGCCCCCACCCCTCCCAATACCCCCAACACAAACACCGGGCCTAATGACAAAATATAATCCTTTAAAGGAAGAGGCATACGGTGACGGATATCAAAAGTTGCCAAAGTACTCCATGGAAGAACTTGAAACATTACCTGCGCATATATGAGTGCCCACACAGACAAGAGAAAGAAAACGACCCGGGGAACTATCACGTTTTTTAGCCATTTGGCCATTTGGCCATTTAACCATTTTTTTTCCAGTAAAAATTCTAAAATGCTTTCTACCCCAAACCAGGCGTATAAAATGATTAAAGCAGGAGGAAAAATAATACCTGATATAACGCCTAAAATACCTAGAGCTGTCATCCTGAGCCAAGCGGTTTTAATCCCAACGGGATTCTTCGTTGCAAGCTCCTCAGAATGACATTTAATAAACCAAAGTAATAATATCTGTCCGACAAGTACATGCGGAATATAAGTAATTCTTTGTAAACTATCCTGAGAAGACCACCACCCCATGTAAGTTGCACAGCGGTAGCCTAATACACTTATCCCTTCCGTAACTTTTACCAAAATCGGCCAGCTTCCCCCTGTTGCAACAAGAAGAAAAATAAGAATCGTCTTTTTCTTATCCCATAAGTTACCTAAGATAGTTAAGATACTTATTAAGAGAACTAGTCCAAAGATAATTCTCGCACCATGATATATGGTTGTAGGATCCAGACCAAACAAGCCCCCCAATTTCCCCATATACAGATAAAGAATTTGAAAAAGAGAAGGCAGATGTTCTTTGTGATAGTATTTTTCAGAAACCAGCCATCTCCTCTCTTGACCTTCACGGATCCGGGATAGATAAAAATTAAAATCAAAAACATAATTATGATCCAGGGTAAATTCCCGATTCTCGGGTATATTTTTCTTATTTAACATTTCATAGAATGTCGGATAAAATGAAAAAAGGACGAAAAAAAGAGGTAGAAAAAGAAATAATATAAAACTAGAATAAAGATGTTTCATTTTATAAAATGATACAATGTTTTCTACGTATGGAACAGCAGGAAGGACGCAATTTAAATAGACTTATGATCGCAAGTGTTGTTGCCGTTGTTCTTATTGCCGGAGCACTTACCGTTTCCTACCTTCACTCGCAACAGCAAAGAAGCGATATCGTTTTGCCCGGAGGAATTACTTATTTGGGCCCCAGTAACGCTTCTTCTTCAAATATCACGAGCACTCCGACTCCGGAAAAATTTACGGCAACTGCGGGTGGTCAGTGGAGAACACACAACGGACTGACCTACCCCTACTCTTTTTCATATCCCACAAGCTTAAAACTGGCAGTCTTTCCAAAAGATCCCAATGACAGCGTAGCTTTTGACTGGAACGGAATTCCAATCGAGCAAAATATTTTACTTAATATTGAAAAAGTTGATTCCAGACTTCCGGAGCTCTCTAATAAACCTAAAAGTGAATATGTTAAAGTTTGGTATAAATCGTTCCCGGGGCTCAAATCTTTGGGAAAAATGGAAGAGTTTACGACCACGACAGGACTTAAAGGATATAAAGCTTGGTACGTGAACACTCAAGGAGAAATGCCTAACGTGGATATTTTTTTAGAAGTTCCGCAAGAAAAAAACCTCCTGATTCACCTTGCCAATGGACGTCTGGAAGAGGACGTTTTTAACCGGATCGTGGACTCGATGGAGTGGAGAAAGTAGAAGAGACTAGAAAATTGAGTCTAGAAGTCATCTCGAAACCTCCGCGTCTGCGTCATGCTGAATTCATTTCAGCATCTTCAGAAGATTCCTGAACCGAATTCAGGACAGGCTCTGAAACAAGTTCAGGATGACGGTTTTGAGATGACTTCTAGACGCTAGAAGCTGGAGGATAGAATTTGAAGTTAGAGGTTTGAGGTTAGAAATAAATCTAGATCAACATAAATAACCGGGCTTCAAGATTCAATCTTATGCCATTTTTTATCATTCTTCTTATTGGACTGGTTATTCGCCTGGTTCTGGTCGGAAATACGGGATTTATCGCCGATATTGCATTCTGGAAATCCTGGAGTCTGGGAGCTTCCGATCACGGAATCGTCTGGACCGCATTTAATACCAATATCAATTACCCTCCGGGATTTATTTATGTCCTGTGGGTAATGGGAAAAATATACACCCTTTTGGGAAATCCTCACAATTTTAACGACTTTTGGAGAGAAAATAACTTCGGTTTTCTCCTGGCATCCAAGTCGATTGCGATATTTTCAGACATCGCAATTGCCGTCCTGATTTACTGGTTTTTTAATCAGAAAAAGAAGTTAAAAGAACTTGGTATTAACATCAACACGAAGCGGGATATGGGAAATGGGAAGTTAGAAACGGAAATGGGAAGTGAGAAATCTCGAAGTAACAATTCAAAAATTCAAACTTCCAACTTCAATATCTCACATCTCACTTCTTACCTCTCACTTCCTCTATTACTTACTTCCCTCTTCTTCCTTCATCCCGTCGTCATCCTCGATTCCGCTCTGTGGGGACAGGTAGAGTCATTTGGACTTCTTTTTACACTGGTTGCAATCGTGTTGGTTCTCTACAAAAAACCTTATCTGGGAAGTTTTATTTTTATCATAGGCACTCAGATGAAGCTTCAAAATATCATTTTTATCCCGTTATTTTTTATTTTTATCTGGCGATATTTTGACTTTAAAACACTGGTTAAATCGGTGGGTTGGGCCGTTCTTTCTTTTTTTGTTGTGAATCTTCCCTTTGTCCTTACTGGGAATATGACAAAGGTACTTGATCTTCTCACCGTCAACAGCGACTATTTTCCCCTCCTCTCTTTAAACGCGCATAATCTCTGGTGGATTGTTTCAGGTGGAAACGGGATGAATGTAAACGATAAAATTATAACTCTGGGAATACTAAATGCCAAAACTCTAGGCCTTATTTTGTTTTCTTCCTGTTATCTGTTATCTGTTATCTTACTATATAAAAAACCGTCCCCTAAGAATTTATTTTTAGCAATATCTCTAGGTATTTTTTCATTTTTTCTCTGGACAACAGAATCTCATGAGAGGTACAGCTATCCGGTTGTTGTCCTCCTTCTTTTTTTCTATCCTTTTTTGGAAAAATCGAAATTGAAGTTCTGGTTTTGGTTTTTATATTTTCTCCTAAGCTGCGCAATTTTCCTAAATATGCACAGCGGTTTGATTGCCAATTACCCGGAAAACGGATTTGATCTTATTACCTTTTTTACACGAAACCATCTCGCGGGGATTGGAATTGCCAACTCCATTTTTTTAATTATTATGTTTTTCCTCCTTCTGCTTTTTGTTTTTGAGGAAATTTCCCTCTGGTTTGGTCTTGCATGCGCTGGCATTTTAGGAACCGGGATAATCGGGCTTAATCTCCCGTATCTGCTCGGTGAATCTTATTCCTTAACTAAACTAAAGCCGATTTCCGTCAAACAGGACTTCGGAATACTGCAGGTAAATAAGTCCGTAAACTCATACACCGGATGGAAAACATGGAATAGGTTGGGATCTGATTATTTTTATTATGATAAAGGACTGGGAACCCATGCAAATTCTGATTTGGTTTTTGATATCGGGGGAAAATTTACCCGGTTTTCGACAGACTACGGAGTAAATACGGAGGCAGGAACAGACGCAAGCGTATTTTTTATTATTAAGGGAGATAACCGGGAATTATATAAAAGCAAAAAAATGGGGAGGTTTGATTTTCCCGAGCATATTGCCGTTGACATAACTGGTGTTAAGCGTCTGGAATTAATGGTTAATGATGCAGAGGACGGGATAAATAACGACCACGCGGATTGGCTCAATCCGGTGTTAATAAAATAGTCAGGTGTCATCCCCGCGCAGGCGGGGATCCATCGTTGGAACTGGACTTTCATCATAGATTCCTGCCTTCGCAGGAATGACAATAATACTAACTGAAATTATGAAAAAAATAATTGCTACTATTATTTTACTTGGAACCATCGTTTTTAACCTCTATATCTACCGTTCGGAAAATACCATTTTGGCAGATCCGAATGATAATATTTTTCAATATTCATTAATTTATCGGACAAACTGGGTCTGGGAAAATTACGGCTGTCCTTTTTCCCTCTCCTGTTTCCCAAACCTTATCGACCACAACGTTACTACTTGGGCTGAAGGATATCCCCTGCCTCTCTACTATCCTCATATTCCTCAAATTTTAACCGTTGCTTCTTATCATCTTTTAGTCTCTCCTCTTGCGTCCATCTTTAATCCTCAATACTCGCTTTTCCAATACTATACTTTGACAAAATATCTACTCCTCAGCTTTTTTCCCCTTTCCATATTTATCGCGCTTTTAATTGCCGGATTTAACCCGGTTCTTGGCGCCGTAACTTCTTTTTTTGTATCACAATTTTCAACAGACGGGCTGTATGGAATTGACCCGACTTCTTTCTTATGGAGAGGATACGGACTTACCTCCCAACTGTACGGAATGATTTTTTTCCCGATTGCGATTGCACTGACGTATAGGGCGCTAAAACA
>MFJL01000002.1 GCA_001779195.1 Candidatus Gottesmanbacteria bacterium RIFCSPHIGHO2_02_FULL_39_11
ATGAAGAATTAAAACAAAAAATTGAACTTTTAAATTCCTTGGGACACTAAATGATAGAAGTCAGGAAAGGATCCCTATTTTTCATCAGGCCCTCCCTCATGGCCCGATCCTTTAGATAATCCATTTTCTTCTTCGTAAAAAAATACATATGAATTCATTTGCAAGAGGACCTCTAAATCATATTATTGTGGCAATTTATCTTTTTCCATATGTGCAAACTCAAACATTACATTGCCAAATCTAGCACTATACGTACTTTCCTCATTTAATTGAGCAAAGCTAGGGTTTTTTCCTTTTTCCTGAAATTCCAATGATAAATAGTGCGCAGGTAATATTCTTTTTCTATGAACATGCGTTGAGGAAAAAATTAATCCAGTTTCCCTATCTTCCCATCTATGTTGGTTGTTATTCCCCCCCCCCATTAAATTCTCTCCAATTGGTATCTCCTTCTTTTCTAAAGTATCCAGGTGCCATAAAAATATACTTTCCGGGCAAGAACTTTTAAATAATTCACTGTATCCAGCTTGATAAACAACATTTTATACATATTATACATAAAGAGTCAAATTTTCGCATTGAACTATCTTTATTCATAATTTTCTCCAATTGACATATCTTTCTGGAATTTCTATACTATCTAAGGCCCTTTGGGATTGAAATGAAAGTCTAAGAGACTTTTTCCTCTACAAGTTTTTTTACAGGGTAATCTGGAAAGATTTTTCCGGAAATGAGGAATCAATTAATTCAGCTTCGGTTGAGTTGAGATTCTTCCCCGTTTCCCTTCGGGGAAAATTCTTAGACAAGTTCCTCATCACAAGGGGCTATGTGTTTCCGATTTGACAACGGGTGAGTTTTCTGTTTAAATAGGACATACTCAATTGCCTCTGAATTGTAAGTTTCAAAATATTTCCGCGAGAGTCTATGCCAGTACGTTTAAAATCATCTACACCTAAAATTATTTCAGTACCATCCTCCTCAATTACGGTTGATGATCTGGTGGGAGGGGGTCCGGTTTCCACACCCACACCGGTTGTACCTCCACCTCATATTACCTCAAATGTTATATCCGGTCCTGCCGCTATTCCTCCTAATAATCTTTCAGCAACTCCTCCGCCCCGATTTAATTCCCGTCCCTTTATACCGGGTATTATTTCTTCTTCTCATATGCCCGAGCGCGTAATGGATGCCCCTACCAAGCAGGTAATCGGATGCTTAGATATTATGTCTGAAGGACACGGGTTTTTGCGTCCTAAATTTATAGCAGGAGAGGGTGATGTCTATATTTCCCAATCTCAAATCCGCAAGTTTATGCTCAGGGAAGGGGATATGGTTGAAGGCTTGGCCCGACTTCCAAAAGACAACGAAAGATATCTGGGACTTTTAAAAGTGGAGAAAGTAAACACGATTCCTGCCGAAGAGTCCAGTACCAGGCCTCATTTTGAAGATCTGACACCTATTTATCCGGATAAACATCTGAAACTTGAAACGGAAAAAACTCCGCTTTCGACTAGAATTATTGATCTGGTATCCCCGATCGGATTTGGGCAACGCGGTCTAATTGTTTCCCCTCCTAAAGCCGGGAAGACAACCATTCTTAAAGAAATTGCACATGGAATTTCAGTTAATTATCCGAAAAGCCATCTTATGGCAGTTTTAATCGGGGAGAGACCTGAAGAGGTTACCGATATCGAAAGATCCGTAAAGGGAGAGGTAATTGCCAGTAACTTTGATGAGGCTCCTGAGGCACAAACTAAAGTAGCAGAAGTAGCACTTGAGAGAGCTAAACGGATGCTCGAGCTCGGGAAAGATGTCATCATTTTACTCGACTCCATTACCCGTTTGGCACGTGCTTATAATTTATCCGTAAACCCCTCAGGGAGGACCCTTTCCGGAGGATTTGATCCTGCGGCACTGTATCCGGCTAAAAAATTTTTAGGAGCCGCCCGTAATTGCGAGGGAGGCGGAAGTTTAACCATCCTTGGAACCGCTCTTGTTGAAACGGGATCCCGCATGGATGATCTTATTTACGAGGAATTTAAAGGCACGGGAAATATGGAACTTCATTTGTCCCGGTTTTTACAGGAACAGAGGGTATTTCCGGCAATTGATATTGATAAATCAGGCACGCGCAAGGAGGAGCTTCTCTTGGATGGGGAAACTTTGAAAAAAATCGTTACACTTCGCCATATGCTTTCCATGCTTGGGGAAGGTGTTGAGAGGACCTCAACTTTAATTGACCGTTTGCTTAAAAGTGATTCCAACAAGGAATTCCTCGAAACCCTCTCTAAAGGGTGATTTAGAAGTTAGAGATAAAGATATTAGAAATAGGAATTTTGATAGTGTTAGAAATGGGATGTTAGATATGATCTGATATCTTACTTCTAACTTCATTATCTAACTTCTATACTACAAAAACTCAGGTTTGCAACTGATTTTTTGAGTATATACTCATCTAATCGGCTTTTTCGCTCTAACGAGCTGCAAACTGGAGTAAGATGGGTATAACTTCCAACAGTATCTAACATCTTTAGTTATATTTATGCTGTTTAAACTCAAACAAGAAACTCTTCCGCCCTTCTTTTTAGAAGTAAAAGAATGGGTATTATTCCTCTATTATTATGCCAAAAAACGGCTTATGTTCCTGGCCGTTTACTTTGAAAAAATAAAAGATCTTTTAGTCGAAGTCTTAGTTGCCAAACGGGGACGCTACAGCCGGCATTTTTTAAATTTATCTTTTCTGTTTTTAGTAGGAGGGGCTTTGGTTGTCGGACCGGTTATTGCTGACTATTACCCGACAGTCAGACGTGATGAGTACGCGGCTCTTGAGGGAACAGAATCGGGAGTAAACAGCATATCTTTGGATGATTTTAATACAGCAACTTCAGAATCCAAAAAGAACCGGTTTGAAATTATTGATTATGAAGTAGTAAAAGGGGATACTCTGGGCACGATTGCGGAGAAATTCGGAATTTCAATAGACACGATTCGGTGGGCAAATAGTTTAAAGTCTGATACTCTAGTACCCGGTCAGACTCTTCGTATCCCTCCGGTTACCGGAATTGTTCATAAAGTCCAGTCCGGTGATACGGTCTACTCCCTTGCGAAAAAATATAAGACCAACCCTCAGGAAATTGTTGATTTTCCTGCAAATGATTTTGCGGATTTGGACACGTTTGCGTTAAATGTCGGCCAGACCCTTTTTATTCCGGATGGGGTTATGCCCAATACCGCCCCCGTATATAAGCCTCAGCAACTACCTGCTCCTCAGTTTATCGCAGGTGCGGGCGGAAAATTCATGTGGCCGACATTCGGCGTGATTTCCCAGTATCCAACCTCCTATCATATGGCCGTTGATATCGCCAACAACGCCCTGCCCGCGGTTGGCGCAGGAGATGAGGGGACGGTTTCTTACGCGGGGTGCATCCCTTACGGATACGGATGTCATGTGATTGTAACCCACGCGGATGGCTTCCAGACACTCTACGCGCATCTTTCTCAAATTTATGCAAAAGTTGGAGACGTACTTAAGCGGGGTCAGGTCTTAGGAAAAATGGGATCAACCGGGCGCTCAACCGGTCCTCATACTCACTTTGAAGTCCGCAAAAACGGCGTACTTCTCAACCCTCTGCAGTTTTTAAAGTAAGTTCAGTTAAGAAATCGGGTTTCCCCCGCGAATTCCAGTATTTCTCTTCTCCGTTTCTTAAAATGTGAGGAGGTTTCAACCCGTTATAGTAAGGGTCGTGATGGTTATTTTTCCATATGGCAAAGAGCTGTTCATCCCAATTCTCTCTTGTGAGAGTTTGTCTGTGTGTCCTTTGTCTGCAAAGAGACTCAAACTCTTCAGGAGACATCTTTTTTACTTCCTGATAGTCTATTCCCTGATCTTTTCCCCAAAATCCATCCTGATGTAAAAGGTTGATGGTATATTTTAAACGATCGCAACTGACTTTTTCCTGTGTCATCGAAAGATATTTTACACCCGTTTATCAAATAATGAAGCGAAAGGAAACAGGCAGGTATGTTAAAATGAAGCACGGTTGGGCCGGTAGCTCATCTGGTAGAGCGCTGCATTCGCATTGCAGAGGTGGGGAGTTCGATTCTCCTCCGGTCCACTAAATTGCCCTGTATTCCGATCATATCGGGATTAAGACGCAAGCACTTCATTTTATACGGGCTCTTTTATAAAAAGAGTGTACCGTGTAGAATAAGGAATATTCGCGGGCCCGTGGCGTAACGGCTATCGCGTTTCCATGGCATGGAAAAGATTAGGGGTTCAAATCCCCTCGGGTCCACTAAAAAATTTTTGAAAATATGCAAAGCATATTTTCTGTGCTTACTTTGCAAGCAGAAAAATTTTCAGTGCAAGCACACGATTTATTTACGGGGTAAACACCATGATCTCACTTTCTGACAAAGATTTTAAAAAACTCATTATTGCCCTTGCCGTATACCTTACTTCTCTTTTTGCGGCCAACACTCTAGGTCTTAAAATTATGCCGTTTCTTTTTGGAACTCACTTATCCGTTGCCGTATTTTCTTTCCCGGTTGTCTTTCTGACAACAGACGTCATCGGAGAAGTGTACGGGAAAAAAATGGCTAAATTTTTTGTTCTGGCGGGGTTTATCAGCACCGCGCTTTTTATCACCTACTCTCTTCTTTCATTATGGATGCCGTGGTCCAAAAGCGGTCTGTGGGCAAAGGAAGGATACAATCTTATGTTTGGAATTTCTGTAAGGATCTCGATTGCATCCCTGGTGGCATTTTTAATAGGAGAATATCAGGATGTAATATCTTTTTTCTTTTTCAAAAAAAGGGTAGGGGTAAAATCTTTTTGGCTCAGTTCTTTTCTTTCCAATCTCTGGTCCCAATTTTTGGACACGGTGATTTTTATGGTAATTGCGTTTGCCGGCGTTTATACGACTCCTATCCTTATCAGCATCATCATTTCCTGGTGGCTCTATAAAGTGGCCATGGGTGCGCTCTATACTCCTCTTTCCTATGTAGGTCTCTATCTTCTCAGAGAAAAAAATCCTTCTAAAAAAAAGTGATATACTCCCCCTATGCAGAATAATATACGGGTAAAACTTGCTGTTTTCAGCATCTTGGAGGGCAAACTGGTAATTCACGGAGACAACCATCTTCCGGTTACGGATCTGAAAAAGAGAGAGAGTTTAGATAGTTGCGTATCAGAATTATTCGATAATGCTACCGGAAATACCCTTTCTGATTTTTATTCAGAGCAGTTGTATACGGTAGATCATCCGTTCTCTGTAGTTTATTTTGCTCTGATACCTCATTTTCAAATCCTCAACAAGGTTGCGGTATTCAAGCCGATTAATTCCCACAAATTCGGTCATCCCGATGCTGAGATTGTTTCTTATGCGCTTCAACGGCTGCAATGGAAAATCGAATATACCAACGTTGTGTATAGTCTACTGCCGGATGAGTTTACGTTAAGCGAACTACAGACAGTCTATGAGGCAATTCTTAACAAAAAGCTGGATAAGCGCAATTTTAGAAAAAAGATGCTTAGTCTGGGGCTCCTAACATCAAGCGGAAGAAAAAAGAAGGGTGTAAAGGCCCGTCCTGCTGAGATATATACATTCAAATCCCGTAATCCCCAGATAGTTAAAATATTCTCCTGATGTATTATTTTACCTCTTGATAGTGCGATCCCGATTTAATATGATAATGGGACTATTATATAGTGTATATATTACACTAAATAATCGCGTATGAAATACTTTACCGAAGAACAAATAAATAAAATACGGAATGGATATTATTCTGCTGTGTATTTTAACCGCACAAAAGAAATTCTGCTAAAAGAAAAAAACTTGGTATCAGTGGCCATGCAGATTTTTCAGAAAAATGAGGGAAGTATGCTGTGCGGAGTGGAGGAAGTAAAAGAAATGATCCAATGCACAATGCACAATGCACAATGGAAAAAGATAAAGATTGAGTCGCTAAAAGACGGGGACAGGATTGGAAAAGGGGAGACGGTGATGCATATCACCGGTCCATATGTTTATTTTGCCCATCTGGAATCTATTTATCTCGGGATTCTTGCCAGAAGAACATTAGTTGCAACCAATACAAAACGTGCAGTTGAGGCAGCAGAGGGTAAACCCGTTATTTTTTTTGCAGACCGGTTTGATTATTTTCTTAATCAGCAAGGAGACGGATACGCAGCCCACCGGGGAGGGGCATCAGGAGTTTGTACACAGGCTCATGCGGCATGGTTTGATGGAAAACCGGTAGGTACACTTCCCCATGCGTTAATTGCGGTTTGTAATGGCAATACGGTTACGGCAGCGGAACTTTTTTCAAAATATTACCCCGATGTCAATTTGATCACCTTGGTTGATTTTGAAAATGACTGTGTCCGCACCGCTTTAGAAGTTGCCAAAAAATTAGGCAAAAAATTGTGGGGAGTACGGATTGATACGAGTCAAAATCTTATCGATAATGGATTAAAAAGTACTTCAAGTGTCATTCTGGGGAGGACCCCGATTGGATCGGGGGACGACTCCAGAATCCGTCTTATGAAGAAAGATTCTGGACGCCCCCGCCAAGGCGGGGTTGCCAGAATGACGGATTTATCTGGTGTCAATCCTGATTTGGTCAAGCTGGTTCGGAAAGCTTTGGATCAGGAAGGGTTTTCATACGTCAAAATAGTTGTCTCCGGAGGATTTAATCCGGAAAGAATAAAGGAATTTGAGGATGAGAAGACTCCGATTGATGTGTACGGAGTGGGAACGGCTCTTATCCATGGAGCGAATGATTTTACGGCAGACATCGTCATGGTGGACGGGAAAAAAATCGCAAAGGCAGGAAGAGAGTTTAAAAAATTATCAAAATTCGTCCAATTAGACTAGAAATCATTTCTTATCCGTCATCCTGAATTCATTTCAGGATCTTCAGAAGATGCTGAAACAAGTTCAGCATGACGTAAAGATATCTTCTGTTTAACCAATTATTTTATGGAATTCTCAGCACTTCAAAAAGTACCGACAAGTCATCGAACGTTTTCCTTTAGAGATCAGTTTGTGTTCTGGTTTGGCGCGTGTTCACTGCCTGCCGCATGGCTCTATGGAGCACTATTTGCCGGATGGCAGGGGATAGCAGGAGCATTGGTTTTGATATTTATTGTAAACACTATCTCTTTTATCCCGTGGGCATACTTAGGAGAAATAGCAGTTGCAACCGGAGGCTCATCGGTTGCAATTGTTAAAGGAGCGTTTGGGATAAAAGGAGCTCTTATCCCGTCTCTTTTTTATCTGGTTTTGGGATTTGGATGGGCGATTGTGAATGTATTTTTAGGAGCAATTGCTCTTTCTTTTATATTTAAATTATGGTTTGGTTGGCCTTCCATTATTGATGCGGGCAACACTTGGTACATGGTTGTGTATATTTTGGTTGTTTGTCTCCTGCAAGGGTATTTTGCGGTAAAGGGAAATCAGATGATCAAAAAACTTCAATGGGTTGCTACCATTTTCTTTGTCATTTTGGGGTTTTACCAGACGTTTATTGTTATACGGCATTGGGGGATTGCGCCTTTACTTGCCTGGAAACCGGATCATATTTTAAGCGGGTCTCTGGGAATTTATACCTTCCCGATCACATTTGCCTTACTTATCGATCTGGTTATTTCTTATAATTGGACATGGGAGTTTATAGGAGACTTTTCCCGTTTTTCAAAAAGCAAAATCGCAGGCACCTGGGGTCCGTTTTTAGGGGCGAATATTGCCCAGTTCTGGTGGTTTTTGGTTGGTGCCCTTGCAGTTGTGTATCTGACTCTTACAACGGGCACGTATGATCCCATCTCAGCAGCACCGAGTGCTACAAGCGTTACTCTTGGACTGGGATGGTTAGCAGCTTTGGTTGTTCTTTTTGCAACCATTACTACCAATGCTGCTAATCTCTATGCATCGGCTCTGGGACTTTCTAATATTCTATCGGGGAAAAAAGTTTCATTTCAGACATTATTATTTTTGTCATCTGTTTTTGTATTTCCTTTATCCTTAATTTCTCTTGCTTCAAGCAGTCTGGTCGGGTTTTTCATATTTTTTCTTGATGTAGTAGGAGCAATTGTTGTGCCTCTCTGGACCATTACTCTGGTTGATTATTTTATCGTAAAAAAGAGAAAGTATTCAGATGATATTTTTAAGCTGCATAAAGGAGAGTATTGGTACAAAAAGGGGTGGAACTATACGGCAATTATTACTCTTTTTAGCGGAATGCTCCTGTATTGGGGAGCGGGTTATTTAATACCTCAAATTAGACATACCATAACCGCAAGTATTCCGACCATTATTATAGTAACTGCGCTATATTTAATTCTTATGCGCGGAAAAATTGAAAGGAAAATATATGTTAAAAACAAAAAGTAATAAGGAAAAATACGCAGTTGTCGTTATCGATATGCTTCACGACTTCGTCTACGGAGCATTAAAAAATGATAGAGCTAAAAAAATCATTCCGCCTCTGAAAAAATTACTTTCTCACGCGCGTAAAAACGGATGGCTGGTGGTCTATGCAAATGATGCTCATCTCCCGGGAGATCCTGAGGAAAAAGTCTGGGGGGCACATGCTCTTGCCGGTACTCCGGGGGCACAGGTAATTAAGGAATTAATGCCTGAAAAAGGAGATGTTGTATTACCCAAGCGGACATATAGCGCATTCCATGAGACAGGACTGGATTTACTCCTAAGACAGCATGGGATTACAAAAGTAATTGTAACCGGCCAGCATACCCATATCTGTGTGAGACACACGAGTGCGGATGCATTTTCCAGAAATTATGAAATTTATATTCCGGAAAATTGTGTTGAATCGTTCACGGATGAAGATCACAAAGGAGGACTTGCGTATCTCAAAATGTGCTACGGGGCAAAAATAACCTCGACGAAAGAGATGATGAAGTGATTTGTATCTTTAAACAAAAATTCACGATAGTGAAAAAATGTTTCAAGAGCAGGGTCAATGCGGAAATTCCTTCTAAATCTCTGTCTCCCAGCGGTTAATTTCACTTATCAACTATCAATCCCGATTCTTTTAAAACCTTCTTTTTTATAAACCTCATCAAAAGAAAAAATTGCACTCAATTGATAGGATCTTAGAATAGCAATATTTATGCAGTCAAATGCACTTGTATTTTTTCTTTTTACAGAAGAAAAGTAGTCAAGTCCCATTTCATAAAATTCTTGAGTAATATAAAGAATGTCTATTCCACTCTTCATTCTTTTTATAAAATCACATGCTTCCTCTTGAGAGGTGATTTGACTTAAAACTGTAGCCGCTTCACAAATAGATAAGTTTGATGTGAAGAAAGAAATATTTTTATTTTGTATTTCTCGAGCAATTTTTTGTGCACGGGGGTGGTTAGAATCATTTTTGTAGAAGAGGGCAACAAGAGCATCAGCATCCAGAAGAATCCGCAAGTTACGATCCATAAAGATATTTATCTAGATTTTTAGATACATCCTTAGGGCCTTTAGTGACAGATCCGGCAAGATCGGTAAGAAATGTATTTTTTTTAGCTTTTTTACGCTCATTTTCAATTCCATGTTCTATAAAGGCCCGAATGAGCTTAGACATCTTTGTGTTTTTCTTTTTAGCAAGAAACTGAAGTTGAATAAGCTGATCACCTGGTAAATAAATCTGTGTCCGAGTCATATACATATATGTATAACACATATGTATACATCTGTCAAGCTTTTTATGTGCTTTTTATGTTCGTATTATCTTTTTCCACACCAGAAAACCAAGAATTAAAACAACCAGGGGAGTGGTGAAAAGAAGAATAACTTTGAGCATATTCGGTTTATAAGTAAATTCCACTGTGTGTCTGCCGGGAGTGATCTCTGCGGCCAGATAAAAGGGGAACACCGCAAATTTAGGAGCCTCTTGGCCATCCACTTTTAGCCTCCAGTCTGGATGATAGCTCATCTTAAACATGACAAAGCATTGCTTACAGTTGTTGGGTACATCAACAATGCCCGTGTATGTCTGTTTTTCCACTTTTTCAGAAATTATTTTTCCGGAAGGGGTAGCATCGGGAAAGACGAGAGGAAAATCTGAAAATATATTTTTCTTGATTCCCTCTTCTTCATAATTTGCCGGATCTGTCATTTTGATTATTCTGGTCGTCCTAGAGGGAATCTTCGGGTTGCGATCAACGCTTATTAAAGGGTGCATTTTCCATAGCCGCGAATACGAACGGTGCCAGAGATGGACGATATTTATAAAATCCGTTTTTTTAGTTTCAACCAACATGGGCACGGTCACAATATCAAACCAGCCGGATGTGGGCGATTTAAAAACCTCAAAGGGCCCGAATTTTTTTTCAGGAGTTACTTCGGGGGAAAAGTTTTCATTTTTTGTAGCAACCACATGCCCGATATTTAAAAGGTCATAGTCCATTCCCGTCCGCTCATCAAAATTCTGCTCATTCTCGGAAAGTGGGGACCATGTTTCGGGCAAAAATTGGCTCATGTCAAATCCGTAAATTCCCAGCATCATGTACATTTGAGTAGAACCAAGCCTAAAATTTTTCCCCCAGTTTCCGGGGCGCCCTGCGTATATTCGGCTGTTCGGCTGAGTAGTAAGATATGCAACTAAATCTCTAAAGTTTTTTTCATCATATCGGTACGCGGTATTGGCTTCACTAATCCATTTATCATTTGGTTTTGAGTATTCAATGGTTTGTAGGCTGGTGTAGTAAGCAAGAGATATAATAAGAAGTATAAAAACTATTGGTAAAGTTATTTTTGAAATAGTTAAACTTGTTTTTTTGTTACCCTGAACTAGTTTCAGGGTCTTCGGAAAGTGATTCAGAAGATGCTGAACCGAGTTCAGCATGACATTTAGAAGCTTATAAATACTGCCAATTGCCAAGGGTATTAAAAACACTCCTGCAAACTGCACTGCTACGATAAACCGGTGGAGATGATACCCGTTCATTCCGGGGATAAGATCAATCAGTCCTCCCCATGTAGTTCTTCCAAAGTAGAAAAAGATAGCAAGGATAAAAGCAAAACCAAGAGGAGCGGTTCCTGGACTTGTCAGTGCTATAAAAAATCCGGCTATTACTAAAAAAGTGATCACCGGGATGCGCTTCCAATCAAATATTTCTCCGGCAACCAGCTGCCGGATAACCTCATAAGCTCCGTATGAGTTAAATTTCCATATGGGATCCCAAAATGAGTTTATGTGATAATGGTCATAAAGCATTGCCGGGATGATCCAATAGGACAAAAGTCCGACAGTTATTGCACCGATTGCAAAAAGTGCCTGTATTCTTTTGGCGATAAGCCTTGGCGTGAGATCAAAAAAGATAAAAACGGATGACAGAAGAAGAGCCTGCACGCCCATTCCCAAATGTCCGGTAGTAGTTGCCGTCATTCCCAATCCTGCTAGTATAATCCAAGCAAAACGGGTCCTGCCGCCGAGACGAGAAACCCCATCTGCGTCACC
>MFJL01000003.1:0-12067 GCA_001779195.1 Candidatus Gottesmanbacteria bacterium RIFCSPHIGHO2_02_FULL_39_11
AGCCAATACGTTTTTGGCAGCCTGGGGCTTTGGAATGGGACAGTCAATGGTGGACTATGAAATGGTAGAGATGGCGCGGGTCGTATTTTGGAAGGCCACGCGCAAGCACTCGGCTCTGATGCTTCCTCACGATGTAATCGTCTCAGATCCGAAGCGTAAGAAAAAGCCGCAAATTGCTTCCTATCAGGAGATACCTCACCACTCTGCAATTTTCGACATAGGTCCTAAGGCACTGGCTCACTATATAGAACAAATAAATAATTCAAAGACTATTATCTGGAATGGTCCTATGGGACTGTATGAGGATCCTAGATTTAAGAAAGGCACAGACGCTCTGCTACAGGCTATGTCTGAAAAAGAAGGAGCCCTTACAATAATTGGAGGAGGGGACACTCTAACGAGTATCCACTCTAAAAAATACGCAGACAAAATAAGCCATATCTCAACGGGGGGAGGCGCGATGCTTGAGTTTATGGAAAAAGGAACTCTCCCAGGAATTGAGGTTTTGGAAGATAAATAACTTAAGTCACTTAAGCAACTTAAGAACTTACGAAGTATATTTTCTAAAAATCCCGACAACTTTTCCTTGGACTTTTACTGAGATCGCATAGATGGGTGACATGGTGGAATTGGCAGGTGCAAGCTTTATCCTGTCTTTTTCAAAATAAATTTTTTTCAGAGTTGCAAGACCGTTGGGAAGAACCGCAACGACAATATCCCCGTTTTGTGCATCCTGCTGATGCTGGATCACCACATAGTCACCGTCTAATATTCCTTCTTCAATCATGGATGTCCCTTTTACCTGCAAGATAAATCCCGGTTTTTTCCCGCTTATAAAGGTAGCAGGAACAGACATATACAGGTTCGGATCTGTATGGGGCTCAAGAGGCGCTCCGGCTGCGATAAACCCTAAAACCGGAAGCTCAACTGAGGTATTTGCGGCTCTTTCCCTGACATTTTCCATGACAAGTTCCATTCCTCTTTCAAACCCGGGAGTTTTTTTAATGAAGTTTTTGTGGACCAGATTCATCACATGCTCATGGACCGTTGATACAGCGTTTACTCCGATTCCATCGGCTATTTCTGAAAGAATCGGGGCATATCCGTGCCTCTGAATATATTGAGCAATAAATTCTAAAACTTGTCTTTCTTTAGGATAAAGAACATGCGCCATATTTTTCCTTTGTCATCCCGGACGAGCGAAGCGAGATCCGGGATCCAGTTTTAAAGGATTGGATTCCCGCATGCGCGGGAATGACAACTCTTAACCGAAACAAAATATTATTTATTCTTCATTCACGCTTGCATATAACAAAATAATCCAATAATACCCGAATGTCAACCGATACGATCTATGATAGAATGGATCAACTATTCAATTTGTCATCCCGGACTTGATCCGGGATCCATTCCTTAATTAATAAGTATTATTCTTAGATTTTATTCTTATGGTATGGATTCCCGCTTTCGCGGGAATGACATTGACATTTATGGACTTTCAATTAAAATCCTCATTTAAACCGACCGGTGATCAGCCAAAAGCTATCAAGTCTCTCTTAAAAGGCTTCAGTGCAGGCCTTTCCGAACAGGTACTTTTAGGAGTAACCGGATCTGGAAAAACTTTCACAATGGCAAATGTAATTGCACATTTAAATAAACCCACCCTTATTGTTTCTCATAACAAAACACTGGCAGCCCAGCTGTATCAGGAATTCAGGGATTTCTTTCCCAAAAACGCAGTCTCCTATTTTGTTTCCTACTATGACTACTACCAGCCTGAGGCATACGTTCCTCAAAGCGATACCTATATTGAGAAGGAAACGGAAATAAATGAAGAAATTGATAAGCTCCGTCTTGCTGCAACGACTAATTTACTGACCCGGCGCGATACCATTATTGTTGCTTCCGTTTCATGCATTTACAACCTCGGCTCTCCAAAAGAGTATGGAAATTTTGTTTTGGAAATGGCAGTAGGCATGAAAGTGGCCCGTGAATCCATTTTTTCCCGTCTATTGGACCTACAGTATGAGAAAACTAATTTTGAATTTACCCGCGGATCATTCCGTGTTCGGGGAGATATAATTGATGTTTTTCTTGCATATGAAGACAGTGCCTTAAGAATTGCTTATGAAAATAATACCATTACCGGTATATCCAGATTTGATCCGATAACAGGAAAAACAACGGAAGAACTAAAAGTCATGGTTATATACCCAGCCAAACATTTTATGGCGGATCCGAATAAAAACAAGGATGTGTTTAATCAGATTAAAGAGGATTTGGATAAACGGGTTAAAGAACTGAAAATGCAGGGAAAACTTCTGGAGGCGCACCGTTTATCTCAAAAAGTAAATTATGATTTGGAGATGATCCAAGAAATCGGATATGTAAACGGGATAGAAAATTATTCCCGGTACTTTGACGGCAGGAAACCGGGCGATTCTCCCTATACACTTTTAGATTATTTCAGACACCCCTATGGAAAAGACTGGATTTTGATGATTGATGAATCTCATATGAGCATACCTCAAATCAGGGGAATGTATAACGGAGACCGCTCGCGAAAGCAAACTCTTATTGATTTCGGATTCAGGCTTCCTTCGGCTCTCGATAATAGACCGTTAACTTTTACTGAATTTTTAGTCAGACAGCCTCAGACTCTTTATGTTTCCGCAACTCCGAGTGAATATGAAATTGAAAAAGCACGTAGCTCTGTTGTCATCCCAACGAAAGTCGGGATCTATCCTGGATCCCGGGTCAAGCCCGGGATGACAGTCAATCCCATTGCAGAACAACTCATCCGGCCCACCGGAATTGTAGACCCTGAGATTATGATACGACCAATCGAGGGGCAGGTAATTGATCTGGCACGGGAAGCAATACTAAGAAAGAAAAAAGGGGAGAGAGTTTTAGTTACCTGTCTGACAAAACGAATGGCTGAGGACCTGGCGGAATTTCTTCACGAAAAAAAATATATGGATCTTCCTGAATTTAAAGATGTAAAAAAAGACGAGTACCCGTCAGTTACCTATCTTCATTCTGATGTTCTTACTCTTGAAAGAAGCGATATTTTAGACGAGCTAAGAGGGGGGAAATATGATGTCCTTGTAGGAATAAATTTACTGCGGGAGGGACTTGATCTTCCGGAGGTCTCTCTGGTCGCAATTCTGGATGCGGATAAAGAAGGATTCCTAAGATCCCAAACATCTCTTGTCCAAACCATGGGAAGAGCAGCACGTCACATCAGCGGAACGGTAATATTATATGCAGACATAGTAACCGGATCCATGGAAAGGGCAATTAAGGAAATTACGAGGCGGCGTACTATCCAACTCCACTATAATCGGACTCACCACATTACGCCGGTTCAGGTGAGTAAACCCATCCGGGAAAAGCTTATTGAACATAAGCCTGATGAGAACCGGCCTCTTGTACTCGCTCTGGATACCAAGAAAAAAGTCCACTATGAAAAACTTCTAGCAATTCCAACGGATTCACTTACCCCTAAAGATACCGGGCGTCTTATAAAAAAGCTTGAGGCGAGCATGAAAGATGCAGCAACTGAGCTAAATTTTGAGCTTGCAGCCACCCTTCGGGATAAGATACGGGATATCAAATTCGAATCAAATCTGGTAAAATAGATACTCCTTAATTTTTGCGTCACCCTGAACTTGTTTCAGGGTCTTCATATTAAACCAGATGCTGAAACGAGTTCAGCATGACAATTATTTTTTATGCAGGATACCATCACTATAAAAGGCGCCCGCCAGCATAATCTAAAAAATGTTGATCTGACCTTTCCTAAAAATAAACTGGTAGTATTTACCGGCCTCTCCGGATCGGGCAAGTCCTCTATGGCTTTTGACACTATTTACGCTGAAGGACAGAGAAGATACGTCGAAAGTCTTTCATCTTATGCCAGGCAATTTTTAGGAATTATGGATAAGCCCGATGTGGACTCCATAACCGGACTTTCCCCTGCAATCTCCATTGACCAAAAATCCACAAGCCATAACCCCCGCTCAACCGTTGGAACGGTAACTGAAATTTATGATTATCTCAGACTTTTATTTGCCAGAATCGGCCATCCTCACTGTCCCGTCTGCGGAAGAGAAATTACCCGCCAATCCTCTGAGCAAATAGTAAACCATACCCTTGATCTGTTAAAAGAAAGATCCGCAAGGCCTGGGAAAAAGCCTACACGTTTTCTTATCCTTTCCCCGATTGTAAGGGACAGAAAGGGAGAATTCTTACAGCTTTTTGAAAATCTGGAAAGAAAAGGTTTTACAACTGTCCGGATTGACGGCACTTGCTATTCTATAGCTCACGATATCACTCTTATTAAAACAAACAAGCACTCAATTGACGTGGTTATTGATAGAATTACAGCGGATAAAAAAACTCTTAATACAGAAACCCCTCTTGCATCTTTAAAAACTAGACTCAATGAAGCGGTAGAACAGGCAATCGGCCTTTCAGAAGGATTGGTAATTGTGTCTGAGGTTTCAGATGCTTCTTTTGAATTTCCCCCGTTTCCCCAAAAAATGGAGGATCATTTGTTTTCAGAAAAATTTGCCTGTCCAATCGACAACATCTCCATGCCTGAGATTGAGCCCCGCCTTTTTTCTTTTAATTCTCCTCACGGAGCATGTCCGACATGCACGGGACTGGGAATTATTAAAAAAATAGATCCTGCACGCATTCTAAATTACAACCTTTCCGTTTCAGAGGGGGCAATTCTCCCTTTCTCACGGCTTACCATGTCAGATACATGGTATGCCCGGATTTTGGGAACGGTCTGTCGCGAAATTGGAATAGAATTACAGCGCCCGCTTCGGGATGCAAACAAAAAACATGTTGAAGAACTTTTATACGGGACTGGCGAGAGAGAATATGAGGTACGAGGAGAAAACCGGCAGGGGAGAATAACAACCATTTATGAAGTCTGGCCCGGAATTATCTCAGAACTTCAAAAAAGATTTTCAGAGACGGAATCGGAGTGGGTAAGAAATGAGATAGGAAAATATTTTAAAGAAGAAATGTGCGAAAGCTGCGGGGGGAAACGCCTTAAAAAAGAAGCCCTGGGAGTTACCATTAAAGATGAATCGATTGTTGATGTCACAACGCTTTCCATTGTCCACACGCTTGAGTGGTTTTATTCTCTGCCTGCAATTTTATCAGAAAGGGAAACCGCAATTGCAAGACTTATATTAAAAGAGATAAGCGCCCGTCTCACTTTTTTAAAATCAGTGGGACTCGAATACCTGACACTGGATCGAAGCGCGGTTTCCTTATCCGGAGGAGAGGCACAGAGGATTCGGCTTGCTTCTCAAATCGGATCGGGGCTCTCGGGAGTTTTATATGTTTTGGATGAACCGTCAATTGGGCTTCACAGTCGGGATAATACGAGATTAATCGGAACGCTTAGACATCTTCAAAGCCTGGGAAATACGGTTGTCGTGGTTGAACACGACAGGGAAATGATGGAGAATTCAGATTTTTTGGCAGATTTCGGACCCGGAGCAGGGGAGTCGGGAGGAAAAGTAGTATCAGCAGGAACATACCAGCAGGTAAAAAATGATCCTAAATCTTTGACGGGAAAATATCTTTCCAATAAAAAAATAATAAAAATTGAAAGGGTGAAAAAAACAGATGAGGAAAAACAGGAATATTTAATCCTGAAAGGCTGCACGGAAAATAACCTTAAAAACGTGACGGCGCAAATTCCCCTTAATCGGTTCGTATGTGTAACCGGAGTCTCAGGTTCGGGAAAATCGACTCTTATTGTAGACACTCTGTATCCAATTTTAGCGGGTGAGCTTAATCCTTTATTTCGGGGACACATCGGAAAACATTACGCAGTTGACGGAACCAAAAATATTGCCCGGGCTATTTTAATTGACCAGTCACCGATTGGAAGAACACCTCGAAGCAACCCGGCAACTTATACCGGAGCTTTTACCTTTATCCGGGAAATTTTCGCCATGACTCATGATGCGAAGATGAGAGGGTATGGGCCAGGACGGTTTTCCTTTAATGTAAAGGGAGGAAGGTGCGAAAGCTGTCAAGGGGAAGGACAGATAAAAATCGAGATGCAGTTTTTGCCGGATGTCTACGTGACGTGCGATGTATGTAACGGAACCCGGTTTAACAGCGAAACGCTTGAAGTAAAATTTAAAGAGAAAAATATAGCTGAAATCCTTTCCATGACGGTCGGTGAGGCAGTACCTTTTTTTGAGCATATCCCCAGTCTTTCATCCAAACTAAATACATTAAATGAAGTAGGCCTCTCCTATATACGCTTAGGACAACCGGCTCCTCAGCTCTCAGGAGGAGAGGCACAACGTGTAAAATTGGCAACGGAGCTTTCAAAACGGGGAAGCAGAAACACGATGTATATATTGGATGAACCTACAACCGGCCTCCATTTTGCAGATTTGGAAAAACTGATTCATGTTCTTAGAGAGTTGGTAATTATGGGAAACACAGTAGTTGTCATTGAACATAACCTGGATGTTGTCAAAAATGCGGACTGGATTATCGATTTAGGTCCCGAGGGAGGAGAAAAAGGAGGCGAAATAATTACAGAAGGAACACCCGAGACCGTTTCTGGCGACCCTAAGTCGTACACAGGACAGTATTTGAAGAAAGTGTTGTAAGAAAGAAATACCAACGTCATCCTGAGGGGCCTTATCCGAAGGATCCCGTCCGAACTAATTCCAACGGGATTCTTCAGATTCGCTTCGCTCATCCTCAGAATGACAGGATAAAATATATGACTTACCTTCCTTCCACCATTTCCTCCCTTCCTCAGATCCCCGGCGTCTATCAGTACTTTGATGCGGAAGGAAAAATCTTATATGTGGGAAAAGCTAAAAATTTAAAAAGCAGGGTATCTTCTTATTTTCAAAAGAAAAATAACCACGACCCCAAAACCCGTCAGTTGGTTTCTCTCATTTCCTCAATTGAAATAATTAAAGTTGAATCTGAGTTTGAAGCTCTTAATCTTGAGGCACGGCTTATCAACACATTCAAACCTCACTACAACATCATTTTAAAAGATGATAAGCATTATCTCTATATAAAAATAACGGATGAAGAATTTCCCCAGGTAACCGTCTCGCGCCGAAATGATAATAAAAAGGCAACTTTCTTCGGACCGTATCCATCCTCAACCACGGTTAAAGTGATGCTTAGGTACCTTCGCCGCATATTCCCCTTTTGCAGCCAAAAACGCCCGGTGAAAAAACCGTGTTTCTATACTCATCTGGGTCTTTGCAATCCCTGTCCGGGCGAAATGAAAAATAAATCCCAAGACGAAAAAGAAATTTTAAAAAGAAAATACAGGTTAAATATAAGAAGATTGAAAGATTTATTAAGCGAAAAAACAAAAACGGTTCAAGATGAATTACAAAGCCAAATGAAAGAAGAAGCAAAAAAAGAAAATTTTGAAAATGCCGCGCTGATTCGCGACGCCTTAAATAAAGTCGACTATCTGATCCACCATTTTGACAGAAGTCAGGATTATATAGAAAATCCAAATCTTGCAAGGGATACCTGGAAAGACCAGCAGAGTCAGTTGACAGAGGTGCTAAGCCCTTATTTTCAAAACCTGAAAGAAATCCACAGGATTGAATGTTACGACGTAAGCAATATAAGCGGAAAATTATCAGTTGGAGCCATGGTAACTTTTATTGACGGGGAGCCCGCCAAAAATTTTTACCGAAAATTCAGGCTGAAAACCACGGGTAAGCCGGATGATTTTGCTATGCATTCTGAAATGATGAAAAGGCGTCTTCACCATATTTCAGACTGGTCTTTTCCTGAAGTTTTTGTCATTGACGGGGGGAAGCCCCAGCTTTTAGCCATATTAAAAGTTTTTGATACATTAGATGTTTCAACCCCGGTTATCGGGCTTGCAAAAGAGGAAGAGGAAATAGTTGTAGAAAAAAATGGCAATTTTGAAAAAATAAAACTCCCCAGAAACTCACAGGCACTTCGGTTGATCCAAAGATTACGGGATGAATCCCATCGGTTTGCCCACAGCTATCATGAGAAGCTAAGAATGAAATCGCTACTAGAAGTAGTCTCGAAACCTCCGCGTCTGCGTCATGCTGAATTCATTTCAGCATCTTCAGAAGATTCCTGAACCGA
Source organism: Candidatus Gottesmanbacteria bacterium RIFCSPHIGHO2_02_FULL_39_11 (assembly GCA_001779195.1). GTDB lineage: Bacteria > Patescibacteriota > Microgenomatia > 2-02-FULL-39-11 > 2-02-FULL-39-11 > 2-02-FULL-39-11. The sequence continues at coordinate 8,155 of MFJL01000003.1, forward strand.
ATTCAGGACAGGCTCTGAAACAAGTTCAGGATGACGGTTTAGAGATGAGTTCTAGAATATTCTAAATGAAAATTCGAAACTCGAAATTCGAAACAAAGCTGAAGTTCTCAGACAGTTTTTCCTTGTATATCCATCTTACTCCGGTCCCGACTTAGTCGGGAGCGGATTAGCACTGAAAAAGGAGTTTTTCAGTATATAGGGTGAAAAAAATTTTTAATAACCTTTAGTTTTTTTACTATATTTTAATTTGTTTCGGATTTCGATATTCGGATTTCGGATTTATCTTTTTGCATTTTTCCTTTTCCTTTGTTACTCTTTTTTCACTCCATGAAATCACTAATCAAAAAATACTTTAAAATTACTCTTATTATCTACCTTCTTACTTTAGTGATTCCTTCGTTTAAAATAACCGGAGGAATTCAATCTTTTTTTATATCGACTCTTATACTTACGATCCTTTATTATCTCTTGCGCCCGATTATTAACATAATTCTTTTACCTCTGAATCTCATTACGCTTCAGCTTACGGCATGGATTGTGAATATCGTTATGTTTTTTTTATGGCTCCTCTTAACCCCAAATGTTAAAATCGGAGGCTTTACATTAACTCAATTTAACTTAGGGTCAATCCATCTGTCCCACCTCAATTTACCGTCATGGGAGGTCTCCATACTTGCAGGAATTTTATTGACAATTAGTGTACAATGCTTGGACTGGATAACGGAATAACTATGTTAAACGCTAAAACTAAATTTGTGGTTATCGGAGGAGGAACAGGAACCTATAGTGTACTCTCAGGTTTGAAAAAATATACCTCAACTATTTCGGCGATTGTCAGCATGACTGATTCGGGAGGAAGTGCCAAAAAAGAGAGAGATGAGTGGGGACTACTGCCTTCCAGCGATATTAGAAAGTCATTAATTGCACTTTCTGATGTGTCAACCGAGGATAATTTACTTCTCCGGGAACTTTTTCAGTACAGATATAGTGAAGGAGAAGAGCTATCCGGAATGACTTTTGGGAATTTATTTTTAGTGACTCTTGCAAAATTGTTAGGATCTCAGGAAAAAGCAATTCAAAAAGCAGGAGAACTCCTGAAAATAAGAGGAGAGGTCCTTCCCGTAAGTTTGTCACGAGTTGATCTGGTAGCAAAATATGCGGACGGGACTGAGGTTGTCGGAGAACACTTTATTGATGAGCCCCGGCATAACGGAACTATTCCCATTGTTTCTCTATCGACTAGGCCTCAGGCAAAGGTTACCAGAGAGGCAAAGCGGGCGATTTTAGAAAGTGATGTAGTCATAATAGGACCGGGAGGATTTTACACAACCCTTCTTGCTAATTTAGTCATACAAGGGGTTCCTGAAGCAATTATAAAAAGTCGTGCCCAGAAAATATTTATTTTAAATCTCATGAGTGAATACGGACAGACATACGGCTTTACCGCTAAAAAGTTTATGACGGAACTTTCAAAATACGTCCCCTTAACTATCCTTTCATCAGTACTTATTAATAAAGAACCGATCCCCGGGAAAATTTTAGCCAGGTATAAAGCTTTTAAAGCAGAGCCGGTTGTAAACGATTTGGGAAATAATAATCCTTTTAAAGTTATTGAAAAAGATTTTCTGTCAGAGGAGAAAATAAAAAAACAAAAAGGAGATACCCTCAGACGAAGTTTAATCCGTCATGATCCTGAAAAATTGGCAAAAGCGTGCATAGAAGTTACCAGACTGGTATAATACCTACATGAAAACATTTTTAATTATTTTTCAAATTATACTCTCCGTTTCCCTGGTAATACTTATTCTGACACAGTCAAAAGGAGTAGGACTGGGAAGATCTTTCTCCGGCAGCAGTGATTTTTATAAAAGCAGGCGGGGGGTGGAAAAACTTGTATTCCGAGCAACCGTTATTGCAACTGCGCTATTTTTAGTCACCTCAGTTTTCAACCTCTTTGTCTGATAGCAGGCACATAAAATAAGCATGGGGAAAAAACTTCAGTATCTATTTTTCTTTCTGCAAACTTTTCTAACACGGCATAAAAGTGTGCTTTTTTTGTCTTTCTTTCTGGGATTTTTGATAACCGCAATCTCTCGGATTATTTTTCCCTACCTGACGAGCGCTTTAGAATCTAAAACGGAAACTATCGGGATAATCGGACAATTTAATGAAAGTTCTCTTCCTCTGTCAATTGAAAATAAGATCAGTATGGGGCTTACCCATCTCTTAGCAAGCGGGGAAGCCTCCCCTGCAGCTGCACTCTCATGGAAAACAAATGATAAAGGAAATATATACACCATTACTCTTGATAACTCTCTTAAATGGCATGACGGAAAAGAATTTACCGCATCAGATGTTGTTTATCAGCTTAAAGGTGCCCAGTTTAAAGTTATCACAAAAAATATACTTGAAATTGATCTTACCGACCCGTATTCTCCGCTTCCAGTGCTTCTCTCCCATCCTCTTATAAGGGAGGGGCTTATCGGACTCGGACCCTACGTGGTTACAAAAGAAAATTTTAAAGGGGACACTCTTACCGAACTTATCCTGACGCCTCAAAAAAAAGAAAGTTTGCCTATACTTAGATACCGGTTTTATAACAACTCAAAAGACGCAGTTCTTGCCTTTAAGTTAGGAGAGATAAATACCATTGAAAGTTTAAATAATCCGGGTGAGTTTTTATCCTGGAAAAACGCGGAAATAGAGGAGACTACTAAGTATGACCTATATACCGGGGTATTTTTTAATCTGGATAACCCCAATTTTAAGGAAAAAGAAGTAAGACAGGCACTTTCTTACGCGATTTCTCCCATTGATTCCTATGAAAAGGCACTTACTCCTATTTCCCCTTTGTCCTGGGGCTACTCCAAAAGAATCCGGCTCTACTCTTATGACCCCGAATCAGCCTTAAAAATACTGAGTAAAAGTCCTCTTGCCTCTGATTCATCTCAACTGACCATTTCTACTTTTCCCTCACTTTTGTCAACTGCTCAAAAAGTAAAAGACTCCTGGGGAAAAGTAGGGGTAAAAAGCAAGATAAAAGTAAGTACCGATATTCCTGATAATTTTGACGTGATGATTCTTTCCCAACGGATTCCCCCTGATCCCGACCAATACCAGTACTGGGAGTCCAATCAGGACCAAACCAACATCACAGGCTATTCCAACCCAAAAATAGATAAGCTTCTGGAGGATGGCAGACGGGAGCAGGATATAGAAAAAAGAAAGAAAATATATGCAGACTTCCAGAGGTATCTGGTGGACGATGCGCCTGTTGTATTTCTGTATTATCCGAAGAACTATACAGTTGTGAGGAAATAATCATCCATTTTAAAAGTGTTTACACTGAAAATATTTTTAAATTTACGAAGTAAATTTATGAATTGCTGAGCAATTCAAAAATATTTTTAGTGCCGGGAATGGGACTCGAACCCATACGCCTTTAAAGGGCACAGGATTTTAAGTCCTGCGTGTATACCATTTCACCACCCCGGCTTATTGCAATAGATTCAATACTGTATATTATACTCAAAACTATTTGGAAAAACAGTGTTCTATAAAAAATTATAATTTTTAACTGTACAGATCAAATACTTAAACTATAATAAATAGAAGAGAAAAAACATTTATCTCCCTATGGTGTCAAAAATAAACTCAAAGCTTTTATTCCCCATTATTTTAATCTGCGTATTTTTTTTATTCCTTATTCTTATAATTAAAAGCGATATAGGAAAAACCAAATCCCTTACTGTAGGATCTGCATCCATTAAAGTTGAAATAGCTGATACGGATGCTAAAAGATCTCATGGACTTTCGGATCGGCAATCGCTTTCTGAGAATACCGGAATGCTTTTTATATTTCCGCAATCAGGAATTTATCCTTTTTGGATGAAAGATATGCATTTTCCTCTTG
>MFJL01000003.1:12090-29351 GCA_001779195.1 Candidatus Gottesmanbacteria bacterium RIFCSPHIGHO2_02_FULL_39_11
AACATACAGCATCAAAGATAGAATACGGTTAACTTTGATAGACATCTGGCCTTTCGTTTACCGAACTATTAATGCTTTATTCTTCGGTTTTCTAAATTTTTTAAAGAGTCTTCTTAGCGGATTGTGGAGATAATATCAACTTGATATAATACAACGACTTCTACATATGGTTTTATGTTTAATTGTTGCGAAGCGTAAGAAATTTGAGTTTCAAATTTCAACGCTTCAGCAGCTTTAAATTTCGAAGAAATTTTTTCGCTGCGGCGGTAGTTCAGCGGTAGAATATCTGTTTTCCAAACAGAGGGTCACGGGTTCAAATCCCGTCCGCCGCTCCATACGGGAGTAGTTTTGTTGTAGTCTAAAATTTCCACAAGTAATCCATCTTTCCCCGAGTTCGAGTCTTAATTTTTACAAAAAATCAGCTTAGCCTGGATGGAGCTTACTTCTTACTGGCAATGAAGTATCTTCTTCCGTTTACCCTTGCGAAGTCGTCTTTACCATCAAGAATCCTGTGGTACTGCCAATTAAATCGATCTCCTAAAAAAGATGGAGAAGAAACATCAGTAATCTGGTCTGTTTTTTCTACAGAGTATGAGCTAGTCACTAAGCTAAAATCGGGATCAGGAACTTGCATATCGAAGTGCTTGTAACCTTTTTCTTCCCTTATCTGTTCAAATAAATCTAACGCTCTTGCCACGGTCAAACGGTCGTTACTTTTCCATTCAGATACAGTGGTGTTTCCAGATGGCTGATAATAAGTGCCAATTAACACCGTGTGAGGAGTATTGTTGTTATCGTAAAAGGTCGCTAGAAAAGAATTATATCTTGGATCATTAACCATATCAGTCGCGGCTAAACTTCCTGAGTCTCCCATGTCTTTTAAGTCTTGTTCTAGGTGATTCGATCGGATGACAAAACCAATAACTTCTATTGCTTGGCAGTTTCCGCCAGCATGATATTGACTGAGTTGTGATGAATCTACAATAAGGGGTTTATTGTCCACGACGACCAATGCGCCTCCCCTTGCGTTAAAATTTCCTGTATCAGCATTCAACAACACCATCTGTAGTTTGATATGCTGAATATAGTCTTGGGACATAACTGTTCACTCGTGAGTCAAGTGATTGCTGGTTTGTTGGTAAAGTAGCAAATGGTCCACGAGCTTCTGCTGTTCTTGAAAAGTTAACTGCATTTAAACCAGAGCCTATTTCATCCAGCACTGCTTGTATTACCTCAACACGACCAACATCAGCAACTAAAATTGACAGAGTTTCTCCGGTTTTTGTATTATGAATAACCCGAATTTCTTGAGAGGTGAAACTGTCATCAAGCCATTCTTCGTTAGACTCAATTTTTTCTCCCAATTTAAAATTTGGAGGAGCTTCAGACTGTAAAGTATGACCTAGTTGTTCTAAATCTTCAGTTATTTCTCCTGTTCTGATTGATTCCAGTAATTTATCTCTAAACTCGGGATTAGTCAGGAATTGAATCCCGTAATAAAGAAATTTTCCTTTCGTAAGAACCTGGTCTGCAACTAAAGCAGCTGAGGGAACTCCTAATCCAATTACGACTTGTCTTCTGGATAATTTGACTCTACCTATCTTTTCTAGAAAAGCATCGATACTTCTATCTGATTTATTTGTGCTCGCATCTGCCTCTCCAGGATCTTCTTGTATTTCCTGAGCTGGCCTCCGGAGGAGATCTGAAAAGAATTTTCTTCTTGAAGGGTTGTGAACATCATTCTCTGACATATGTACTTAGTATATCAATAATTTTGTTTGTGTGGTTAGATTCTATTGAACAACTCAACTCCGTTTATAAAAATTATTCGCTTTGCCAAAAACCTCCATAAACAAACATAAATCAACAGTCTTGAGGTGGTTTTTAAATTCAGTAAGTTGTACAATTAGTTCAGGAGTGAAGGAAGACCGAAGGATGATTTTGACAGCAGTGGCAAATGTCATATCAGTCTGGCTTAGAAGATATGATTTGATATGGTCATCCAGGCCAGGCAGGTTCGCAAAGCGATGCAGGCGGGGTAGACCTGCCCGAAATGCCGCGGTGGCGAAATGGTAGACGCGCACGCTTCAGGAGCGTGTCCTTCAACAAGGATGAGAGTTCAAGTCTCTCCCGCGGCACATACGCGGCAGGCGGGCGCGCCCCGCTTAGCGGGGTTCCGCAAGGATTGGAGGTTTTTCCGCCAAAGGCGGACTAACTCTCAGTAACACTCGCATAAAGCTCGTGAACTGAGAGATTGAGCAAGTCCTCTCGCCTGCGCAGGTTAATTTCTGACACAACTGGAAAGTACCATCTCGACCTATGGTTATCGGTGTCTTTTTGGCCTTATTTACCTCTTTTTTCCAGATTGCCCATAAAAGCTTTTGGTTTGATGAAGCTTTCAGCATCCACTTATCTTCAGACTGGCAATATTTACTCCGCATCTTATGGACATCTGAAGCGAATATGTGGCTGTATTATTTCCTGCTTCACTTCTGGTTATATCTTGGACAGAGTGAGTTTATAGTTCGTTCGCTTTCTGCCCTATTTGCAGTTCTTTCAATCCCGATAACTTATCTTATTGGAAAAAAACTGTTCAGTAAAAAGGTGGGAACTCTTGCTTCGCTTCTGATGCCATTAAATGTTCTTTTTGTATTTTATTCTCAGGAAGCTCGAAGTTATAGTTTACTACTTCTATTGAGCGGACTTTCAACTCTATTTTTCTTATCCCTTATAAACAAATGGAAAAAGACAGACGCGGTATTTTATGTTTTGGTTACGGCGCTCGGCTTGTACACGCATTTATACATGGGATTTGTCATACTTTCACACGCGGCAATATTTTTTATTACTCAAAAAAAGAAGTGGAAAATGATCCTGTTGTTCCTTCTTCCTATTCTACTAGCTCTTCCCATGGCAATTGCTCCTTCATTTCACAGCAGTCAAACCAGCTGGATGCAACAGCCTGGGTTTACCGGTTTAATCATTGTGGGAATCATATTAACTGGAGATTTTCCTCCGCTTCTTGCTGTCTATGCTGCAATTTTTTTAAAGCTCTTCTCTCGGAAAAAAACACATGAAGAATTATATCTGTGGATAATGATTGTAGTACCGGTAGCTGCCGCATTTATAATTTCCTTTATTTATAAGCCCCTATATCAACCGGAATATTTTATTTCAAGCCTTATCCCTACAGTACTTCTTGCGGCATGGTATCTCACGCAATTTAAAAAAAGATGGATAAAAATAACTTTACTGTCCGCAATTTTTGCTTTATCGGGGATCCGGCTTTTTGGATGGTATACGGGAAATAGTTATCTTCATACCGTTATAGATAACCGTAATGAAGAGTGGAGAGAGGCAACAGTAGAAATTTCAAGTCAATATAAACCAGGGGATATAACAATATTCTATACGTATTATGGAGTACTGCCGTTTCAACTATATGCGGGAGATAAAATACCCGTTTTTGACATATCTTCATCTTCATACTCAACAAGCAATTTAATTCCCCCTCAACCGGATTTAAATAAAATTCGTTCTTTAAAAGATATCTACAAAAGAGTTTGGTTTGTTATAAACCATTCAGAGGATAAAGTGGAAAAACAACAGGAACGTAAGGCGATACAAAAGGAGCTTAATAAAAATTATACTTTGGTTAAAAGACAGGAGTTTTATAAAATTTCAGTCGAAGAATACATTTCTTCCTCTCCTTGATTGCACCTGTAAATTCATCTATACTTTAGGCTTGAAACAGGCTAGATTAGCCCTCTCTAGCTGGGATGGCGAAATGGTAGACGCGCAGTCTTGAGGAGGCTGTGCCGCAAGGCGTGGAGGTTCAAGTCCTCTTCCCAGCACCTTAAATTTTTTTTCGCTTGCCATGCAAGCGAGTTAAAATTTACTTTGTAAATTTTCCTGAAATTTACAGTGTAAAAGCGACGCGTTTACACCGCGCCTGCCTTAGTATGATGGATCCGTAGCTCAGCTGGTAGAGCGTTGCGTTTACATCGCAAATGTCAGAGGTTCGAGCCCTCTCGGATCCACTATAAAATAAGAATTTTACAGTGCAAGCACTTAACAGGAAGGGGGTTTATACTGAAAATCGTCTCAACGATTTTTAGTATTTTAGCCCCTCAGTGCCCACATGATGTTATGAAAAAAAGGGTTAGTTTATTAGTATTTCTACTATTCCTTATAAATCCAGGTATTATTCTTGCAGATGGTGGAACCGGGATAGGAAAAATTATTACTTATCAAGCTCCTCTAAATAACTCAGTCGTTTGGAAAACAAATACTGTTTCTCTTACTGCAGATAACTTTTATATTCTCATAGATGGTAAGGAATATTATCTTGGGAATAATACTATTGAGATACATTCTGATCCTGGTAACTCAGCGTATACAACTCTTGAGTTAACTTGGAAAGAAAATAGCAGAGATATGAGATTTTATATGTATTTTAATTCGGACGGGAAAAAATGGAATGTTTATGAGGCTCGCACTTATAACGGTTATGTGAATGGCGATTGGATATTTTATAAGGAAAACGTTTTAAATTTTAAGGGAGATGTTGGAAAACTTTTAAGACTTGCAAGTATGGACATAGAATCCGATTCTCTTCAAGAATATAAACCATATCACTCAGGAATTATTCATTTTGAAAACTTAACTCTGCGGCCTTTTTATACTGTAAATGATAAAAGTCAGATATATCCTCTAAGTCAAAAGCCAGAGAGAAGAAGTGATATTCTATCAACAATAAAGAAATTTTTAAACGTTAAGCTTCCGTAATAATTTTCCGTTGAGTCTTATGCCGGGCTGTTATATACTACGCATAATGCTTTTTTGCCGAGGTAGCCAAGGTGGTCAAGGCACCTGTCTGAAAAACAGGCCATGTCAGTTCGACTCTGACCCTCGGCACCGAATAAATTCTAGCGAATTTTTCGGTGTAAACACATTATGCGTTTACGCAGAAAATCCCGATTTAATCGGGATTATTCCGCGGCGGTAGTTCAGCGGTAGAATGTCTCCTTGCCAAGGAGAAGGTCGGGGGTTCAATTCCCCTCCGCCGCTCCAAACCGGACATAAGTCCGGTTTTTTAGTTTTTAGCCTTAAAATCGCAAATTAGCCTGGTTCGAGCCAGGTTTTTTGTTTTTTGGAGTTAGCCTGGAGGTGAAACATACCGGTGAGGGGAATCGAACCTTTCCCCAGCTAGAAAGATTGGTCAGTGTGTACTACAATATACTTATGAATTTAGAAGTAACAAATATCCAAGTTGCATTATTCTCTCCAGGTATTGATCTATCTGATAAACTTGCTCTAGCACAAAAAGTTAAGCAGGGAACAGGTACTCTTTTTGATGGTGAATCAATAGTGTTACCGATACCGAACGATGCACCTGCAGAAATCCCACGGATTGTGCTTCGCAATAAAAATAATCAAGTGAGCCTAAACATTTCTTTAAATAAGATTGATTTTTTTGTTAAACCTAAGGAGGACAACTCACTTACTAATTCATCTAAGGAAGTGAACAAAATTTATAAATCACTCTTAGACACGCTTTATAAAGTGAGTCCCTTAGTGATTCATCGAGTAGGTCATGTTTTTAACCTACAAACCGCAGTAGATAATTCTGTTGATTTTATTTCAATGCACTATTTTGGGGATTTCAAAAATGGAGAAAGTTGGCAAGATATTAACTTTGGCTTGCTAAAAAGAGATGTAATTGATGAGAAACTATCTAATATTTGGTTTCGTATAAATCCTGGCAAGAAACAGGACGGTGATCTAGATGTGAAAAAAATAGCCATTATGTTTGACATAAACACATTGCCAAAAGAAATACATAAATATGATGCTAGAAGTATTTTGAAATATCTTGAAGAAAGTGCTAAATATTCAGAAATTTATTCAAAAAAGCTACTTAAGTAATATGCAAAACTTGACTTCATACAATACTAGCAGCTTTGATCCTTACTCTAACCCACTTGGTTTGTTCATGCTTACCAATAGTGGAACAGTCGATAGTAGGGTTTTTGTCGATACCAACATAAATAAAATATACGAGTCTAAAGAGGTGGTTCGACCAAATATTTATCTCACAAGCTATGTAAATTCATTTTTACTTCAGAAACAGCATTTCTTCCCAACTGAAAATATAGACATATCTTTTTATCAAGTCTCCTCTGATGACATTCAAGATGAAACAAGAACTTCGGTTCACACCAATGTGTTAGCTGAAAAGATTATCAAGGTTGCTAAAAATATTGGAGCTAAGCTTTTTGAAAAACTAACCTGGGATCAAAAAATTTTTATGGCTAAAACTGCGGGCGTGATTGAGTTTGAGAATAGGATAGATATTAATTCAGTGTTTAGTTATATAAAAACATATGAACCATAACCAAAATACCCAAATCTTCTGAAATTTACCTTGACACCAGCTTCTTGGCACCATACTTACTAGCACCTCACCAAAAATATGAAGAGGCACAAAAATTAATGGCAAGGTTGTTAATTGGTTCCAATCGCCTGGTCTTATCAGCACTTGTCTTAGACGAAACCATGAATGTTATTAAAGAAGTATTGCAATCCCAAGAGGATGCTACAAACCTTAAAAAAGGCAAAAACCATAAGGACTATATTTCTGATATAAGAAAAGCGGTTGATATTGTAATACAAAATTCAAATTTCCGAATAACCCAATTCAACAATGAAATCGATGGTTGTCGTAAAGCCGTCGACAATATTGATAATTTTACTCTTCGCCCTAGAGATGCGTTTCATCTTTCCTATATGCAAGACCAAAGTATTGATTACATTGTTGCTGGGGATAAAAAATTTGGCAAAATCTCGGCCTGTAAAAATATAGACTTCTGAAGTGATTCGGAAGGACGACCCCTGTGGCTAAGATGGATCACTTGTGTGCCATCAGTTCTCTAAAAGTAAGATACCTTCACCACAGAGATCATTCGGTATGCTCATTTTATCACTTCTTGATATACTTAAGTTATGAGTCTACTTGAACAGTTCTTTGTTATCAGTTTGCTTGTTCAGATAGCACATTCTATCGAGGAGCTTTCGACTGGCTTCCACAAAAAGTGGTATGTATTCAAAATGCCATTTTGGGTATTTCTAGTGTTTGAAATTATTTTTGAGGGTTTTTGGATTACAGTATGGCTTCTACAAAATTTTCCAAACAGGACCCTCCTTCAAGCATTCTTTCTAGCTCTCATGTTTGCCAATGGAGTTCAACATATTGTGTGGGCCGGAAATGTTAAAAGGTACGTACCAGGTTTAATTACTGCGCCGTTACATATTATTGTTTTTCTAGTATTTTATTTCAGAGCTATTCTCTAGGTTTTCTTTGTTTACCAAAAACCTCCTGAAACAAACAGAAATCAACACTCTTGAGATGGTTTTTAATTCGGTCAGTTGTACAATTAATTCTGGAGTAATAGAAGACCGGAGTATAATTTTGACTGCAGTGGGAAATGTCATATCAGACTGGCTTAGAAGATATGATTTGATATGGTCATCCAGGCTGGGTAGGTTCGAGCACATTATCGTTACCGGCTCATAGGTTTATCATTTCGTTACTCTCTCTTTAACTTCAAGGAACGTATAATCTGTAGAATTTGATATAATACCCCTAAGCTCCCGTAGCTCAATGGATAGAGCAAGCCCCTTCTAAGGGTTAGATGTAGGTTCGATTCCTATCGGGAGTACCATTGCGGGGTCGTCTAATGGTAGGACACTTCCCTTTGGAGGAAGGTATTCTTGGTTCGAATCCAAGCCCCGCAGCAGTAGAGTAGCGTATCAAAAACAGCACCTGAGAATTTTAAAAGATTTGCACAAGAGTAGGTGTGGACTCACTTCCACCTGGAAGGTGGAGGTTCATGGAAGGTGGAGGTTCAAAGGTGGAGGTTCACCGATCCTAACCAACAAGAGCTTTTTAAGCGTCCAGATGACTTTCCCAATAGCAAAGAAAGGTTTCCTTGAAAAGATCCTGTCTTGGTTACGTTAAATAATGATAAAATTGCAAAGGATGAACACAAAGATTTTAATTGTAGGCGTCCTTTTGGTTGGTGCTGTCTTAATGGGCGCTTATTCACTTGGTTTGTTCAAATCAAAGACAACATTGCCTCAAGTCGTAGACACTATTCAAAGTGACTCAAAATTCACTGATGAGGCTGCAATTAGATCCTTTATGGCTCAACCGAACCTTGAGCTTGTCTACATAAACACCGATCTACCCATGCCGTATTTCAGAGTTGGTAAAGTAACTAAAATGGGAAACGGTGAAAATATGGAGGCAGTTGAAGGATGGACACGCAAGGTAAATGTTTACGAACAGAAAGAGCTTATAAATGAAAACTGTGCTGTTTACGAATATCATACTGATTCCCGTAATCACACATTGACGACGGTTCGTATTAGAAACCTACGAGACAGTGAAATCAAGGAATTGGAAAAGAATGGTAATTCTTGCACACAAGGCTCAAATCAAATGCCAAAGATGGCTAAAGCAGAGGCAGAAATAATTGCTTTTGGTTATCTTGAACGTGCTTTACCAAACTTCAACCAGATTAAAGATCAATTCACTTATACACAAAAACTCGGTGGCGAATCACACGAATGGGTCTGGGAAGATAAAATTTATCAACTACCGGAAGGTTTGGAAGGAAGACCATATTCATATCCAACCATTCGAATCTCAGTTTACGGTGATAAAAGTATAAGCCATGAGAACACGCTTCCGTTATTTCAGAATTAAGCAATAAAATTGAACAGGTATGGGTGATATTAAAACAAGAGCTACTTTAACTTGTCCGAAATGCGGTAAAGAGCAATTAGTCACAATGCTCACAAATGCTTGTCAGCATTTTTATAAATGTGTTCACTGTGGCGAAATGCTGAAACCCAAAGAGGGTGATTGTTGTGTCTTCTGTTCTTATGCTGACAGTAAATGTCCGCCTAAACAGATCGAAGCAAACCAGATATGAGAATCAATGAAAAATGGCATTTAGCGAACAAAATGCCCAAAAATCCTACTCTGGATCAGAGGATCACATGGCACTTAGTTCATGCCAGAAATTGTTCCTGCCGTCCTTTAAGCCTTCATCTGGTGTTCCTTCTGTATGTAAACCTTTCTCATCCCTCCAAATGGTTTGTGCGTCTTTTGGCGGATTGTTAGGATTGCCATAACTTGAAGAACCAAATACGGGTAAGTTGGTGGCTGGATCAATACCCAGAATAACAACTTGTCCATCAGGTCTTGTGAACTGCAGGAACTTCAGAGTCTTCAGCTTGCCATCGGGATCAGGTGGAAGCGGATTAGAACTCGCAAAGTCATCGTATGAGAACCCTTTGAGGTCTTTGGCATTTTGTGCTTCCTGTAGAATGGTGTGTGAGTCCATGCCCAAAGTGGTCTTCAATTGTTCCTGTTTATCGGCAGGCAAGGCTGCTACAGTCTGGTAAGTTTTTTGCGCCAGTTCTTTGGCATAAACTGTTGAGTTACCAGACTTATTCGTGAATGCAAATACTCCTGCTACAAGCAGGGTAACGACCAAGCAAGACAAAGCTAACCGTTTAATGTTCATATTTTTCTCACTTCCTTTCCAGAAGAAAACAAAACTTGATAGTAAGGATTGTTTTCTATTCCAGTGGGAGGAAGTGAGTAATGCGCGACGCAGCTTCTGTTGATGTTTCTTCATTTCAATCACAGGCACTTTCAATTTGCTTAGTTCTTGTTCTGTAAAGTTAGTTGTCATAGTTTCTGTCTTCTACTTCTATAACGCCTACCGCCGAAATTGGTTGCGTTTCTAAAGAACGGTTCTCACCTCCTTCCTCGCCTCGCCGTAGTTTTGTGCGAAGGCGGGTCTCATGCACGAATTGATTTCGTAACCGTTCCAGCCCTCTGGTAAGGAGCGACTTAACAGTGTTACTGTTTTTACCAGTTATCTCACTAATCTCTCTAATCTTTTTGTCCTCAAAATAGCGAAGGATTATCACTTCTTGATATTTTTGGGATAACTTTTTTAGTAGTTTTTGCATTTGTTTGAAATCCTCATTCCTCTCTAACTGCTTCTGGGCTTCGATGTAATCCTCTTGTAAGTCACCCTTATCCACCACTTCAAAGCCATGATCTTCAAACAGTGTGTCCAGTGATAAAAACCAGAACCGCTTCCTGCGAAAGTAGTTATTTATTTCATTAGAAGCAATTTTGTAAATCCAGGAGGAAAAAGGAATACCACGCCATTCAAACTTGGCAAGGTTTTTCATTACCTTAAAGAAGACATCTGAAGTTATATCGGTAGCCGTTGCCGCTTCTCCTACACGGCGGAGAATGTAGTTGAAGATCTTGGAATAATACAAATCATACAGTTCCCCAAAAGCAAGTGGATCGGTTTTGGCTCTTTCTATCAGCTGTTTTTCTTCTTGCAAATCCATAAAAGAATTATCCCAAAAGGGGATTACATCGTATATAACGCTGATTCCTGAAAATGGTTGCATAACCTTCTTTTCCCGGCGACTGTGGGCAACTTTAAAGAGACGGATTTGATATAATGTCATTATGAAACTTGCCATCATTCTTTCAACCAACGATGCTGAAACCAGTTGGAACGCTTTTAGACTTGCAAACTTGGCTTTATCCAAAAGTGATACTGTTTCTGTCTTTCTTTTAGGTGAGGGTGTGGAATACGGACAGGCAAATTCTTCTCGGTTCAATATCAAAGAACAGGTTGAAAAGTTTCTACAATCAGAAAACTCACAAATTATTGTCTGTGGTACGTGCTTGGCAATAAGAAAACAAGGAAGCACGAAAGAGTGCCCTGAAGGCAGTATTGAAGATTGGTATCGCATCGTTTCCGAAAGCGATAAGATTCTTACCTTTTGAAAGTGTGTAAACTATGAAAAAAGCACTACTGACTGCTACTCTTTTGCTTACTTTACTACTAACTCCATCTTTAATTTTTGGGTGGGTTATGGTTGGAATAATATGATGGGCTGGAACGGGTTTGGTCTCTTAGGATGGGTACCAATGCTTCTTTTTTGGGTACTTCTTATTCTTGGTGTAGTTGCTCTCATTCGCTATCTTGGCAGGTCTGGTCAACAACCAGACGGTAAAACACCCTTAGAGATTTTGAAGGAACGCTATGCTAAGAGTGAGGTTGATAAAAAAGAGTTTGAGCAGATGAAGAAGGATTTGAGTTGAATGCTCCTCGTGTACTAAACAAAAGTTACTTGGGGGTAGGTGTATTATACGGCCGGTTGCTGTGTAATTTGTTGTAGAGTAGCGTATCAAAAACGGCACCTGAGAGTAGGTGTGGACTCACTTCCACCCTCCAGGTGGAGATTCACTCCAGGTGGAGATTCAACGATGAATAAAGATCGGAGGTGATCACTATATGAAAAATCCAATAATAATCTTCGTCATTATTGCAGTTGTAGCAGTTCTTGGTTTTGGTACCTATACGATTTCCCAGAATTCTTCTCAATCTGATTCAATTCAATCTGATTCAATGATGAAAAAAGACGATAGCGCTATGGAAGAGGACAAATTGACAGATGATAAGATAGCTGGTTCTCGATATGTCCAATACAGTAAATCTGCACTTGACAGTGCTTCAAGTAACCGCCGAGTGTTATTTTTCTACGCATCTTGGTGTCCTACTTGTAAACCAGCTGATGCAAGTTTTACGCAAAACGCAAGTAAAATTCCTGAAGACGTAACCCTGATTCGTGTTAATTATAATGACCCAGAGACCGATCAAGAAGAAAAAGACCTTGCCAAAAAGTATGGGATTACCTATCAACATACATTTGTCCAAATAGACAGTACAGATAAAGAAGTAATGAAATGGAATGGGGGTCAGATTAATGGGCTACTTGCAAATATAAAGTAATCTAGAGATTAATTAACAAAACTATATGATTTTACTTATCGCTTTTGCATTTTTAGCTGGGATTATTACGATACTCTCACCCTGTATTCTCCCAATTCTTCCTATTATCCTTACGTCCAGTATTGGCGGGGTGAATATCGGAAAATCTCGTCCAATAGGAGTTGTTATCGGGTTTATCCTTAGTTTTACTTTCTTTACACTCTCTCTATCAACTATAGTTCGCCTCAGTGGTATTCCAGCAGAGACGCTTCGACTTATTTCGGTAATAGTAGTAGCAGGTTTTGGAATATCTCTTCTTGTCCCACAGTTTCAAGTACTTATAGAGCAACTATTCTCTAAACTGACAGGCTTTATGCCAAGCAGTCAAGGCAGAACTGGTTTTGGTGGGGGTTTACTTATCGGCTTTTCCGTAGGACTTCTCTGGACACCTTGCGTTGGCCCAATCTTGGCATCCGTTATATCTCTTGCAATCACTGGGACCGTTACATTTGATGCATTTTTAATTACCCTCGCGTACTCACTTGGCACAGCCATACCAATGTTTTTAATTATGCTAGGTGGACAGAATGCACTTCGTCGTGTTCCATGGTTACTTTCTAACTTAGGCCATATCCAAAAACTATTTGGAGTTCTGATGATTTTGACTGCAATCGGCATATTTTTGAATATTGATCGGAGATTTCAGACGTTTATACTGGATACCTTTCCACAATATGGTACAGGACTTACCAAACTTGAGGACAACGAATTAATCCGTAATCAATTAGATAAAAAATCTGGGAATGAAATTAAGAAAGAGGATTTGGGAAAACCAATGTTTGACCTGATAGAACCAAAGGGTGTAAAAGCACCAGAAATTATACCCGGAGGTGTGTGGTTTAACAGTGAACCACTTACGCTTGAGCAATTAAGTGGCAAAGTAGTTATCATAGATTTCTGGACATATTCATGCATCAACTGTCAAAGAACTTTGCCTTATTTACGAGATTGGAATAAGAAATATAAGGATAAAGGACTCGTCATAATTGGAGTTCATGCACCCGAGTTTGAATTCGAAAAAAGCGAAAAGAATGTTGCTGAGGCAATTAAAGATTTTAAGCTTACCTATCCTATTGTTCAAGATAATGAATTTGAAACATGGCGGGCATACAACAATCGCTACTGGCCAGCTAAGTACTTTATTGATAAGGAAGGGTATATCCGTTACTCCCACTTTGGAGAGGGTGCATATGATGAGAGTGAAAAAGTAATTCAGGAACTTTTAAAGGAAGCCGGAGCAAGCGATGTATCTCTTGAGATAAATAATCCAGTCTATCAAATTAACGCAAAGACACCCGAAATATATTTAGGATATGGCAGAATTGAGCATTTTGCCTCCCCTGAAATAATTAAAAGAGATACTTTGGGAACATACACATCACCTGAAAAATTAGGTAATAATCAAGTTGCATACGAAGGTAATTGGAGTGTCATGAAAGAATATGCCAATCCCCAGAAAGGCGCAAAGCTTACTCTCAACTTTGACGCAAAAGAGGTATTCCTAGTCATGCGAACAAAAGGAACACCTGCAAAAGTAACAGTATACATTGACGACACGATGCAAAACTTCGGAGAAGATAATATAAATGGTTTCGTGACTGTTGATAGTGATAGGCTCTACAAATTAATTAATCTCTCATCCCCAGGACGTCACATCCTTCGGTTTGAATTTGAGGATAATAATGCAGAGCTTTTTGCTTTTACATTTGGATAAGGGGGTCTTGAGGCTGAAGTGAGAATTTGAACTCCGCAGCCATAGTAGCATATCAAAAACGGCACCTGAGAGTAGGTGTGGACTCACTTCCACCCTCCAGGTGGAGGTTCTGTGGAGGTTCTATTATAAATCTAAAAGCGTCCTGACCGGCATTCTCAACGAGGCTCAAGTCTGCGCCATGTCTCACAGAAGGAAAAGCAGATTTGTGACGCAGACGAGTACTGACTGGTACCCGGGCAGATCCATGAAATTCACTTCACCGGGAAGGAGGGGATTCTTCATTTAAAATGAATTTCTCCAATACGTCAGCAACACCATCATGCTCATAAGAAGGGGCAATGTAGTCAGCAATTTTTTTCACTTCCTCAACAGAATTTCCCATGGCCACTTTCAATCCGCAGACTTTCAAAAAATCCAAATCGTTGTAACTGTCACCGATTCCGATAATTTCCTTGGTATTAAGATTGAGGAACCTGGCAATTTCCAGAAGGGCAATGTCTTTTCCTGAAGCGGCGCTGGTAATATGGACTGATTCTGCTGTCGGGTTGTGACCTGATATGCTTTTGGCTACCAAAATATCCGGAGTATTTTTAAAATTTTTATAAATTGCCTCGGCTTTTTCCGGAGTAACATGAAGTATTATGATTTTTACCACGTTTTTCAGCGACAGATATTTATCCGGTTTGTATTCATGTCGTCCCTTTTGATCAACAAATACCACTTTATCGTGAAATGTGGACAACCGAGTGATAATGCTTCTGGCAATTTCTTCAGGCAGAAATAATTCAGTTAAGTAGCGTTTCTCTCCGCAATGATAGATTCTCGCTCCGTTATCCAGGATAATAGGAGCTTGTATATTTAGTATTTTTACGAGGTCCTCTACCCGTTCCAAAGACCTGGCTGTTGCTATACTTACTATTACACCTTTTTGTTGCACCTTTGATACTGTCTTAATTACACTTTCCGAAGGACCCGTAGCCTGATAGGATGCCGGGGGAATAAGTGTACCGTCAACATCACAAACGACTAATTTGTAGTTTGACATACAGATTACTAATTCTAACAATTAACTATTGCTTTCTCCATCCCGATTTATATAATTATAGTATGGCAGTTCAATTAAATTATATAGCTCCGCAGGGTTGGGTGCCTGATAATCCCGATGAAAATTATATTATAGTTCAGTTCAAAATCTCCCTGGCTGATTTCGTTCCCAAAGAAGCATTCTTAGACGGAGCTGCATCAGTTGCAGCCGAATCTTCTACCGGTACCTGGACGAAGGTAGATGAAGGTCCTGATTCCGGTATCAAGTTGGCCGATGAATACAAAGCAGTTGTCTTTGACATAGATCAAAACAATCATATGTTTAAAGTGGCTTACAAGGTAGACCTCTTTGAACCGGATAACATGTCAGGATTTTTGGCGGGACCTGCAGGAAATATAGGCGGAATGAAAATGGTTAAGGGCGTTCGCATCTTTGACATGCGGTTTCCCAAAAAGATGGTTCAGGCATTCCCAGGACCCCGGTATGGTATTGAAGGAATACGCAATCTTTTGGATCAGGATGATACTCACTGGAACATGCCGATTATGGGTACGGTGCCAAAACCGAAAGTCGGTCGGACAGCCAAAGAACAGGCTATTTTAGCAAGAAGAATGTTTAGTGCAGGCACAGGTGACTATGACTTTATCAAAGATGACGAGAATCTTACCAGTCTTCTTTTTAACCGCTTTGAGGAGCGGGCAAAGCTTGTTAACGAAGCCATTGCCGATGTTGAAAAGCAGTCCGGAAAGAAAAAGCTTTATTTATGCAACCTCACCCATTCCAACATCGATACTATGATAAAACGAGCCGAACTAATCAAGGAAACCGGAGGCAGATGTATGATGATTGACGTTGTCACTACGGGATTTGCGGCAGTTCACACCATGCGTCTGAAAAATCCTGGTCTGGCTATTCATGCTCATAGGGCTATGCACGCTTTCATTACACGGGAAAGCGGTAAAGGTATCGGAGGTGAGGGAGAAATTGAAGGTTTTTCCATCTCGATGGCCACCCTTGCCAAACTATGCCGTCTTTTAGGAGTCGATAGCATCCATACCGGCTCCCCGAAAGCGAAAATGGAAGACTACGGGGAAAGCGAGATGATTAAGGATGTATTAGTAACAGACTTGACTCCTCCTGATCCGAAATTTAAAACGCTCGGGCAAAACTGGTTCGGGATGAAAACGGTCTGGCCGACAGCCTCAGGAGGACTTCATCCCGGGGTTATGGATGTTGTTGTAGAGAAACTTGGAAAAGACTGCTATATCCAAATGGGCGGTGGCGTTTTAGGACATCCGCAAGGCATAGAAAAAGGAGTTGAAGCAGCACTTGAAGCTAGGCGCGCAATTGCCCAGGGCATATCTGTGAAAGAATATGCTGATAAATATCCTGATTCCGCACTTGCTTACGCGATCAAACTTTGGGGTACAGAACCCAAAATAGTCTATTGAGACTGAGTTGGTGTGGATTTCAGATTCTCGTGAGGACCGTAGCGGGAAATAATCTGCTCCAAAAATCTCCAGGCGATAATAAGCTTGGTAAACTCGGTTGCCGATACCCGATCCTCATGTTTGATAATTTTTTCCCGTTTGATACCCGTACATGAAGTGATCTGCCGCTCCAAAGCCTCTGTGGTTTTATTGGGTAAGACCCCATCTATGTGGATATCCATTGCCTGTCTTCCCCAGAAATTACAGGGAACCGTTGCCAAAAGAAAAGGCGGGTAGGTGGGATCCATGAATGATGCCAAATCAAAGGGTAAAAGTACGGATGGTAAGGGGCGGATAGCCGGCTCCATGATCAGTTCAACTTTAAAACACCCCTCAGGAAGTTTACCGGTGAATTCATATCCGGAAAGATTCTCAAGTCCGGTATTAAAAATTTTAATAATGACATTGGCATCCGTTTTCTGGAAATCAATCCACCGTTTGTAAGCTGCTTCACGCTTATGCATTTCATCTTCCAGCTTTTCCGCTTCATGCCCGCGTTTTTTGATATCTCTTTGGTATTTCCACTGGCGTTTCACTTCACGGCATGGATTGCAGAATATCTTAAAATCAAGGATATTCAAAAATTGAGGGTACAGTATATGAAGTCCTTCCAAAATAATAATAGGGGATGGGGTAAGCGTATAAGGCGGATCAAAATCTCCAGTTGCGTGATTGTATTTGGGTACCTGAATTGTCTTTCCCGCTTTCAAATCTTTAAGGTGTTCAAAGAGAAGATCTAGTTTATTTGCTTGGGGATCAAGGGGAAGACTGTCGCTAAGCGCTCTTTGCGCTCTGTTTTCTTTGTGATAGCCGTCAGCCTCAATAGTTTTAACCAGCTTAGGACCCAGAAGTTGCCGGATACCGTTTGAGAAAGTAGTTTTTCCGCTTCCGCTGTCTCCGGCAATACCTATGATGATCGGCTCTTTAATTTGATTAAGAAGCAACTGAAGTATAGCACATGAAGGATGATCGGTGACTGATTGATTAGTTGAATTGCTTTCCATACGTTTATTATACAAACTATTTTTTTAATATATCAATCGTCTCTTGTACCCCCGGTTGCCGTCACA
>MFJL01000004.1:0-9319 GCA_001779195.1 Candidatus Gottesmanbacteria bacterium RIFCSPHIGHO2_02_FULL_39_11
GTCCTTCGTATGGCAGTCAACCGCCCGTAAGACCCAAGAACACCTGGGGTACTCCTCCTCGCCAAAACGTCCAACAACCGCAATCTGTAAGAAAACCGTTTAATCCTCCCCAGCTTCCCAGAACACCTCCGGGGCAATCTAAACCACCTTCTTATCCCGCCAGTTTCGATAATCAATATGGTTCTCAGACAAACCAATATAAGCCGGCGGGCCAGCCTTCTAAACCTGCACATCAGGAAACACCTCCTGATTGGTTAAAACCTAAAATATATAAAGGGACCTCAACCAGTTAATTAATCTTTTACCCTAACATCGTTCTTACATCGTTCTTACCCTTGAGATTTTTCCTTATATTAGGTATAATAACCTTCTTAACGCAGGTAATCTACTTATATGGCACCTAAAAAAACAAAAGAAAAAGCAGTTAAAAAACCTGCCAAGAGCAAGGTAAAAATAGAATCAGTAAAAAAGACTCCAGTAAAAAAAACAGCGAAAAAGGAAGTTAAAAAAACCTCTCCCGCACCCGCTCCCACCGAATCCGGAAAGATGGATATTATCAAACAGTTTGCAACTAAAAGCGGTGATACCGGAAGTCCTGAAGTACAGATTGCTCTTCTTTCTCACAAAATAAATAAGCTCGTTGACCATCTTAAATCAAATCCGAAAGATAATCATTCCCGGCGCGGACTTTTGGGAATGATCTCAAAAAGAAGAAGACTTCTTTCCTATTTGCAGAAAAAAGCAGTAGAAAGATATAAAGATGTAATTAAGAAGTTAGATTTATCTAAATAATACCGCGCATACCTCGCAAATGAATAAGTTAATGATTGAAGAAAGAAGTGCGATGTGAGACCCGTTTCCCGCTTCTCACTTCTAATTTCCCACTTCGTTTTACAAATGTTATATATTTAATAGATAGGAATTTTTTTGTATGAAACTTGTTTCAAAATCAACTGAAATTGGTGGGCGCGCATTAACCCTAGAAGTAGGAAAATTTGCAGAACAGGCAACATCTGCAGTTCTGGCACGATACGGAGATACTATGGTATTGGCAACCGTTGTTGCCTCCCTTGCCGAATCAAAACTCGATTATTTCCCCTTATCCGTTGAATATGTTGAAAGACTTTATGCCGGAGGAAGAATTAAAGGAAGCAGATGGGTAAAACGGGAAGGAAGACCTACAGATGATGCCGTACTTAAGGGCCGTCTTATCGACCGTTCTATCCGTCCTCTTTTTGATAAGTCTTATCATCACGATGTACAAATCGTCGTAACTGTCCTTTCTGTTGACGGAGAGAATGATCCGGATGTTTTAGCAATTATAGCTGCTTCAGCGGCTTTATCTATCTCCCCTCTTCCCTGGGATGGACCGGTAGGAGCAGTACGACTCGGATACGTTGCACCTAAAAACGGGGAAAGCGGATATTTTGTAAATCCCGGTGCTAAAGAAGTTCCTTTTTCTGAAATGGACATGGTTGTCTCAGCAACTGAAGAAAAAGTAATTATGCTTGAAGCAGGGATGAATGAAGCGGAAGAAGACATTGTATTTAAAGGAATCCAATACGCCAAAAAAGAAGCCCAAAAAATTATTTCTTTAATTTCTGATCTGACAAAAGAAGTAGGTAAGAAAAAAATAAAGATGGAGAAAAAAGAAAAAAATAAAGAACTCTTGGATCTTATTCGGAATAACTATAAAGATGAAATTAAGCAAAGTATTCTCTCCCGAGTTTCTAAGGAACAAGAAGGGGATGAACTAAAACTTCTTTCCGTTACCATCTCTGAAAAGTATGAAGATAAATATGAAAGTGCTGATATTGAAAAAGCATTGGAAACTCTCTTTGCGGAACGGCTCCGGGACGATGCTATCTCTCACGGAATCCGAGCCGATGGGAGAAAAATAGATGAGATCCGTACTATTTCCTGTGAAGTAGGACTTCTTCCCCGCACTCACGGATCAGCAGTATTTAAGAGAGGCCAAACTCAGGCATTAACGGTTGCAACCCTTGGAGCTCCCTCCATGGAACAGCTGATTGAAAGTCCCGAAGGAGAAACTGCCAAGAGGTATATGCATCACTATTCTTTTCCTCCTTACTCAGTAGGTGAAACCGGAAGAATCGGTACTCCCAGCAGGAGAGAAATTGGACACGGGGCACTTGCGGAACGCGCTCTTCTTCCTGTAATTCCCACTGAAGAAGAATTTCCATACACCATAAGACTTGTATCAGAAGTTATGTCATCCAACGGTTCAACGTCCATGGCAAGTACATGCGGGTCGACACTTTCTCTTATGGATGCCGGAGTTCCCATAAAACGTCCCGTTGCAGGAATCGCAACCGGACTTATGACTAAAAGTGATACGGATTATGTCATTCTTTCAGATATTATAGGTATCGAGGATTTTTCAGGTGATATGGACTTTAAGGTTGCGGGAACTGAAAAAGGCATTACGGCAATCCAACTGGATGTTAAGATCCATGGACTTACGGACAAAATGATTGAAGAGACTCTTTCCCGTGCCAAAAAAGCAAGACTTCATATTTTGGAAAAAATGACCGCGGTATTGCCGCAACCCAGACCTACTCTTTCTCAGTATGCGCCTAAAGTTGCCCAAATCACTCTTCCCCAGGATAAAATTGGAGAGGTCATAGGTCCTGGAGGAAAAATGATACGGCAAATTATTGCTGAGACAGGGTGTACTGTTGAGGTTGATGATGACGGAAAAGTAACCATCATGGGTACCTCTCCTGAAGGAATTGAAGCGGCAACCCGGTGGATTAACGGAATTATAAAAGTCGTTCAGCCGGAGGAAGTATACGAAGGAATTGTAAAACGGATTCTGCCTTTTGGAGCATTTGTTGAGATTCTTCCCGGAAAAGAAGGAATGGTTCACGTCTCACAAATGTCGACAGAATATGTCTCAGACCCCAACCAGGTAGTATCTCTTGACCAGCAGGTGCGGGTGCGGGTCATTGAAATTGACAGCCAGGGAAGAATTAATCTCTCCATGCTCTTTGGAGAAGATGCAGCGAAGCGTCCTCCCCAGGCAAGAGAACCCAGACGTGATGGAGGATTTAGAGGCGGAGGAGACAGACGTGGAAACAGCGACCACAGAGGTGGATTCCGAAAGAGATTCTAAAGAGAGCTTTTTTGTTTACGTAAGTCTGTTAGTATATTGACCTTTCTATTAAATTTATATATTATCGGCTGACGATGAAAATTTGGAACAAAACTATTTCTATTTGCTGTTGTAACCCTCTTACATAGGAGGTTGTCTAACAGTATTATTAACAGAGAAGCCTCCAGCAGTCGGAGGCTTTAATTATATAAGGAGTATCTTATGAAATTTTCAACGAACGCAGTACATGCCGGAAATGAACCTAACTTAAAAGACGGCGGATTCGGAGACGTAATAGTTCCTATTCATCTTTCAACAACATTTGCCAGAAGTAAAGTAGATAAGCCGACTGCCGGACTGGAATATTCAAGGTCCGGTAACCCCACCCGGGGAGCTTTAGAAAAAAATCTCGCAAATTTAGAACATGCAAAATTTGCCTATGCATTCTCGTCCGGACTTGCAGCAATAACCAACATTCTTCTCTCACTTAAAAAGGGCGACCATGTCATCTCAATTGATGATGTGTACGGCGGGACGCGTCGTCTTTTTACCCGCGTATTTCAGGATTTTGGACTTGAATTTACTTTTGCAGATTTTGCAACGGGAAAAGATATAGAAAAATATATTCGGAAAAATACCAAAATGGTATGGGTCGAGTCCCCCACGAATCCGTTAATGAAAATAATTGACATTGCATCTGTTTCAACTGCCGCAAAGAAATATAATCTTCTTACCGTTGTGGACAATACCTTTGCATCTCCCTATTTTCAGAAACCGCTGGATTTGGGAGCGGATATCGTTATTCACTCCATGACTAAATATATCGGAGGACACTCAACCAGTGTTGCCGGAGCAATAATGATAAACAATGCAAGTCTTGCAGAAAAAATAAAGTTTTTACAAAATGCAGTCGGAGCGATTCTTTCCCCGTTTGACAGCTTTATGATATTAAACGGGATTAAAACACTTTCTCTGCGAATGGAAAAGCACCAGGAAAATGCATTTAAAGTAATTGAGTTTTTACAAAAAAATTCTAAAGTCAGGAAAATATATTTTCCCGGTCTCCCCTCCCATAAAGGATATGATATCGCGAAAAAACAAATGAGCGGATTCTCCGGAATGCTTTCATTTGAATTAAACACGAATTTAAAATCTTCCGTAAGGTTTTTAGAGTCATTGAAATTGATTTCAGTTGCAGAGAGCTTAGGAGTTGTTGAGTCCCTTATCGAACATCCGGCTTCCATGACTCACGCATCCGTCCCTCCTGAAGAAAGGAAAAAGATAGGACTTTCTGACGGACTGATCCGGCTTTCAGTGGGAATTGAGGATACGGAAGATTTAATTGATGATCTTTCCCAAGCGTTGAAGAAAATATAGTCAATGACGCTTCATTATTTAATTCGCCGTGCTTCAATACCAAATCTGTTTAGGCATCGTATACATTCATTCTCATATTATTATTACAATCTTATGTTTTTCAATATTCAGACTACATAACGATTGATCCAGATGCGTATAAGCAGATACCTGGAGGAGACTACTGCGGAGTTTTTCGTTAGTCTATAGTTTATTCGACTTTTTTATAATTTTCCGGATTGTTCCAATTCACAATAGATGGTCCGGGACTGAAATCCACTACCCTGCTTTTTCCTTTAAAATCTTTTGAGTGTTGATCAAGTATTTGCTTGGCTTTTTTGGGATCCGTATTTTGTTCAACCAGCCATTCCGCTACAATCTCCGTTGCGGCGCCTGCGGTTTGTCTTGGAAAAGGATCTACAAAGTATACCTGTCCAGCTGGACCTTCGACACCGGCATATGGCTCATCTTTTATATTATTCCATGCGGCGACTAGGGCGAAATTATTGGCTTCCGGCAGTTTTCCCCCTGTTAATTTCGATATGTCCGTACCGTTGTTTCCTGCCGACTGGACAAAAAATTTGTCTGTCATTCGGCTTCGGCCCGCTAGTGATTTAAGGGAGGTGATACTTGACTCATCATAATAAGCTTTTACACCCAGATACATGCCTAACTCCATACGCATATATTCTCTGATTTCACCTCCCACCCATCCTTGATTAGGATCATCCAGATCTTTTTGAGGTACATTAAATCCAAGAGTAAATCTGACAGGGCCTAATGGGTGAAGTACGGCTACAACCGTATCCGGGGAGTTTCTGAGAGCTTCGCCGAGTTCTTCGGCATTTATCTCAAATTCATATTGAGGGTTACCATGATCATCCAGTCCTAGTTCTTTCATAGTTTGGAAGAATTGCTCGATTCCTATCATTTTTGCAGGTTTTAGGGGAAATTTGTCTGGCGGCACCTCTTTATTTTCCTTCTGTTCTTTTATATATATTTCAAGATCCTCTTTTCTCAGGTCTTGAGCGATTTCACGATAGGATTTATCATTGTGATTTTTCTTTTCTTGGAGAAGGTACGAAATGAGATATTCACTCTCTTTATCAGTTAAACTTAGTTTTCCCATGAGTGGGAATACTTCAAAAGAAAGTTCTGGCGGTATATCAGACGGTTGGTCCATTTTTCTGGCTTTGCTGTTTTGTTCCGATCGGTATTCAAGCATTCTTTTGCCCGTACCGGAAGAAGCGGCAAGATTCAGATACTGTGCAAAACCGAGGCTTACCGCTTCCTTCAGGTGTCCCTTAGTCTTAAGCCATTGAAAGCCTTCGGTACTTACCAGATTCCATTTTACACCTTTTTCGCTTTTGAACTGTGCCTCGAGAACTTCATAATCACCACCCGTAGTTTTTTTGAGAAATGTATTGAAGTCGAAGGGTTGAACCGTCTCATCAAGAATACCTTCCTTCTTAAGTTCAGCTAAATAATCTTTCACGGGACTAATACCTACCAATAAAGCGGGTGTATAGGTGTTGTGTTCCGTTTCAACTGCTGGTGGAGTATCGACTGAGGGCTGAACCGTTGGTTTATGGTCCGGTTTCTGAGTCTGGTCTACTGGAGGAGCTTGGCTACCGCTCATCGCTAATGTGCTTACAGTACCAGCTGCGACTTTAAAAAAATTCCTCCTGGATATTTTCTTATCCAAACCCGATGGATTCGGAGGCGGTTCGTTGTTGGAACTCGGAGCTTTATTATTAGAAGAATGTTGACCTATACTGCTTTCAATATTCGTGTCTGCCATAGACTTTATTGTAACCGTTATAACGCTAAATTACCTATTATAGCTATAAATGATATTTAAAAACTTGCCAAGAGCCCGATTCTTTAGACAGTGGGTATACTTTTTTCCTTTAGACTGTATAAATGATTTGAATCATTTATCATTAACTATATCACTTTTCATTGGGAGTAACCTCAGAAAATCTAGCTTCCATTTTTATGAGGTTTTTATAGAGGTTGGTGGTTAAGAAGTTTTCTTTTGTATTTAATTTGCCCTGCGTGCTTCCAGTTTCCTCCTTTTCCTGATTCGAGGATAATTAACGCCGCCTCACCCAGTTCGGTAAGAATTTTTTTTATTTCACGCTTCTTGTGAAATTGAGAAAGGATAGAACGCAAACCATTTCCCTGAAGTTTCAATATTCTTGATACCACCCCAATTGTTGGAGTACTTACTTTTACTATTGATCGGATCGTGCGATAGTCGTGGCCTTTTAACAACAAATAAGCAATAGAAAGACGCTTGGCAAGCATAATTTTTTCAGTGGGGGTAAGAATATCATTTAGATAATCCCTAGTGGTTTGTAGAGTAGAACATGAAAGAATAGAATCAAGGAACATCTCCTCCAGAGAATTTAACACTCGTGGATCTATGATTCGTTTAGATACCTGAGACATATTATATTAAATGATTTGAATTATTTATTATTAACTATATCAGTTTAGTTTATAAAGAAATAGTCTATCAATAACTTTTAATATAACTTTTAATCATATAACTTATTCTATAACTGATCATATAATTGAAGAATTTTCCGTTGTATAATTCTTCTATGGACTCAACTGCCCAAGATCAGCCGCTTGAAATTGTGGAGCTTAAAAAGCTATCTGAAAGACTGGAATCTGCTGAGCTTCCTTCCGATTTACATGATAAAGCCGCAACCATGCTTCGCTTGGTTAATTTTTCCTTTAAATATGGCGGATCCCACACCAACTTTGACCAGGTAGAAAACTATATTGACTGGATTACCAACCTTCCCTGGAACATAAAAAGCAGTGATAATTTGGATCTGATTAAAGCTAAAGAGATACTGGACCGGAACCATTACGGTCTTTCAGATATCAAAAACCGGATCTTGGAATATTTATCTGTGATGAAATTAAATAGCGACCCGCAAGGAGGCGCTAACAAACATGTGATGCGCGCCCCGGTTCTTTTCTTTGTAGGACTTGTGGGAACCGGAAAAACGACAATTGCCAAATCAGTTGCAGATGCGATGAATAGAAAATTTATCAGAATTCCTTTTGGAGGCATGGGGTCGGCACTGGACCTTCGAGGTCAGTCCCGAATTATGCCGGATGCAGAACCCGGACATGTCGTAAAAGCACTCAGGCGTGCAGGGACCCGAAATTCTGTCATACTCTTAGATGAGCTGGACCGGGTCTCAGAACAAGCACGGGCTGATATTATGGGAGTTTTAGTTGAACTTTTGGATCCGGAACAAAACGCAGCATTTACCGATCATTTTATCGATTTTCCCTTTAACCTTTCTGAAACTCTTTTTATTGCAACAGCCAACAATACAAGTAATATTTCAACTGCAGTTATGGATAGACTTGAACCTATTCAGATGCCTTCTTATTCAGATCAGGAAAAAATTATTATTGCCCAGTCTTACGTATTTCCCAAAATAGTGGCCGAAGCCGGAATTACCAAAGGCCAGCTTATTATTGACGATGACGTATGGCCCGCAATTGTCAGACCTTTGGGATTTGATTCTGGCATCCGTACTCTTGAGCGGACGATAAATGGTGTATGCAGAAAAGTTGCCAGAATGTTGGTAGAAGGAAAAGGTACTTCATTTCATATAACTCAAACCAATGTAAAAGAATTCCTCCCGGCATGGTAGAATGGAAGAATAAACCAATAAGTACCAATAACCCAATAAGTACCAATAAATGGAAGAAATTTAAAAATTTAATCATTTATTGGGTTATTGGATGATTGGGTTATTTTTCATCTTATGTCATTCTTTCAACCTAACCTATCCTCAGGTGCTTCCCTGCGCATCATTCCCCTGGGGGGATTTGGTAATGTCACCAAAAATATGTATGCGTATGAATATAGAAGCCAGAGAAATGTAATCTCAGATATTATCGTGGTTGATTGCGGAATAGGATTTCCGGATGAAGCCATGTTTGGAGTTGACCTTGTAATTCCGGATATTAGTTATCTTAAAGATAAGCTGGATAAACTCCGCGCAATTGTTCTGACTCACGGACATGAGGATCATATAGGCGCTCTTCCCTATCTTTTACCAGAGCTTAAAGTACCTGTCTATGGAACTACCTTAACTAGCGCCCTTGTAAAAGTAAAACTGGAAGATTTCGGGTTACAAAATCAGGTAAACAGTGTCAAGTTTACCGACACTCTCCGCTTTGGACCCTTTACCGTTGAATTTGTGAATGTGACTCACTCCATTCCTGATGCCTCCAATCTTATCATCAGAACTCCTATTGGTATTTTTTATCACGGATCAGACTATAAATTCGACTGGACACCCATATACGGAAAACGGACAGATGTAGGAAAAATCGCACGGGTTGCCCGGGAAGGGATTACGTGTGTACTCTCTGACTGTGTCCGGATTGAGTCTCCCGGAGTTACTCTTTCTGAACAGGTAATTGAAGATACTCTGGAAAAAGAAATAAGAAAAACGAAGGGCAAATTTATTTTTACTACCCAGTCATCCAATGTTTCCCGCATCCAGCAGGCCATAACGGTGGCAATCCGCAATAACCGGAAAATCTGCTTTTTAGGCCGGTCAATTCTTAAAAATGTCGAAGTGACACGGAAACTGAAATATCTTGATTTTCCGGACATGTATGTTATTTCAGAAAAAGATATAAAAAGGCATCACGCGGGGGAACTGGCGCTGATTGTGACCGGCTCCCAAGCCCAGCCTAATTCAGCTTTATCTCGGATTGCTGAAGGAAATCATAAAAGTGTTTCCATATCTGAGGGAGATGTAGTTGTTTTCTCAGCAGATCCAATTCCCGGTTATGAAAATG
>MFJL01000004.1:9357-21505 GCA_001779195.1 Candidatus Gottesmanbacteria bacterium RIFCSPHIGHO2_02_FULL_39_11
TTGGCGGGACCATCCGTCAGATGAAAAGATTTGAGGAACTTGCGGAGCGTATGGGATATGCAAAGCGAAATATTATTTTTCCCAAAAGCAATGATATTATAGAATTCTTCCCGGATAAATCATATAAAATAAGCGATAAAGTATCCCTGCGCAATATCATGGTTGACGGTCTGGGAGTAGGAGATATAGGAAATGTAGTTCTAAGGGACCGTCAGACCATGGCAAGCGATGGAATTGTTATTGTGGTCGTGCCAATTGAGGCCCAAAGCGGAAAAGTGACTGCTGAACCTGATATTATCTCCCGGGGGTTTGTATATATCAAAGAATCCGGTGAGCTTCTTGGGGAGGCAAAAAAAGTTGTTTTAGATTCCCTTCACCTCAAAAGCGGACGGATACATGACTGGGGATATGTCCGGAAACAAATAGAGGGAAACTTGGAAGAATTTCTCTACAAAGAAACCCACAGACGGCCTCTTATTCTGGGAGTAATTATCGAAGTATAGCAACCTTTTCTCCAGAAAGGGGATTAAATATAAAGAAAGAATTTATAGGAAAAATTGCTAGAATTGTAGCAATCGTCTCCTTTCTTACCGGAGGATTTTTGTTTGGTATTCTTTTAACTCTTATCCTTCTTTTAGGCTACACTAATTCAGAAACCAACATTATCCAAGGTGCAGTATCGTTATTTTTTGGCTATGCGTATTTTTTTGCTGCATACGTACTTATCAAGAAAAAAAGAAATTTATATCGTCTTATTGTGAGTTTATTACTAATCCATACAGCTTGGTTTGTAATTGAAAGTATTTTTCCGATATTTGGCAGTATCACGTCGCTACCTCAGCACTTTTTTATAAATATTCTTATTTATCTTAGTATGCCGGTATTGGTAGTTATCCATTGGAAGCTCGAACCTTCTCAAGCAATAACTCCAAATAACCAAATCAGGGAAAAAGTTTCAGATGCTTTTACTCCACTGCAATATCAGGGAGTACTTATAAGAGCTGAGGCAAACCTTATTGACCAATTGATTGTCGTAGTTCCTCTTATCCTAATTTACTATCTTTTAGGACACACTATTGAGGAAAAGTCTCTTGCGATAACGGGAGGATTACTTTTAATATTATATTGTTCTGTTACAGAAAGACTTTATGGCCAGACTGTAGGAAAAAAAATATTGGGAATTAAAGTAATGATGGTTGATGGACGACCATGCACGATAACAGGAGCACTCATAAGAAACTTCGGAAGAATACTTGATGTAATTTTAGGGAGTTATATCCTTGGGATCATTTGTATTATTCTTACCAAAAGAAAACAGCGTATTGGAGATCTTCTTGCTCATACCGTCGTTGTAAAGCCTTAAGACTTGGAGTAATAATATAATCATCATGGGAAATACACCCTTGGGTTTTAGAGTATTGGATCCTCTTACTATTTATTCGCGCGTTGCCCCTATGTTATTCATACCCATTTTATTCATCATAGGACTGATACTTTTCCTCATCTTCCGAAAAAATGAAGCGATATCCCGCCGCATTATCCTTATTGATTTTCTATTTATTTTATTCATACTTATAAGCTCAGGATTGATAATTATCAGGGATAACCACCTTGTTCTGAAAACAAAACAATTTTTTAATGTGGAGATTCCCTATTCTGTGCATCAGCTCGCAGATGACCATTTTATCCAAATTACGGGGGAGGCGTATTTCCGGAAAAATTTTATCTTCGATAGATATGCCTCACAACATTATGATAACGGATCCTACCTCATCTCATATCAGTTTTTGCCGTTAAAAAATATACTCGGGAACTATTCCTTAACTGTAAGGGTTGTAAATAACAGGGATATTGATGCTTCTTATTTTCCAGATTGCGCAAGCGGAAGTAACCAATGCCAGTTCAATCTTACCAAAGAAGATATAAATACGATTATAAAACAATATAATGTCACAAAAGAATTTACTCTTGAACCTCCCTATTTAAAAACTACTCTTTGTGATGAGGGAAAGTACAAAGGAGTTTTATCTGTTAACTACACTACTAAGGAAGTGAATGTAAGTGATGATCAGATACATAGTGACGGGCCTATTTTATTTTCACCCTGCATACAAATTTTCTATTAATACAGCAAAATAATCCTATTTAAATCGAGATTGCCACGTCGCTACGCTCCTCGCAATGACAAATGCTTAACTTCTGTTAACTTGACAATCCCCCTCTAATTACTATAGGATATATTTAGCGTGGTTATTTACAAATAACCTGATATAATAATTTCATATGCCCAGAAGAAGAACCAGAAGAAGAAATTCAAGAACCAAGATTAAAAGCAATACCATTTTTACCCTCACAGCCCTTTTTCTTTTCGGAGCTGCAGTATTACTATTTGTCTCTTTTTTAAAGGAAGGAAGTTCTTTAGATATTCTTAAACAGAAATTCACTGATAAAATCGGATGGGGAACCTACCTGCTTCCTTTAATTTTTACCTCTTTTGGATTTCTTTTACTGCGTATTAAGTTTTTTCTTTCCAAAGCCCATATCTCAATTGGGCTCTTGCTTTCTTTTATCTGTCTTATAGCGTTAACCCGGGGAGGGAGTTACGGAGATAAAATTTGGTTAAATTTCTCTCATTTTGCCTCAGATATCGGAGCAATTGTTATTTTGCTTCTTATGCTTTCTGTAGGACTTGTAGTTTTATTTGATATCTCATTTGAAGAAATTATTGAAGCTGCTTCTGCAATTTTTAGAGAACTGGGAGGTATAGTTAAAAATATGACTGCCAGGAAAGAAAAGTCGGCGTTTGTACAAAAACTTCTTCTTAAAAGTCCAAATGAATTAAAACGGGAATTAAACCAGAAAGAACCATTTAAGGCTATAAATAATAACATTCGAAGAGTGGAACCTATTGTAAACAAACCAAAACATGACGGGCAAAATAAGGATATGGTGGGATTGGGAACTGCTGTTATTTCTAATCTTCCAACTCAAAGTGAACCATGGGACTATCCTCCCCTTTCACTTCTGACATCAGTTCCCGGACAAAAAGCAGATCGGGGTGATATGAAAAACCACGCGCAGACCATTGAAAAGACCTTAGAAAGTTTTGGAATTACAGCCCGGGTTGCTGAAGTAAATTTAGGACCGGCTGTTACTCAGTATGCCCTCGAAATTGCCCTGGGTACAAAGCTTTCTAAAATTACTTCTCTTGCAAATGATCTGGCTCTGGCACTTGCTGCTCCCACGGGACAAATCCGTATTGAAGCCCCTATTCCGGGAAGAAATTTAGTCGGAATTGAAGTACCAAACCGGTCTTTGGAATTTGTGACTTTAAGGACCATGCTCTCATCTGAAACGATGAAGAAAAGATCTGAAAAGCTCTTAGTTGCCATGGGACTTGACGTATCCGGAAATCCAGTAATTGCAAACATTGCCAAAATGCCTCATGTTCTGGTTGCAGGAACAACCGGATCCGGAAAATCAGTTTTAATTAATGCTTGGATTGCCTCTCTTCTTTTTCGCTCCCAACCCTCTGAAGTACGTCTTATTCTCGTTGATCCAAAACGAGTTGAACTTACTCTTTTTAACGGCATTCCGCATCTTCTTACTCCGGTTATCGTTGAGCCGGATAAAATCCTCTCAGCACTTAGATGGGCAATTAATGAAATGCACAGAAGATATAAAATGTTTGCAGAAGTGGGAGTTCGCAATATAGACGGTTACAACGAGCTTTCCGGATTTCAGGCGCTTCCCTATATTGTCATTTTTATTGATGAATTGGCTGACCTTATGGCATTTGCTCCTGCCGAAGTTGAAGATGCGATCTGTAAGCTGGCTCAGATGTCACGGGCAACGGGAATTCATCTTGTCCTGGCAACCCAAAGGCCCTCTGTTGATGTTATTACCGGACTTATTAAAGCAAATATTCCCAGCCGAATCGCATTTAATGTATCTGCCATGATGGACTCCCGTGTCATTCTGGATACTCCCGGTGCTGAAAAACTTTTAGGACGGGGAGATATGCTTTATGTTCCTCCGGATCAAGCCAAACCTACCCGCATCCAGGGAACTTATGTGTCAGAAATTGAGATTAGCAAATTAGTTGAATTTCTAAAAAATAAGAATCAGCCGGTACAATACACAGAGGAAGTCACCTCAATTAATGTTCCGATCAGAGGAGGAAATGGTACATTTGCTAGAATGGGAGAAAATGATGATACCGATGCTTTTTTTGAAGAAGCAGTACGTTTGGTTTGCCAATACTCCAAAGCATCTGCATCTTTCTTACAGCGAAAGCTAAAAGTCGGCTATGCCCGGGCAGCAAGAATTATGGACGAGCTTGAAGCTAAAGGCGTAATAGGAAGTGGCGAAGGAGCAAAGCCGCGGGACGTACTTATCAAAAACGCAGATGAATTTCTATCTAATCTTTCTGCCCCTGAAAATAAAACAGAATAGTTATAGTAGTATAATTGTCTCCAAATACTGTTAAGCCTTGTTAATTCACGATTTACATAATAAATCGTCATCCCGCACTTGATGCGGGATCCAGTATCTAGTCAACTGGATTCCGGGTCAAGCCCGGAATGACAATATCTGTTATCTAATATATGCGTACTGTTGGCGAAATTCTCAAAAAAGCAAGATTTGAAAAACACCTTTCTTTAGAAGAGGTTGAAAAAACACTTCGTATCCGGAAAAAATTTCTAGAAGCTTTAGAAACAAACAGATGGAGCGATCTTCCTTCTCTTCCTTATATAAAAGGGTTTCTGAAAAACTACAGCGTTTTTTTAGGCCTTCTTCCGGATGAGATTCTTGCAGTTTTCAGACGACAATTCAGCGAAAAAGAAGAAATAAAAGTTCTTCCTCAGAAATTAAAAGGAGATTCACTCCCTTTTTCTCTCCGTATTACTCCTCAGATTGTAACCATTACTCTTATTACCGCATTTCTCACTCTTTTTTTCGGGTACCTCTTTTCCCAATACCGGGCATATACCAGTCCGCCCGACTTAACCATTGATAGGCCGCAGGAAGGAGAAATCGTCAAAAGTAAGGATATACAAGTAAGTGGAAAAACAGATTCGGATGTGGTTCTTTCAGTAAATGATCAAAAAATAGCTCTCGAGGGTAACGGAGAATTTAAAACAACTCTGACTTTAACCCCGGGGATTAATACTATTATCATCCAGTCGGTAAGAAAAAACGGAAAAAAACACACCATCACAAGAATTGTTTCTTATCAGGAAAATAATAATCCTTAATTTTGGATTTTGAGCTTTTCGATTTTTAATTTCTCTTTTGATACACTTCCTCCCTCTTTTCAATTTAAAACTAAGAATTTATAATTAAGCTACTGCCTATGGATCAGACTACTACTATTCTTCTTGCGGTTGTTGTACTCACCCTTACGGGAGTTTTGGCTCTTATTGGATGGCAGGTAGTACAGATTCTCGTTGAAGTACGAAACATGCTTAAAAAGATAAACACTATGATGGAGCAGGCCGCAAACTTTACCGGAAATATAGGAAAATCATTTCAAAGCTTCAGTGGATTTGGAGAAGGCATAAGATCCGCATTTAGCTTAATGCGATTATTTAAAAAGAAGGAAACATCTGATGAAAAATAAAAACTTTTCTTTTATGGCAGGTCTTGTTTTGGGAGGCTTAATCGGAGCAGTTCTTATCTTTATTTTAGGAACTAAAGAAGGAAAAAAACTTGCAGAAAAAATTACCTCAAAAGCAGGAGAGCTTGAGGGTGATTTAGAAAAGAAAGTAACTGAACTTAAAAAACAGGGAGAATCATTTATTGAGGACGCGGAGGTTGTAAAAAAGGAAATAGAAGAAAAGTTAAATGAGAAAAAAGATACGGTATCAAAAGAAGTAATGAATAAAATGAGTGACACCCTCGAAAAAATAGAGACAATTCAGACCCAGGGAGTAAAAATGACTCAAGACGTCCGCAAAAAATTCTTCAAGAAAAACGGAAAAATACTTTCCTGACAAAATTTTGAGCTTTGGCTTTGATTCTGGTATCCTACAGGACATGAAGATCGGATATTGGGTACTCCTTATTTTAGCTCTCTTAGGAATAGCTGATGCAGGATATTTGACTTTAGAACACTTTAGAATGATTGTTCTCCCCTGTCCGGCACATCCCTCCATTTGGATAGACTGCGGAGCAGTACTTAGGAGTAAATATGCCGTACTGTTTGGAATACCGTTGGCAGTGTGGGGATTAGTTAACTATGGTTTGATGCTCTTTCTTCTTGCATGGGCTACATACGGGAAGAAACGGTGGGCCAGGTATATAGTGTTGGGACAAAGCGCTGTGGGAATAGTGATGTCCGGATATTTTGTGTATCTGCAGTTGGGAATTATCCATGAAATATGCTTATACTGCATGGGATCAGCACTGATAAGTACGCTCCTGTTTGTATGCAGCGAGATGATGTTTTACGCGGAGAGAAAACGCTTGATAATAACCGCGGGAAGATGGGTATATGCTTGTATTTTAAAACCGATTTTTTTTCAAATGGATCCGGAAATAATACACACCACAATGACAAGAAGCGGCGAAACTATGGGTAGGCTTCCGGGAATGAAAAAGGTGATGAGAATAATGGTAAAGCAAAATTTGCCGATATTATATCAAAAATTATTAGAAATAGACTTTGAGGGACCGATAGGTCTTGCAGCTGGGTTTGATTATGAAGCCAGACTGACACAGATTTTAGAGCCATTGGGTTTTGGTTTTCAAAGCATAGGAACGATCACAAATACGGCATGTGAGGGAAATGACAAGCCCAGATTAGGCCGGCTGCCAAAATCATTATCTCTTATGGTAAACAAAGGATTTAGAAACCCGGGAGTGGCAGTTGTCGTCCAAAAACTGGCGGGTAAGGAGTTTAGAATTCCTGTGGGGATAAGCGTAGGTCGAACAAATGTAAAACAGGAAATGAGTGAAAAAGAAGTGATAGATGATATCGTTATGACGTTTAAAAGATTGGGATGGGCTAAATTAAAAAATGCTTATTATGAATTAAATATCAGCTGCCCGAATTTATACGGATCGGTCTCTTTTTATCCGGAAGTCGCTTTGAACCGGTTATTAACAGCGGTGGATAAATTAAAACTGACAAAACCGGTGTTTATAAAGATGCCGATAAATGAGACAAATAAAGATGTGCTGAAAATGCTTGCGGTAATTGCCAAGCACTCCCCCGCCGGAGTTATTTTCGGAAATTTACAAAAAGACAGGAAAAATCCCGCTTTAGATCCTGATGAGGTAGCCAAGTGGAATGTAGGAAATTTTTCGGGAAGACCGACATATGAGCGCTCCAACGAATTAATTGCCCTGGCTTATAAAAAATATAAAAAGCGGTTTGTAATTATTGGCTGCGGAGGAGTATTTTCGGCTCAAGACGCCTTTGTGAAAATTAAAAAAGGCGCAAGTCTCATACAGATGATTACCGGGATGATTTATAAAGGTCCTCAATTGATTTCCGATATAAATCTGGGACTTTCAGATTTGCTGGAAAAAGAAGGGTATAAAAATATCAGCGAAGCGGTAGGAACGGAATCTAGTAAAAAACACAACCAAAGGCTAGAATTGTATTAAACAGCCAGACTGAATTCTTACTAACCATTTAACAATAAAACAATTTAATAACTTATTTTAATCTTTTTATGACTCACCAAGATATCCGTAAAAAATATGTTGACTATTTTATCCGTCATGGGCATAAAGAGATTCCCTCATCTCCCCTTGTTCCTGAAAATGATCCAACGACTCTTTTTACCAGTTCCGG
Source organism: Candidatus Gottesmanbacteria bacterium RIFCSPHIGHO2_02_FULL_39_11 (assembly GCA_001779195.1). Lineage (GTDB taxonomy): Bacteria > Patescibacteriota > Microgenomatia > 2-02-FULL-39-11 > 2-02-FULL-39-11 > 2-02-FULL-39-11. The sequence goes on from MFJL01000004.1 coordinate 17,162, forward strand.
AATGCAGCCATTAATTCCCTATTTACTGGGCGAACCACATCCATTAGGCAAACGGCTGGTTAATAGTCAAAAATCATTCAGATCTCAGGATATTGAGGAAGTTGGAGATAATCGTCACACGACTTTTTTTGAGATGCTCGGAAATTGGTCACTGGGAGATTACTTTAAAGAAGAACAATTACTTTGGTTTTATGAATTTTTAACTAAGGAATTAAGCCTTCCCAAAGAAAAGTTGTATATAAGCGTATTTGAAGGAAATAAAGATGTTCCAAAGGATACAGAATCTTATAATATCTGGAAAAAACTGGGAATACCGGGAAATCATATCTTTTTTTATGGCGTTAAGAAAAACTGGTGGTCTAGATCTGGCGTTCCTGAAGCTATGCCTCCCGGTGAACCCGGTGGGCCAGACAGTGAAGTATTTTTTGAGTTTACAGAGGTAAAACATGAATCTCAATTCGGAGAAAAATGCCATCCCAACTGTGATTGCGGTAGGTTTTTGGAAATTGGAAACTCAGTTTTCATGCAGTACCAGAAACAGGAAGACGGGACTCTTAAAGAACTTCCCAAAAAAAATGTGGATTTCGGAGGAGGGCTTGAGAGACTGGTTGCGGCAACTGAAAATGAACCAGATATTTTTAAATCATCTACATTTAAAAAAGTCATTGAAAGAATCCAAGATACTACAGCAAAACAATATTCAGATGAGAAAAATAAACACTCAATGCGGATTATCGCAGATCATATTAGAGCGTCTGTATTCTTAATAGCTGATGGAGTAGTTCCAAATAATAAAACACAAGGTTATGTATTACGTCGCTTACTTCGAAGAGCCGCAGTTAAAATGCATGACCTACAAGAAAAAACTAATGAAGCCGATTTTGAATCTATTAGTGAAGCTATTATAGAGACTTATAAAGACGTGTATTTTCAAGAACAATCCATAAAGAAAATAACAGAAATTATCGGATTAGAAATATTTAAGTTTTCTCAAACTCTTGATAGAGCACTTAAACAATTTGAGAAGCTTTCCTCATCTGAACTTAATGGATTAAATGCTTTTAACTTTTTACAATCTTATGGTTTTCCTTATGAACTTTTTGTTGAACGTTCCAATCAACGAGGTTATCCTTTGAATGACACCGAAAGAGTATCATTTGAAAATGCTCAAGAAGCACATAAAAAACTTTCTCAAACATTAGCAGCGAAACTTTTTAAAGGCGGTCTTGCGGATCAGTCCGAGATGACAACAAAACTTCATACTGCAACTCACCTTCTCCAACAAGCGTTAAGAACAACACTTGGAGATCAAGTTAGACAAAAAGGGAGTCATATTACGGCAGAAAGACTCCGGTTTGATTTTACCCATCCGAAAAAACTGACAGAAGATGAAATTAAAAGAATTGAAGATTTGGTAAATGAAAAAATAAAAGCAAATCTTAGCGTAAAGATGCAAGTTATGCCTCTTCTCGATGCGATTAAAGAAGGCGCTCTGACAGTCCCGCAAGCTAACTATCCTGAGAAAGTAAAGGTGTATTCAATGGGAAACTTTTCAAAAGAAGTGTGTGGAGGACCACATGTAGACTTTACACGCACCTTAGGTTCATTTAAGATAGTTAAAGAGGAGGGCGTAAGCGCCAATACTCGTCGTGTGTACGCTGTCCTTAACTAAACCATGTCTTTACTGTCCAAACTTCTGCCAAAAAAAGAAGCGACAAGTTACTTTCTGACACTCGCCGTTGAAGAGCGTAAGATTCGCGCGGCAATTGCACAAATAAAGGGGTCCGTGGTTACTCTTCTTGGTACCGGTGAGAGTACCTTTGCACAAGGAGAGAATGAGACGGAAGCTGCGGATATGGCGATAAGTAGCGCTGAGTCGCAGTCTTTGGAAAACCTTTTAGTTGAGAGGGTTGTTTTTGCGCTTCCTCTTTTTTACCTGGAAGGTGACAATGTTAAACCCGAATATCTTAACCGTCTTAAAAAAATCACCAAAGACTTAAATTTAAAACCAAACGGATTTATCGAGTATCCTCAAGCTTTGGCATTCTCCATAGAACGGGAAGAGGGTTCTCCTGCAACTGCAGTTTTACTCCATCTGGAAAAAACTTACTGTACCTTTAGTTTAATTAGAGTCGGAAAAATATATAAAAATATTGTCATAGAAAGAAGCGAGTCAATTATTGATGATTTTGCCAATACTATCCCGAAGTTTGAAACAGAGATTATGCCTTCCCGCATTATCCTTTTTGACCACAGTGAAGACTTGGAAAATATTAAATCCGAACTTCTAAAATTTCCCTGGCATAAAAATTCATCATTTCTGCATACTCCAAAAGTTGAAATTCTTTCCGCAAAAGACGTAATTGTAGCCCTTGTTGAAGCAGCAGCAAGCAGTTTGTTGAAAAATATTGATATTACGATCATAAAAAAGGAAAAAGATGCCTCCCCAGAGAGTTCAGCTCTCGTAACAAAAGAAGAACCAATTTCCGCTAAAAATGAAGTTTCAAAAGGAGATGTGCCTGTCAAAAAAGATGAAAAAGAAACTCCCCATAAAGGCCACCTTAAAATTCAGGGAGGTGTTGTTCACCTTGTCAATGATCCAACTGCAGAGCCTCTTAAGGAAGAAAAGCCGGACAAGCTGGAATCAAACATGGATATTAAAGAAAAAGAAGTTCCGGAAGAAAAAAAAGGGAAAGAAACAGAACCGACCGTTGAATCTAAAACACAGGATGCCGAAGAGACATTTGGATTTGTAGAAAGTTCAGAGATTGAAAGATTAGATGAGGATGGAAATATTACTTTGACAGAAAAAACAGAAGTGGTTGAAGAGGAAACACTCCAAGATCAAAAACCGCATACCGGGAAAAATCCCTTGTCACTTTTAAACGGTATTCTTTCTTCTATAAAAGGAAAATCTCTACCCTCCCCTTCTATCCCAAATATTCCCGGAAACATTTTCATTTGGCTTATACCGGCATTTCTAATATTAGCCGGATTTTTGTATTATGCGGTTACTATTTATCCTCAGGCATCTGTTTCTCTTATCGTTTACCCCTTCTCAATAAATCAAACGATTCCTGTAGTATTTAAAACATCAGGGAACTCTCCTTCTGACAAGACAAGTATTGCGGTTAATTCTCTTACTGTGGAGGTAAACGGAGAAAAAACGGTTGCAACAACCGGAAAAAATCAAATAGGAGAAAAAGGGAAAGGTGAAGTACTTATCTATAATAAAACAACTTCAAGTAAAACTTTTTCAAAAGGAACAGTTCTCTCAAGCGGAGATTTGCGTTTTTCGCTTGATACGGATGCAACCGTTGCCTCAGCTTCTGATACCGGAGAAGGACTAAGTTTCGGAAAAATCACAGCACGGGCAACTGCGGTCTCAATTGGTCCGGACGGAAATATTGCAGGAGGCAGTTTGCTTAAATTTAAAGATTTTCCGGATACCTCATACACGGCTAAAGCAAATCAGTCTTTCTCAGGAGGCACTAGTCGTGAGGTTGCAAGTGTCTCAAAGGCTGATCAGACCAGCTTGGAAAACAGTCTGACAGATGAGCTAAGCGGAAAAGCACGGGAAGAGCTCTCCCAAAAACTCGCAACAGGAGAAAAACTTTTGGACGCGCCCCCGACCAAAAAAGTTGTCAGCAAAAAGTTCAGCGGAGAGGTCGGTACGGAAGGTAAAAATCTGACGCTTACTCTCACACTTTCTCTCACGGGGTTTTCTTACCAGGAATCTGATGTGATAACCCTTGCTAAAGAAAATCTTACCACTATTCCGTCAGGTTATACCCTTTCTGATAATTCAATTTCAATAAAAACAAACACGCTAACTCCTGATAAGGACGGCAATTTTAAAACAGATGCAAAAATTACCGCTACTCTTTTCCCTCAATTTGATACGACGCAAATTTTAAATAAAATTGCAGGCGCATCTTATGCAGACGCAGAAAGCTATCTAAAAACGGTAGAGGGAGTTTCAGGCGTTGCCTTCACTGCAACGCGTCCCTCGCTTCTTGCGCCTAACCATTTGCCCGTTACGAAGAAAAACATTTCTCTAAGTATTAGCACACGCTGAAATTTTTTCCATCCCTTATGGCTTTATATTCTTATATAAAAAAAACAGATACCCGGAAAAAATGGGGCAAAAAAAGAAGCAAAAAAGGGAAAGTATTTTCCCTGGGGCTCCTCCTTGTTGGGGTTTTACTTCTGTCAACAACCATAGGCCCTATTGTTTTTTTTGAGCTTTTTTATTCTCCAAGTACTCGCGATGTTGCTCCTTCCGTCAGAGCAGAATCTGTATCATTTGATTTAACTGATAAAGATTATACCAAAGCAAGCGTC
>MFJL01000004.1:21513-22423 GCA_001779195.1 Candidatus Gottesmanbacteria bacterium RIFCSPHIGHO2_02_FULL_39_11
CAAAGCGTTATCCTACAAGATTTCTGAGGTTGGCAACGAATACACACTTTCTATCCCCTCTGTGGCAATCGATCATGCAAAAGTAATAATGGGAGGTGAAGATTTGACTCAAAGCCTCATCCAATTTACCGGGCCGCAACCGGGAAACAAAGGAAGCCCGGTAATTTTCGGACACTCGAGCTTGCCAATTTTGTACAATCCTCTTAATTACAAAACCATTTTTACCAAGCTTCCAACTCTTAAAAAAGGAGACGTAATTACTCTTTTTTCCGATGCAGTAAACTATACGTATGAAGTATCGGATCTGAAAGTTACAACTCCGGATGATCTCTCTGTTCTTTCTCAGGATGAATCTCAAGCTTCACTAACACTGGTGACCTGTATCCCACCGGGAACCACGCTTAAACGACTCGTCGTGACGGCTAAGCTTACTTCATAAGATATGAGAGATACAACCGCCACAAATTCCAAAGAAGAGCTCGCCGCAATTGAAACCATAAAGAAAAAATTACTGGGTAAACAGCTTTCCTATAAAGAGATTTTCAATCTTATGGATGAGATGTCGACAGAAAAACTAAGTCCTATTCTGACAACCTATTTTGTAGCTGCAGGATTTAATGAAGGGTTTACTAATACCGAACTTTTTTATCTTACCAAAGCAATGGCAGAAACAGGGAAAAAGCTCAAATTTAGGGGAATTGTTGCTGACAAACACTCAACCGGAGGACTTGCCGGAACCCGCACTACCATGATCTTAGTTCCCATCATTGCTTCAGCCGGGTTTTGCATCCCTAAAAATTCGTCCCGTGCAATTACCACTCCTGCAGGAACCGCTGATACTATGGAAGTCTTGGCTCCCGTTACGTTAACGGCTGAAAAAATAAAAAAAATTGTAGATAAAATCGGCGGG
>MFJL01000004.1:22434-44189 GCA_001779195.1 Candidatus Gottesmanbacteria bacterium RIFCSPHIGHO2_02_FULL_39_11
GGGAGGACATTTAGGAATTGCCCCTGCTGATGATGTGATCATACGGGTTGAAACTCCGCTCCGTTTTGAATCATTTGATAAAGTAATAGTTTCTATAATGGCCAAAAAAGTTGCATCGGGTGCAAATCATTTAATATTGGATATTCCGGTCGGACCCACTCTTAAAGTTCACCGGTTTAAGGATGCGGATGTTATTGTCAAAAAATTTTCCTATCTGGCTCGAAAATTTGAAATGAAATTAACCGTTGATGTCAATCAAAGTTTAGAACCTGCAGGACATGCAGTAGGTCCTTCCCTTGAAGCGCGGGATGTACTGAAAGTTTTGGAACAAAGGAGTGACCGGCCGATGGTCTTAGAAGCAAAAGCAATTCGTCTTGCCGGAAAACTTCTTGATTTATGTTATCTGGATACCAGGAAAAAAGAGACGGAAAGCGGAGAAGAAACAGCAGACAGGATATTAAAAAGCGGAATGGCCATGCATAAAATGAGAGAAATAATAAAACATCAAGGCGGAAATCCGGATATTACCGTTGAGAAAATACATATAGGAAAATACCGCTTCGAAGTCGCAAGTTCCAAAAAGGGTACGGTTTGCGGATTTAACAATCAGGATTTAACGATAATTTCACGGATATTAGGATGTCCTTTAGATAAAAAGGCGGGAATCCACCTGGAACAGCGTGTTGATCAAAAGGTGGAAAAGGGAGATATTCTCTGTACTCTTTATGCCTCAAGCAAATGGCATTTAGAAGAAGCAAAAGAAACCTTAAAGCATGTGCCTATTTATCGGGTGGAGTAATGGTATAATAGGATGGCTTCATGAAAAAGAGATTTATTGTTTTAATTGCGCTCCTTGTAACTATACCTCTTGTTTTATATATGTGGTGGAGCCAGGCATTAAAACCAGTTGATCCAACCAATACAGAGGCCGTAAGTTTCACAATTGAAAGCGGAGAAGATTCCCGTACTATTTCTGATAAATTATTTAAAGCAAATCTGATTCGCTCTCCGGTTGCTTTTTATCTGTTGTCCCGTTTTGGAGGATATGGCAGAAAAATCCAGGCAGGCGAGTTTCACCTGACCCCTTCTATGTCTATGCATGAGATAGCCAATAGTTTAACAATTGGCACTATGGATGTTTGGATAACCATTCCTGAAGGATGGAGACGGGAAGAAATAGCTTTAAAACTTGCAAAAGAATTAAATATTCCGGAAACCGAGTTTTTAAAAGTTGCCAAAGAAGGATATCTTTTTCCTGAAACCTATCAGGTACAAAAAGAGGCAACGGTAAGTGTTATTATTTCTATGTTTCAAAATGAGTTTAATAAAAAAATAACTTCAGATATTTTCTCAAAAGCTCAAAAGAGACAACTCACTCTTGATGAACTTATTACAATCGCGTCTTTGGTTGAACGGGAAGGAAAACACGATTCAGATCGGCCAATTATAGCAAGTGTCATTCTGAACCGTCTTAATCAAAATCAAAAACTCGATATTGATGCCACAGTCCAATATGCACTCGGCTATCAAGCCAATCAAAAAAGCTGGTGGAAAAAGGATCTGACTTTAGATGATTTAAACATCGACTCACTCTACAACACCTATAAAAATCCCGGACTTCCTCCAACCCCTATAGCCAATCCAGGTCTTGCTTCCATTCAGGCAGTCGTGGATGCGCCAACAACAGAATATCTTTACTATATTTCAGACGATAATGGAACTATCCATCCAGCCAAAACAATTGAAGAACATAATGCAAATGTGGCAAAATACTTAAACAAGTAATATGTCCTCATCTATCCTTTGTCCCAACTGCAAAAAACCGATCGCAATTGAAGAGGCGCTTCGTCGCAACATGGAGGAAAAGTTTCAAAAAGAGACGGAAGAAATTTTAAAAGAAGCAAAAGAAAAAATTGTAAAGGAAGCATCAGAAAAAGGTAAAAAAGAACTTGAAATTTTAAAAGAAGAGATGCACCTAAAAGAGATAAAACTTCGGGAAGCTGAGGAAAGCGAAATTTCCCTCAGGAAAGAAAAATTAAGACTTGAAGAAGAAAAAAGATCTTTTGAACTTGAAAAACAGAGACAGATTGATGCTGAAAGAACAAAAATACGGGAAAAAACATCTCAGGAGGAGTCGGAAAAATTTCATCTAAAAGAAAAAGAGTATTCCCAGCAAATTGAAAGTCTCAAAAAACTTTTGGAAGATGCTCAACGAAAAGCTTCTCAAGGCTCTCAGCAATTACAGGGAGAGGCTCAGGAGCTGGATTTTGAAGAGACTCTGAGATCTGCATTTCTGCACGATCTTATTGAGCCGGTTGGAAAAGGGGTAAGAGGCGCTGATCTTTCGCAAACTGTCAAAACTCCCCTTGGAAATATATGCGGAATCATACTCTGGGAATCCAAACGCACTAAACAGTGGTCGGATGAATGGATCACAAAGCTTAAAGATGACATGAGAAATTCAAAAGCCAATGTACCTGTGATTATCTCAACAGTTCTTCCTAAAGAAATTTTTAATTTCGGACTTAAAGACGGTGTTTGGATTACAAAATATGAATTTGCTCTTCCACTTGCAGAGCTCTTAAGAAAAGGATTAACAGATGTTGCCCGTGAACGCTATCTTGCTCAAAACCGGGGAACAAAAGCCGAGGATATTTACACATATGTTACAAGCGATGAATTTAGGCAGCAAATTGAAGCAATTGTAGAAGTATACTCATCCATGCAAAAACAAATTTTAGATGAGAAAAAGGCATTTGAACGCATATGGAAAACACGGGAGGCCCAGGTTGCACGCATTTTGACAAGTACTGCAAGAATTGTTGGAAGCATTCAGGGAACAAGTGGTACAGTACTTCCCATTAAAGGCCTTGATTTACTTGCACTTGATCAAGCAGAATAACAACAGAAAGGACTGCTATGAATAAGTATATTATTGAAACCATCGGCACGTTTTTTTTAGTTACAACCGTTGCCTTTACCGGAAACCCGCTTGCCATAGGAGTTATATTAACCGCCATGGTCTATATGGGAGGGTATATTTCAAGAGGACATTATAACCCTGCAGTTACCATGGCAGTCTATACCAGAGGTAAAATAAATCACCGGGAAGCAGTTAAATATATTTTTTTCCAAATACTGGGAGCAACACTTGCGTGTTTAACTTATTTTCTTGTTATTGGAAATACATTCTTGCCCAAACCCGGAGCAGGAATTTCTATCTTAGGAACAGCACTTATTGAAATTATTTTTACCTTTGCTCTTTCTTTTGTAGTGCTTCATGTTGCTACCTCTCCTAAAACAAAGGATAACCAGTACTACGGTCTGGCAATTGGACTAACTCTTATGGCCGGAGCATTTGCCGGAGGAAATATCTCAGGAGGAGTGTATAACCCCGCAATTGCAGTAGGAGCAATTTTAGTTGATATGAGAATTACCTCCTACTGGCTGCTTCTTATTCTTTACGTTGCCTCACCTCTAATAGGAGGAGTGCTTGCCGGATATGCTTATAGTCTGACTCAAAAAGAATAATTATGCCTTACTGGATTTTATTTAGTTTACTATCTGCTGTTTTTGCCGCACTCGTTGCAATATTTGGAAAAATCGGAATAGGAAAGCTGGACACAACTCTGGCAACAACCGTAAGGGCAATTATCATGGCTTTATTTTTGGTTGGAACTTCTTTTTTCCTGGGAAAAGATAAATTTCTAACCGATATTGATCGAAGTGCTTTTACATTTATTTTGTTTTCCGGCATTGCCGGAGCACTCTCATGGATTTTTTATTTTTCGGCGTTAAAACTGGGTCCTGCTTCAGCCGTTGCGGCACTGGACCGGTTAAGTGTGGTTTTTGTATTTATTTTCTCTTTATTATTTTTATCTGAAAAATTCACCGTATCAGGAGCACTTGGAGCACTTCTTATTTCCCTGGGTGCAATTTTAATGGTTGCTAGGTAATTGACTCAATCGTGTATGTAATTTCTCCTGCTGGAATGCCAACAGTGACTTTTTCTCCCTCTTTCTTTCCCAGTAATGCTTTACCAATGGGTGAAAAAACTGATATTTTCCCTATGCTTGGGTCTGATTCATACCCGCCGACAATATGGAACTCTTTTTTTTCAATTCCTACATTTACAACAACTTTTGATCCAATTTGGACGGTACCGTTTGAGACTGAGTTATATACACGCGACGTTTTAATTTGATACGTTAGAGTTCTGATATGATAATCAATCTGATTAAGCCGTTGGCGGGCTGCGTGATAGGCTGCATTTTCTGACAAATCCCCCATTTCCCGGGCAGTTTTTAAGTTAAATACTGCCTCAGGACGAAGAGATATATAATTTGCCAGATCTTTTTTTAGTTTATCAAAACCTGCTTGGGTGATTGGAGTTAATTTCATATTCATAAATGGATCAGATCCACCCTCTTTTCTTCTTCGACTCTTCGTCGAACTCTTTTAATAATTCTTTTTGGCGGGAGGTAAGATGAGTCGGAATTTTAACTTTAAAGTGTATATATTGATCTCCGCGACCTCTCCCGTGAACAGAGGGAACTCCTTTTCCTCCAAGTCTAATGAGAGCATCCGGTTGGGTTCCTGAGGGTACTTTAAGCTTTAGAGGTCCGTCGATTGTTTCAACTTCTACAACATCTCCTAAAGTTGCTTGGGAAAAAGAGATTTCGCAGTCAAGAAGGATATCCTGCCCTTCTCTTTTTATTCTGGGGTGGGGGGAAACAGAAATAAGAATATCAAACTCATCAAATCGGATCCGGTTTCCCTCATCAACTCCGGCAGGGATTTTTATCGTGTGTTTTTTTCCGTTTATCTCGACTGTTTTTTCAACTCCTCTTACCGCCTCTATAAAATCAATTTTTATCCGGTATATTTCTTTTTGTTTTCTCTGTGACCGGCCAAATCCTCCTCCAAAGAAACTTTCAAAAATTTCAAAGGGATCTGAAAATCCTCCAAAATCAACTCCTTCAAAAGGAGAACCTCCACCACCTCCATTGGTTGTATAGGTATAGGAAAAAGGTCCCCACTGACCTCCCTGTTGTCCTCCTCCCGGATATCCCCCTCCTGCTACTCCTGGTTTAAATGCCGCCTCTCCATACTGGTCATACATATCTTTTTTCTTGGGATCTCCCAGCACTTCGTATGCTTTATTTATTTCCTTAAATTTTTCACTTGCTCCCTCTGATTTATTCCGATCCGGATGCCACTCGAGCGCAAGCTTTCGATAAGCGCGCTTAATCTCATCAGGGGTAGCTGATTTGGAAACTCCAAGTAAGGAATAATAATCGGCCATATCAACTCACTACTTCTCCCTCTTTTACATCTTTCTTATCGTCTTCCTTCTCCTCTTTTCTCTGCTGACTGTTATCTGCTCCCTGTCCCTGCTGCTGCCCCTGATTCATGGCTTGTCCAATTTTCTGCATACTGTCAGAAAGTGCTGAAGTTTTCCCATCCAGTTCATCCTTGGAGCCGCTATCTAATACTTTCTTAAGATCAGAAATTTTTTCCTCCACATCTTTTTTAACATCAGATGGCACTTTATCTCCTGCATCTTTTAGAGATTTCTCAGCAACATAAATCATGTTATCAGCACGGTTTCTGGTTTCAATCTTTTCTTTTTTCTCGCGATCTCCCTCAGCATTGGCTTCAGCTTCTTTGGTCATCTTCTCAATCTCATCTTTAGACAGGCCGGTTGAGCCGGTGATTTTAATCGATTGTGTTTTTCCGCTTGCTTTATCTTTTGCAGAAACACTCAATATTCCGTTGGCATCAATATCAAATGAGACCTCAACCTGCGGAATTCCGCGCGGAGCTGGAGGGATACCGCTTAGGATAAATCTTCCCAGAGATTTATTATCAGAAGCCATCGGACGCTCACCCTGGAGAACATTTATCTCAACTGAAGTTTGGTTATCAGCAGCAGTTGAAAAAACTTCAGCTTTGGATGTCGGAACCGTTGTGTTTCGGTTAATAAGAGGAGTCATAACAGATCCCATCGTTTCAACTCCCAGAGTTAACGGCGTTACATCAAGTAAAACAACATCGCGAACTTCACCGGTTAATACTCCTGCCTGGACAGCGGCTCCTACTGCTACCACCTCATCCGGGTTTACTGAGCGGTTTGGTTCTTTTCCAAAAAATTCTTTAACTATCTCAATCACTTTAGGCATCCGCGTCATTCCTCCAACCATGACCACTTCATCAATTTTATCCTTTGTTAGTTTGGAATCTTTCAAACATGATTCAACAGGGATAATTGTCTTTTTGATAAGGTCAGAAACCAAAGTTTCAAGTTTTGAGCGGGTAAGTTTAGTGACAAAATGAAGAGGACCCTCTTTTCCTTGAGTTATAAAGGGTAAGTTAATATCTGATTCCAGACTGCTTGAGAGCTCAATTTTTGCTTTTTCTGCAGCATCTTTTAGCCTTTGAAGAGCTTGCGCATCGCGCCTTAAATCTACTCCATGTTCTTTTTTAAATTCCTCAGCAAAGAAATCTAAAATTACTTTATCAAAATCGTCCCCTCCGAGATGGGTATCTCCGTTGGTTGCTTTAACTTCATACACTCCCTCTCCTAGCTCCAAAACCGAGATATCAAATGTTCCTCCTCCCAGGTCATAAACCGCAACCGTATGGGCATGTTTTTTATCCAGTCCATAAGCAAGAGCCGCAGCTGTTGGCTCATTTAGTATACGTTTAACGGTAAGTCCGGCAATTTCTCCGGCTTGTTTTGTGGCCTGTCTCTGAGAATCATCAAAGTATGCAGGTACCGTAATCACTGCTTCTGAGACTTTTTCTCCCAGATAACTTTCCGCGTCTGCTTTTATCTTCTGCAAAATCATGGCGGAAATTTCCTGAGGAGTAAATGTTTTTCCAGCAACCTCAATGACCGCCATTCCTTCCCGACCGGCTTTAACCGTATAAGGAAGCCATTTTAAATCATACTGAACGGATCTATCATTAAACTTCCGCCCCATCAGACGCTTAACTGAAAATACAGTTGATTTGGGATTGATTACAATTTGACGCTTGGCAACATCCCCGACTATATGCTTTATAGGATCAACAACAGATGGAATCACATTTCTTCCTTCTGAGGAATGGATGACTTTAGGACTTCCTCCTTCCATTACTGCAACACATGAATTGGTTGTACCTAGATCTATTCCAATAATTTTTGACATAATGGACTCCTTTAAAAAATTTCTTTAACCTTTTTCGAAATGGGAAATGAGAAATGGGATTTTTTGATACTGAAGTGGGAAAGATTGATTTCTTGAATAGTCAAAGAATCAAAATATCTCACTTCTATATCCAACTTCTCACTTCTCACTTCTCATTTCTTGTTTACCTACTTTTACATATGCAACCCGAATTACTTTTCCGTGCATTGTGTATCCATTTCTTAACTCCTCAACTACTATTTCGCCAGCATCTTCCATTTTTTCTACACATTCCATTATTACCGGATCAAATTTTTTTCCTAAAACTTCTATTTTCTCAACTCCTTCTTCTTTTAGAAACTGCCGGAGCGCATTTACTCCGATAAGAAAGTTAGTATCCTCAGAATGCTTTTGAGCCGATTCAAAAATATCCAAGACATCAAGTATTTTCAGTATTATTCTTTTTGAGGCAAAAAGCACATCTTCCTGCCTTTGGGATACAATCCTTCTTTCCAGATTTTGATAATCAGCCAAAGCCCGTATATATTTTGCTTTCCACTCTGCACTTTCACTCTTTAACTCCTCATTTTTTTTATTTAAATCATTCGGCTTTTCTTCTTTCTTTTCAACAGGAACTTCTTTTTTTACTTCTTTTTCTTCTCCTTTTTTAATTTCATCTGATTTTAATTTTTGATCATCCATTTTTCATTTTAAATTTTCAATTTTTAAATCTTACCAGCTTTTTGAAAAGTCGTTGATGAGTCCTCCGATATACCGGACAATCGGAATAATCCGGGAGTAATTAAGACGGGAGGGTCCGATAACTCCAATTGCCCCTTTATGATTGGCCGTCTCAAACCGTAAAAAAACTCCACTACAGTTTGATAAATACTTCCGATCCATCTCATCTCCCATAAGAACTGCCAGAGTATTTTCCAAATCCACTCTCCTGACCAAATTCCACCAGTATTCATACTCATCCAAAGTTTCTAAGAGATGCCGGGTTAGATCAATATCATAAAACTCAGGCATATCTAAAATATGTCCCATTCCGGCAGTATACATATCTCCTTCATCTGTGGTTGCAAGTGAGAGAGTGTGGGTTTCGGAAGCTAAGGTACGGGTTGCTTCCCGTAAAAGCTTTTCTACCTCGCTTCGGTAATCCCATACTTTTTGTTTTACAGACACTTCATCTGCAACTGAAAGTTCCTGAGTCTTCATGAGCTTATCTACATAAAATTTCATTGCCTTTGGCGTAGGAGTGCGTCCTGCTGAAGTATGAGGTTGTTTTAGATACCCGGTTTGAGCGAGTCTGACCATCTCGTTTCTGATGGTTGCCGGAGAAACCCCTAAATTGTACTTTTTATCCAGCATCTCAGACCCAACCGGCTCTGCAGTCCCAATATATTCTTCGATAATTGCCTTTAATATTTGAATTTGACGGGGTGTCAGATCGTTCATATTTAGCACTAACTTATCATGACTGCTAATGTTTGTCAAGACCGCTAAGAGTTGTTACGATGAGTTTATGCGAAAAAAGCTTATTGGTTTTTTGCTTTTATTCTTTCTTTTACCCCTACTTATCTATTCTGTTTTTCAAATTCAAAATTACTTAACTCGCGCTTCTGTCCAGCCTGCCAATATTGTAATTGATACTCAAAAATTAGGAGGGAAAGTGACCCGACCCTGGGCTTCGTATGCCCAAGGGGGAGAAGAAACAGAAAAAGTATTTACCAATCTGATCGCAAAAATGCAGCCGCTCAAACCCAGATTTATAAGAATTGACCATATCTATGATTTTTATGATGTAGTACATAAAACAGAGGGAGGGTTTTCATATGATTTTTCAAAACTGGATAAAACCGTGGATGAGATACTATCTACGGGTGCTCTGCCTTTTTTTAGCCTCTCCTATATGCCGCGGGTATTTACTTCCAATAATTCCGTCATAGATACCCCAACGGATTGGCAGCTTTGGAAAACCCTGGTTACCAAAACAATTGAACAGTATTCAGGGAGTCTCGGGAAAAATCTCTCCGGAGTGTATTATGAGGTATGGAACGAGCCCGAGCTTCCTCAATTTGGTGCCTGGAAACTCTCGGGAGATAAGGATTACAGACAGATGTATTACTATGCCGCTCAGGGTGCAAAAGAAGCGTCGGTTTCTAACCCTTTTTTCCTGGGAGGACCCTCGGTGGGCTCCTACTACCGTGCCTGGGTATTTGATTTTCTGACATACGTATCTGCAAATTCACTTCGTCTGGATTTCTACAGTTGGCACAGATACAGCAAAAACCCTGTTCAAATAAAAGAGGATGCACTCTCTATTCGTAAAAATTTATCCGCATTTCCTCCTTATTCAAGTATTCCTCTTATTGTCAGCGAATGGGGGATTGAGTCTGAAAACAAACCTACCTCTGGGAGTAAAAAGGCGGCAAGTTTTGCTATAGCATCCATTTCCGAGTTTTTCCCGTATGTTTTTGGGGCTTTTGACTTTGAAATAAAAAACGGCCCTCCACCTCAGGGAGGTCAATGGGGGTTATTTACCCATGAACAGGATAACTCTCCCCTTTCTCCTAAACCGCGGTTTAAATCGTTTGAGACTCTTGAATCTTTAAAAGGAAATATGCTCACTTCAACGGGCGTAGGAACTTATGTGAAAGCTGTTTCTTCAAAATCTGAAGATGAAATCTATATTGTTTTGACTAATTATGACTATGCCGAAAAAAATTCAGAGAATGTACCTGTTACCCTTACTCATTTATCCCCGGGATCTTATGAGGTGAAGACTACTTATGTTTTTGAAAACGCCGCCTTAAAAAATGAAGAGATAGTGACGAGTGGAACTCTTAAAAAAACAGTACCGGTTCTACCCAATCAAATTGTACTTTTAAAAATTACAAAAATGGCACCCATCGCCCGCTTTGTAACCGGAAAAACAAAAAACCCCTTCGATCAAGCTTTTATCCTATCCTCAGGATCTCTGACATTTTCACAACCTGAATTTTCACTTCACAGAGACGGACATATTCATTTTGACTTTCAACTAAATAATTCCGGTAGTGGATCGTATATTCTAATGGATGCTCCTTATTCAACCTCTTCGGGAATTCTGAATCGTCTTTTTTTAGCAAAACAGCAGGAGGGGACAACACCCATTCTTAAATTTGGAGTTTCACGGGGGAGTCGGGAAGAATACTCAACTCTCCTTCCTATCACTACATGGAAACCTGGTGAGTGGAGAGGGGTTGATATTTCCTGGATGTCAACACGACTTGTATTACAAGTCGAGAAAGAAGGACAGTCTCAAATAATACTTCCCACTACTATACAAAACGGAAACATTCTTACGTTTTATCCAATAGATGCTGCAATTGATAATTTATCTATTCTCTCTGGAAATTCGCAAATTACCCGGACTTTTGATGGAGATATCAATAAATAATCACTTAGTATTTTCTATAACTTCTTGAGTTGTATCAATAATAATATCCGCTTTCCTGGTTCTTACTTTCCTAAGATAGTTACCAATAAGTGAAACTTGTGGCACATCTAAAAACCACGCGGAGAATAAATAAACAAGAAGTCCAACAGATGTTGCAACTCCAGTAAGCAAAATAAGGTTAATAGTTCGTGTGGTATCAAATACAAGTTGGTCTAATAGTTTAATGGGGATATACAAAGCAGCCGCCAAGATAATTCCCGATATTCCAATCTTAACTGAAGGAAATAAGAGATCCTTTTTACTAAATGTATGCAACTCCCGATCTAAAAAGGCAAAAAGAAGAATCATATTTATAATGGATGCTATAGAGGTGGATAAGCCTAGTGACCAGACGTCTAAGTGAAGAAAAATTACAAATATAATTGACAAAATACTGTTAACCCCCACAGATATAACCCCTGCTATAACTGGTGTTTTACTATCATGTAATGCATAGTAAGCACGAGCCAGAAGATGGACGAGACTCTGGGCAAAAAGAGAGAGACTAAAAAAAGCCAGGGTTCTTCCGGTCGAAACGGTTGCTTCCCAATCAAACTTAACAGATGAACCAAATACGAGACGTACAATAGGAATTCTTAAAACAGTTAGAAAAACCGAGAGAGGGACAACAAAAAAAAGTATTTGGTGAAAAGAAGAAGTTAAGAGAGATTTAAATTCCTCTTCTTTTTTCAATGCAAAAGAAGATGAAAGAGAAGGAAGGGCAGCTTGAGCAATACTTGCTCCAAAGAGCCCAACCGGAAGCTGTTGGAGATGCTGGGCGAAAGTAAAATAGGTTACAGCGGCAGGAC
The DNA here is from genome assembly GCA_001779195.1 of Candidatus Gottesmanbacteria bacterium RIFCSPHIGHO2_02_FULL_39_11. Lineage (GTDB taxonomy): Bacteria > Patescibacteriota > Microgenomatia > 2-02-FULL-39-11 > 2-02-FULL-39-11 > 2-02-FULL-39-11. The sequence continues at coordinate 33,900 of MFJL01000004.1, forward strand.
CTAAAAAAGCAGAAAGCATCGTATCAATTGTTGTATCGATTTGAGAAACCGCAATACCTATAGTACGAGGAGCTATCAGCCTTCCTACTTCACGAGTTCCTGGATCTTTGATATCTAAGGACCATTGATAGTGGTATCCCAATTTCATAACCAGGGGAATTTGTATCACTGTAAAAAGAATTGCTCCGATAACTACCCCCAGAACCGGCCCCAAAAGCCCCATGGAGCCTGAGAGAAAAACAATCCCTATGATAATTCCTATATTGTATGCAACCGGTGCAAGAGCAGGTATTAAGAAGTTTCGAAACGACTGTAGTATGCCGGTAAGGAAATTTCCAACAATTAAAGGAAACACTTGGGCCAGAATCATAATCCGTGTAAAGAGGATCATTTGTTCAACCTGTGAGGGACTAAACCCCTGAACCAAAAAAAGACTTATTTCTTTTGTAAAAATAAGAAGGGGTAAAGATAAAATTACAAAAATAATAATTCCAATGTTTATCAGGTTGCTGGCTAGCTTAAAGGCATGTTCTTTTCCCTTAATATCAAGGTATTTTGTAAAAACAGGAATAAAAGCAGTAACAAGGGCACCCATAACCAAAAGTTCAAAAATCATGTTGGGGAGACGAAACGCGGCATAATAGACTCCCAGTTCACTAGGAGTAAAACGCGCTGCCAAAAGCCTATCCCGCAGTAACCCAAGTACCCGCGAAAGAGCAACCGCGCTCATGATGACGGTTGCTGCTGAAAGAATATTGTTTTGTTGGTTAGTTAGAAGCGCGACTGTTTTTTTAATGATCTTGACCATAGAAGGGCGTCTCTAGTATACTACCCACATGCCAATCATAAAAAGCGCTAAAAAGAAGCTCAGACAAGACGTCAAAAGAACCGCTGTAAATTTACTGGTCAGAAATACGGTGAAACAAAAAGTAAAAAATTATCGTAAAACTCCGACCGTACAGAGTTTAAAAGAAGTATTCAAAGCAGTTGACACCGCAGCAAAGAAAAATGTATTTCACGCAAATAAAGCATCCCGTCTTAAATCCCGCCTTTCAAAGCTCCTTGTAACAAAATAACCTCTGACCCCTGAATATAAATACTGTATACTACATATGTGCCTGCCGCTAGAAAAACACGCGAGCTTAATTTGTTGCCCAAAGAAAACCTGGGAGATACCGTTAGTGGTCAAATCCTCTCATTTGCTCTCTCCTACGGCAGGTATATTATTATTCTTACTCAAATTGCGGTTTTGTCTGTTTTTTTCATGAGATTTAAACTCGATCGTGACCATAATGATTACAAAGAACTCGTCTCACAGCGACAATCCATCGTCCAATCCATGTCTGAAATTGAAAAAGAAGTAAGAAGAGTTCAGGCAAAATTAGTATATATTAAGAAAATTACCCTTCACCAAACTCTTTATGAAAATATCCTTACTTTTTTATCAACCTCCATTCCTTCTGAAGTTAGATTCTATACCCTTTCTTTAGAAGGTACAGAATTAGCTAAGATCACTATAAAAGGAACTGCCCCCTCTTTGACCATATTTAACTCGTTTCTGCAAATAATACAGACAGATGATAAATTTAAGGATCTAACCATTGAAAGTCTGACGCGCAAAAGTGACAACAGCTTGGAATTTGAAGTAAAAGCATCTATTAATACACCTGTATTCTTTTAATAGTATGAACAAGGAAAATATACCTCCGGCAAAAACTAAATTCACACCCTCCGCATCTCAATCGGGGACGTCTTCTTATCGCAGACTGGGAGAGCTAATCAAAGAGAAAAAAATGGCTTCGTATCTTACCCTGACTCTCACCTTTGTAACGTTATCTTTTTTTGGACTTTTTGCAATCCGTCCTACTCTTATTACGGCTATATCGTTAACCCGGAGTGTTTCAGAGCTTGCTGATTTAAAAAATCAATACGAAAATAAAATTGGAGATATAATTCGCGCTCAGGGAGAATATGAAAAAATAAGGGAATCAGTTCCTCTTATTGATGCAGCACTTCCCGAAACTCCTTCTTTTGATACCCTCTCTCAGGGACTCGAGAGATTAGCTCAAAAAAACACCCTTTCCATTATCCAACTGCAGATCGAACCGGTTCCTCTTTCGAAAACCCCTTTTACCGGCAGTTTAAAGCAATATGACTTCAGTCTTACCGGCCGGGGCACCTATTTAACCGTTAACAGTTACGTTAAAGATTTATTAAACTGGAAGAGAGTAGTAATCCTTTCCGGACTTGACATAGCACATGATGAAGCAACAACGAGCGGTATGCTAAGAGTAAGTATAAAAGGAACTGCCTATTATGAGCCGTAATGAATCACTACTTCTTGCTATAATCTTTTTTATAACGGTTATCACCTGGATTATTCTCGGGATCTACCGTGCCAATACTGAGTCTACCGTCACCTCTACTCAACAGGAAGAAATAAGACCGCTTAATGCGGAATTTGATACTAAAATAATTCAGTCTCTACAGCAAAGAGAATAATTTATATACATGTACAAAACTCAAAAAACAATTCCTACACTTCTCGGTCTTTTTCTTATCGTGTTCGGGATAGGTATATTATCTTTTGGAGGAAAACAGATATCCTCCCTAGTCTCTCTTGCAGATCCCAGTCAAAAACCTCAAAATATAACGGTTACCAATATTTCTGACTCATCATTTTCCGTTTCCTGGACTACGCAAAAAGAAACACCGGGAGTTATATTGGCAAAAGAAGGAAGCCATACTCTAGCTTTTTTGGATGATTTAGACAGCGATGGAATTTCCCGCAATAGGAGACTCCACCATGTCACTCTAAAAGATCTCCAGGTGAAAACATCTTATACTTCCTATATACAATCAGGTACCGCAACGTGTAATCAATTTATAACGTGTCCCAGCATTACTCAAACTACTTTGGAGAAAATCAGCAAGGTCTCCCCAGAAGGACCAATGTATGGAACCGTTTTAAACAAAAATAATCAGCCACTTAGCGGAGCATTAATATATGTTGCAATTAACCTTAGCACCTCTCTTTCTACACGAAGCGACAGATTAGGAAAATGGGTTATTCCTCTTATTGTCATAGGAAAAGACGGAAATGCTTTATCTGATTCCGATCAAATCCAAATTACGGCATTCTCTTCTCCACACGATTCAGGAACTACCTCTTTGGATGGAAGCCTGCTGCATAAAAATAGAGAGATTCCTCCAATTATTATCGGTACTTCGGGAACTCTTAAGCTCTCCCTTAATACATTTGGTACCCTTGCTCAGAATAAAAATAACTTAAATGTATTGGGAAATTCTTCAACTTCTCCAGATAAAACAAACAAAGTTGAAATATATTTTCCTCAAAAAGACAATGATACTACCATAGACCCCCGGCCCAGAATACGGGGAAGCGGAATTCCCGGAGTACCCCTTAGTTTAACTTTACGTTCCATAACACAGACCGGAAGAGTAATTCCGGATAGCGAGGGAAGATGGGAATGGCGTCCGCAGAAACCGCTGTCTGTTGGACTTCATACCCTGCTTGTCCAAAGCTATGATGCCAAAAAAAAGGTGACGTCTGTCTCTCGAAAATTCTTCGTATTAAAAAGCGGTGAGTCAGTCCTGGGAGATTCAACCCCGTCTGCCTCTCTTACTCCCGGTCCCTCCGATACCCCGACTCCTGAGACAACCGAAAGCGTTACACCTGTTCCCAGCATCACAGGTTCTCTATCTCTTACTCCAACTTTAACTCCTACACCTACAGAAACTCCTACTCCGACTCCCACTTCAACCCTTACTCCTTCTCCAACTGCAATCCCCACTCCTGAGGCAACCGGAAATACCATCCCAACCGTTGCTCTAATTACCTCAGGAATTGCCCTTTTTGCCCTGGGCGCTAAGTTTCTTTTGTTTCCCTAATGTATAATTCCTCACGTTAGTAAAACTCAGTTATTTATGTCTATGATTCAGATTCATTGCAATTCATAAATGAATCTGGAATACTATAGGGATGAAACAGGGAGACTATTCAAACCGGGTTTCGATACTCGTCGGTATAGGTGTATTAGTATTGGTCAGCAGCACAGGTTACGCTTTGGGCTTTAATCACGGGTCAAAAAAATATACAAATGATAAACCTAAATCCACATTCACTTCTCTCTCCCCTAGAGTCACCTCATCAACCGTATCAACAATCTGCAAAGATGAAAATCTGGGAATTTCGATAAAAGTTCCGAAAGGCTGGATATGTAACTCTAAAAAACTTTCCAGTTCCGATTCTTCTATTTCACTTACGTCTAACTTCTTTAATATCACCATAAGTAATGTACAAAGAAATGAATTTTGCATTTCAAACGTTTCGGTATACGGGTATGATCCCAATTGTTCGGTAGCAAAATTTTATTCAACTCCGGGAGCGGAAGTCTCCTTATATAAATACATGGGAGAAGATAAAGAAATATACGGGAACATACTAAAGGCAAATAATAAACCCGGAACTCCGGTTCCCTGGATATCGGTTAAATATCAAAATATGGGAGCAAGCCCCCTTACAGACAATCAAAAAAATGAACTAATTGAAATTTTAAACTCTATTTCTTCTAGCCAATTATAGCAGTTTAATCGAGCACTCACTATTGTCCAGATTGCATTTTACATAATCATGAATTTCATTAAAATTTCCGGTTCTGGGAATAAGTACCCAGGCCCCCTCATACTGGCTCATCGGAGGATTTACCAACAGGCCCGGAGTCTTTTTAAGAGGATCCCCCTCATTGATTGAAAAACGGCGAATAGAAGAAAGGTTGGTTAGGGTAAAAAAACGGTAGAGTAAAAGACGTTCTGACCAATCCATGTCAGATTTGGTCATCTTCTGTATCTGATCTAAAAGAGACTTAGCCAGGGTCAGATTCTTCCAGATATTTAATTTTTGCACTTTTTGTTTTATTGCCAAAATTATAATCTGCTGACGGCTGCTCCTTGCATAGTCTGTACCTTCTTCCCCCTCTGCATGTCTGCTTCTTGAGAATTTAAGAGCCGTTGTCCCATCCATATGCATAGGCCCTTTTAGGAAAGTTATTGTTTCATATCTGCATTTAAAACCTGGGTCTCCCCCGCAGGGATCATTTTCTTTTCCGTCAATTGGATATTCTGTGTCAGTAAAAGACTGGGGAACGTCCACGTCAATTCCTCCTATAGTATCAATAATTTGCTTAAATTCATTAAAATCAAGCATGTATGCGTAGTGAATGGGTACTCCCATTATTTTTTCGATTTCCCCCTTTGCAAAATGAAAGCCGTTCCCCTTTTGTTTCTTTTCCCCTACATGATAGGCAATATTAATCCTATCCTTAAGATCATCCATATACAGATCCCTCGGTATGGAGCTCATAACGATATCTTTTTTCGGATAATCAATACTGATAAATAGAATCGTATCCGTAAGATCATCCCCGTCATGATTACCCCCCCCAATTCCAAAGAGCACTACATTTGTCCTTCCACCTGTAGTTTTTAGTTTTCCCCCGCTGCCTCGTAACAGGCTGATTGCGAGGCCGGGAGTTATATGATTATTTTGGGCAAATGCCAGATAAGGAGATAGATGTTGATATAAAAGATACAAAGAGACAAAAACAAGAATTAAAAAAACGGCAATAACTTTTTTATATTTCATAAAAAAAGTGGGAAAAACTAAGATGTGCTGAGTGCTTTATGAATAAGATTATAGAATTTTAAAGCATCAAGACTGGCACCTCCTACCAAAACTCCGTCTATTTCTTCTTCCTGAAAATAAGAAGAGATATTTTTTTCATCGACACTCCCCCCGTATAAAAATGATTCTACACCATATTTGCTTTTTATCCCTTCAGCAATTGCCTCTGCTTCTGATGATTCCTCAGGATGTCCTGTCCCAATTGCGTTTATTGGTTCGTAAGCAATAATAGACACATCAGGAGAAATGGGCGTATCCAACCCGCCAATACACAGGATTGATTTAAGCCCGGCTTTTTTAGCCTGTTTTACTTTCTCATCTATCATTTTTGAGTCTTCGCAAAAATTCTTTCTTCTTTCTGAGTGGCCGACTATGGAATATTGGGCAAATTCTCTAACTTGTGAGGCAGTTATTTCTCCCGTATACGCTCCCACATTAAAAGGAGATATATTTTGCGCACCTAAAAGCATTGGCAGCATGTATTTTTTTATAAGATTTCTGCATAGAGACAAATAAACTGCTGGTGGACAAAGAATTAATTCGCATCCTGATGATATTGGTCCGTTAGTCATAAGTTTAGAAAAATTATCAAACCATTCGTTAACTTCACCTTCATTCTTATTTGACTTCCAATTGGCAACAATATATTTCATGGTATTATTAAATCCTCCCACTAAGGGTCATTAACACTATTATTCTAACATGCATACTGATATTCTTGCGAGTTTAAATCCAGAGCAACAAAAGGCAGTACAAACAACAGACGGTCCTATTCTCATTTTGGCAGGCGCCGGATCCGGAAAAACTCGGGTACTTACTGCAAAAGTATTTTACCTGATAAAGGAAAAAAGTGTTGATCCTCATCATATTCTTATGGTTACGTTTACAAACAAGGCAGCCGGAGAAATGAAAAAAAGAATTGATTCATACCTTCCGGGAAACAGTATACTTCGAACAATTCCACTTCCCTATGCCGGAACTTTTCATTCCTTGTGCGCAAAAATATTAAGAAAACATGGGACTTTTTTAGGTCTTACACCTAATTTTATCATTTATGATGAGAATGATAGTAAAGATGCCATAAAACAGGCAGTTGAAAAATTGGAACTGGATGCCAAAAAGTACCATCCGGCAGGACTTAAAGGACTTATCTCTCAATGCAAAAATGAACTTATTTCTCCTATGGAATATTTATCTCTTGCACGGGGTCAGTACCAGGAAACAGCCTCTCAGGTATATCTTGAATACCAGCAAATATTACGGGAGAATCATGCACTGGACTTTGATGATCTTATTTTTGTAACGGTAAAACTTTTCGAAAAAAGTCCGGAGGCAGCAAGTTTTTATCAGGACCTATTTCATTATGTTTTAGTTGATGAATATCAAGATACAAATAAAGCTCAATATATGCTGACACAACTTCTTGCCAAGAGATCGCGGAATCTATGTGTTGTAGGGGATGCTTCTCAATCTATTTATGCCTGGAGGGGAGCTGATTTTCGAAATATCATAAATTTTCAAATAGATTATCCCGATGTAAAAGTGTTTCACTTGGAACAAAATTACCGCTCTACACAAAAAATCTTAGACACCGCATTTTCCGTTATTTCTAAAAATACTTCCCACCCCATTCTCAAACTTTGGACAGAGCAGGCTGAAGGATCTCGAATTTGTGCTTATCAAGCGCATAACGAGCAGGATGAGGCTGATTTTATTCTGACTAAAATTTCCCAGATATTGGGTCAAAACTTACACTTGAGTTTTGCTGATTTTGCAGTTTTATACAGAACCAATGCTCAAAGCCGGGTCATAGAAGAAGCCTTCATAGCGCGCGGAGTTTCCTATACTCTTGTCGGAGGAGTTCGCTTTTACGAAAGAAAAGAAGTAAAAGACCTTGTCTGTTATCTCAGACTTTTAATTAATCCAAGCGACTCGGTTTCAGTTAAGCGTGCTGAAAAAATAGGAAAAAAAAGATTAAAAGATCTTTTTTCTTATCAGAATAGTTTTTCTAAGGAAAACCTTCTTTCAACTCTTAATTCGCTTTCAATACTTAATGATGTGATTAAAACAACCAAGTATACAGAACTATATAATGCGGATAATGAGGAGGATATGGCCAGGCTTGAAAACATCAAAGAACTTCGCTCCGTTGCTTCTGAGTTTCCAAATTTAACGGATTTTTTGGAAAACGTAACCCTTCTTGAGACGGAACAGACAAATAAAGGAATTACCCACAGTATGCTTTTGGATTTTGAGAAAAAGCCTTCCCGCGCGGGCGTGGAAAACTCAGGACAGGTAACTCTTATGACCCTGCATGCTGCAAAAGGTCTTGAGTTTCATACCGTATTTATGGTCGGGATGGAAGAAGGACTTTTCCCTCACTCGCGGACTCTTATGGAGCCATTGGAAATGGAGGAAGAAAGAAGACTTTGCTATGTGGGGATTACGAGAGCTAAAGAGAATTTATTTTTATCATTTGCCGCCCGCAGGCTTTACTTTGGACAAAGAAATACCAATATGGTTTCCCGTTTTATCCTAGATATTCCAGAGCATCTGTATACCTTAACGGTTGCAAAGGATTACTTGATTTAACCCGGCATGATAAATATACCCCGTGCCGTTTAGTTCCATATGAATTTTATATCCTGGAGTTATTACCTGAGCATACATCATCCCTTCCTTGGGACATCCCAAGCTTGTATCCCGCCACTGTACTTCTTCAATAGAAACTATTTTAGGAATATTATTTTCTTCAGCACTCAGTTTTTTCAATTCCTGTATAGCGGTTTCCCTATATTGAGAAAGACTCATCATTTGAGAAGTTGGATTATCAGATTCGGCGGATGACTGGGGTGATTTTTGTACTCCTCCTGTTGTGAAAACAATACCAATAATCAAAATAAAGAGAAGTAGATAAACAACCAGTACCCAACTAAACGAGAGAAGGGGGCGGGAATGACTGTATTTAACCGATGATCTTTTTTGTTTTTTGGCGGTCATAAAGATATGATAGCATAAAGAATGGAAATCAAAACTGTCAAAGAGAGCTATAAGTTGGAGTTTGATAAACTTGCAATCCACCCCCTTCAGTCGTGGGCATGGGGTGAATTCAGGAAAAAAAGTGGAGTTGAAGTAGTACGGCTTGGGAAATTCGATGGTAATAAACTCACTGAAGCTGCCACGATAACTTTTCACTCAATTCCCCATACATCTTTTAAGGTAGGTTATATCCCAAAAAGCAAATGGCCATCTGATGAATTACTCAATGGCATTTATGAGGAAGCAAAAAAAAGAAAATGCATTTTTGTAAAACTTGAACCGAATATTCCCTCTGGTCATCCCCGCGAAGGCGGGGATCCATTCCTTAAGAAAGATGGATCCCGGATCAAGTCCGGGATGACAGAAATGACTATCATTCGATCGAATCACCCTCTTTTTACAAAATTTACCCAGGAAATTGATCTGACAAAATCAGAAGAAGAGCTTCTGAAAATGATGCATCCCAAAACTAGGTACAACATAAAAGTTGCGGAAAAACACGGAGTAATAGTAAAAGAAAGAACGGACGATAAAGCATTTGAGAACTATCTGACTCTTATGTTTGAGACAACCAAACGGCAGGGTTTTTTTGCGCACACAAAAGAATATCACCGGAAAATGTGGGAAACATTAAAAGGAAATATGGCCCATCTTTTTACGGCAGAATATACAACAGATGGCCGTTCCTATACGTTAGTTACATGGATTTTATTCTTGTTTAATAACACACTTTATTACCCATACGGAGCGTCGTCTGACAAATTCAGAAACGTCATGGCAAGCAATCTTATGATGTGGGAAGCCATAAAGTTCGGGAAAAAACACGGAGCAAAAAAGTTTGATATGTGGGGAAGTTTAGGACCGGATGCGGATTCTAACGATCCCTGGTACGGATTTCACAAATTTAAACAAGGATACGGAGCAAAACTTATTGAATTTGCGGGAAGCTATGATTTAGTGATTAACTCTGAATTATATCGATTATATTCCATTCTTCACAATATTAGAAAAGAATTTCTGAGTTTAAAAAGAAAATTTGTTTAATCCTCCTCTTAAAATGAAGATAAATAGCAAGAGAATATTTCTTCATCTTATTATTTTAATCACTACAACCCTCATAACTTATTTTAATATCCTTCCAAACCAGCTTTTTTTTGATGATGAAGAGCTTATATATAAAAATATTTACGTACAAAACTTAAAATACTTCCCGCATTTTTTTACGGAAAATATGGTAGCAGGAGCAGGAAAAATAAGTAATATGTACCGGCCTGTTCTTCTTACTTCATTCTCTATTGATTGGAATATATGGAGAGGTAGCCCAATTGGATTTCATTTCACAAGTATCTTACTTCATCTTATAAACACCACCTTTGTGTATTTTCTTATTTTAATTTTATTTAAGGATGTTCTTGTATCCTTTTTAACCGCTTTATTTTTTTCGGTTCACCCGGCAATTTCTGAAGCAGTTATCTATACTTCAGGAAGAACAGATCCTCTCTATTCCATGTTTACTTTGGTAAGTCTCATATTTTTTCTCTTATTTA
>MFJL01000004.1:44211-46692 GCA_001779195.1 Candidatus Gottesmanbacteria bacterium RIFCSPHIGHO2_02_FULL_39_11
TTATCCTCTTTCTCTCCTTTGTTTTTTGGTTTCCTTAGGAAGCAAAGAAACAGCAGTTATTGCTCCCTTTCTTATTTTTTTGACTTTTATTATTTACCAAAGGAAAAACTTAAGAAAATTAAAAGTAATTAAATTATTTATTTTATTTCTTCCTTTTTTAGCATTAACTATTTTCTATAGTGTTTCCCGATTAACATTTCTAAATTTCTCCAACTCATTAAACTTTTACAAAATTCAGACTGCTTACAGTTCTTCTTTTGTCGTGCGCGCATTAACGTTTACCCGATCTTTTTTTGAATATCTTTTCTTATTCATTTTCCCAAAAGATTTAATTATAGCCAGAGAAGTTCCCATCATTATTTCTCCATTTAATCCGTATGTAATTTTACTTTTAACAGTAATTTTCGTACTAATTTTTCTAATAATTAAGACCAAAAATATTTACTTAACATTTGCAGTCTCTTGGTTTTTCTTATCTTTGCTTCCGGTATCCGGAATAATTCCCATAAATAATATTGTTGCGGAACACTATCTTTATCTTCCTTCGATAGGATTTTTTCTTCTTGCTGCATATATTTATAAAAAAATATTAGACAAAACCATAGGTGTGGCTAGAATTATTTTTGTAATAGTATTAATTCTGGTTTTATCTTTTCTTTCTCTTCGAACTATTTTAAGAACGTTTGATTTCAGGGATCCTATTACTTTTTATACCACAAGCTTGAAACAAACCCCGGGACACATTCCAATGATGAATAACTTGGCAATGGCTTATGATGAAAAAGGAGAAAAGGGAAAAGCGGAACAAATTTACAAATTAATTATCAGCAGTCAGGATATATATCCTAATATCCATCATAATTTGGGAAATCTATATGAATCTGAGGGAAAGATAAATAAAGCTATAGAGGAATATAAAAAAGCTTTAGAAGTTGACCCTTCTTTTATTTTCAGCCAAAATGCCCTAAAAGACTTGGAAAACAAAAAAATTTCTCTATAGTATTATAAAGACTATGCCTGAAGATATACGACACTCACCTGAATTTCAGAATTTCATGAAAGACTTGGGATGGGAAACGGGTAAAATTGACGGACAACTTATCTATCTTCGAAAGTTTCCGATTTTGGGATACTTTGCCAAAATGCCAAGACCGGACAGAGTCCCATCGTTTTCCAAAATAAAAAGTTACTGTAAAAAGAAAAAAATATTTCAATTAAAAATTTCTCCCAATATGACAACTGATAATGTAAATTATTCAGGAGTAAAAAAACAATTATTAACATCAGGATTTAAAATTGATAAATTCCCCTTTAACCCTACAACAACTATTTATTTTGATTTAAAACAGTCAGAAGAAAACTTGTTTAATTCTTTTTCTTCCGCCAAAAGAAGAGGTATACGCAGAGCTTCTAAAAACGGAATTGTCATAGAAGAATCAGATGATTTTAAATCATTTGAGTGGATGAGATGGAGACAGTTTGGCTGGACGGGGTTTATGATTTCCCATGAAATGAAACATCTCTTCAGATATTTTTATCCCAATTATGGAACACTTCTTTTAGCGTATCAAAAAAAATCACCTGTTGATTCCGATGTTCCAAGAACAGATTCTGAAAAGCCGGTTGCCGGCGTTTTTGTAATTTGGTACAAGCACCTTGCAGTTTACTGGTATGCATCAGCATGGAAAATAGGTAAACGTCTTCAGGCACCTTCTCTTTTGATTTGGGAAAGTTTAAAACTTGCCAAAAGAAAAGGGTGTACTGTGTTTGATTGCGACGGAATTGCAGATAGCAGATTTCCTGAGGCAAGTAAGCCATGGTTAGGATTTACAAAATTTAAAGAGGGTTTTAATGGAAAAGTTGTTGAATTCAGCGAAAACTTCAGTTGGTCTAAAAAATTATTTAGGTAACTCATTCAAATATTTTTGAAATTTCTGTTTATTAAACTTTAAAAACTGCACCACTTCTATGACATCTCTTAACCCAACTCTATCCCTCACCTGTCTAGTAAATGTAGCAATTCCGACTCTGTCAAAAAGTAAAGTGCTAAAATCATTCTTATCAATAGTAGCAAATAATACAGAACCGGGATATAAACTAATTCTAGCAATAATCAGTAGGTCCCCTAAGGGTATACTTGGTTTTCCTTTATGAGTATAAATCCTTGAAAGAAAAAGACTCTGTTCGTAAATTTGGTGATGAATTTTGTAATGATCTAACATTGGAATAAAACGTTCATATTTTAGAAATTTTCTTTTTTCTTCCAAAAGATGTTCTGCATAAGCACCGCGAGTAAATTCCAATAAAATGATAGGATCAATTAGAATATCTAAATTTGCCGAAATTTTATCAAACTCTTGAAAAAATTCAGCATTGCTCAGACATGAGGATAAAACATTTGGGCTTAAGTAAAGTTAAAAGTGGCTGAAAGTAACAATTTAGACCTTTGTAATGTTCTAAATCCTCACGTATAATTTTCCA
>MFJL01000005.1:0-24152 GCA_001779195.1 Candidatus Gottesmanbacteria bacterium RIFCSPHIGHO2_02_FULL_39_11
AATAAAAAAATAATTTTTAATAATCTGAAATATTAAATATTCTTTTATTTTTCCAATTAGAATCAAATTCGGAATAATTCATGACTATTTCTTCATTCTTTTTAATATCTTTTGAAGAAATAAATGAAGATGTTTTTTCATCAAATATTACATTTGAAACATCTGAATGATTCAGATAATGGGAAATATCTAAATCCCAAAGACCATTTTCTAAAATATAGATTTTTCCGTCCTCTTCTACAAAAAAATCTTCAAGTATTTCATATATTTCCGGATCAAGTTTTTCAGAAATAAGCTCCTCAACTGGAATACCGATATATTTTTTGACTGAATGGGAAAAAATATTAGTGTTTTTCGGAATATCACGGATCGCAAATACTCCGACTCCGTGAGTCTTAGAACATTTTATCCGGCAATATACTTCATTTTTCAGATGATAAAGCAACTGTTTTTTATTCACAAATAGCAACTTCGCCTCCGCAATATTTGAGAATTATTTTTACTGACTCTTGTAATATCTCTTTTACTTTTTCAGGTGCTATATCGTAAACTCCATCTACGTTTATTAAAAGATTTTTAGTATTTTCGGAAACGGCAGTCCTCTGCGCATCCCGGTAATTGAAATCAATATTATATCCGCCCATAGAATCGTAATAGGCTAATTCTTTTTTGAAATATTTTGTTGATTCCTTTTCACCCAGAAGTAAAATTTCGTCATTTTCTTTTGCGAATCGCAATATGGTCGGAAATTTTATTTTATCGTAATCAAATGCACCTATTGATACTCTGTGACGCATTACAATGAGATTATAAGCATCAACGCACGTATTTATACTGTATATACCTTTACCCAATACAACACGTCTTAGAAGAGCTTCAGGAGAGGGACGGCGGGAATGCCAATCAACACCCATTTGTTTATATAATTTTCTGTAACTGATAACTTCGGGATATAATCCTAATTTTTCCGGTGTAAGTTCTTCTAAACTTTTTAATACATTTTCTTTTTCTTTTTCAAGATGAGGATTTGATTTTGAAATGCTTACGCCTTTTATAACTGCAACCCCGGCGGAAATGGACGGAAATATTTTTTTGACATCCGGATGTATTGAAAAGAGATGAGAAATATTTTTTGAATTATTATTCTTTTCGGATTTGCTATCTTTTTTACCGTTTATCACCGTTTCAAACCTTTTTATTAAAACATCTTTCGGATACTGACTTAAAAATACTCCTGCCTTGGGTCCAAATGGTTTTCCAATCGTTGAAATATAGATCGAAGAAAAAGCATCTTTAGGGGAAATAGAAAGTTTTTTTGCAGCTTCGTATAATTTTATTTGTAAATCTGATGCAAGAGTGTCATTCCGGACAAGTGCGGGATGACGAAAAGATAAAAGTCTTATAACTTCTTTCAAATATTTTTTTTGATTATCGGACAAATTTTTAGCTTCTTCTGGAATTTTTCTAGACATTTCCATTACCATTTCACTAGGAGCATAATTTTTAAGCCAAACTTTTGCATATCTTATGCGCTCTTCCAAAATTTCTTTTTCTTTTGGATTAAGAGGTGATTCTTTTATCCCTGTAAAATATTGCAAAACGCCAGTGGTGGGATTTTGAATTACATTTGCAATATCTCTGAATCTTGGAAGAAATATTTTTTCTTTTTCGGGAATTTCGTCTATCTGTGCATAAATAAATGCTCGAGATAAATTTTCATCGGAATTTTCCGTATATGCTTTCCAACATCTGTCATATTCATCAAAGAGATCGCAAATTGCCATAGTACCGACAGGATTAAACTCAATTGCTTGATTATAATCGGTACGGGTAAATAAAAATCTTCCTATTTCGGGAGGAAGAATACTTGTCAAATCCCGGGCTTTTAATCCTAATCCTTTAGAGGAAGACATTTTCTTCCCGCCGATAAGAAAAAACTCATACGGAAGATTATAGGGGTTCGGGATATGAAATACTTCTTTACATAATTCTTTAGCTATATCCCGGGATCCGCCCGCTGATGAGTGATCTTTTCCGGCTCCTTCAATTGTCACGCCTAAAACTTTCCAGTGTGCAGGCCAATCAACCTTCCAGGGAAGTTTTCCGACCCCCCCAAATGGCGAAATTTTACCGGTATATCTGCATCCTTTCGCCCATGTAACCATTGATTCCTCACATGTATAGCTGACCATTTTCCCATCCCATCCGTGAACTCTGGTCGTCCCAAGCTTTCCGCATTTCTCACAAATTACCTGAAGAGGTAGCCATCCTTTTTCTCTTTTTTGACTGCCGCTTACTTTCTGGTAAATATCCTGAATTTTTTCTGCATTATCCAAAGCAATTCTTATAACTTCGTCAAATTTTCCCTCATGATACATATCCCAGGAGGAGAGAAATTTTGCTCCAAGCCCGAGACTTTTTAATACTTTTTTAAAATCCTCTGTAAAATATTCTTCAAAGCTTTTAAAACCCTGCTCAGGAGACGGTGCGCTACGGAGGGGAAATCCCAGATATTTGCCGCTTTTTTCTACAAGTTCTGGTGGCAATCCATCAATAGGATCAAAATCGTTAAAAACATAGGTAAACTCAACTTTTTCATGAGCTGTTTTTAACGCACGATAGGCTGCATCGTGAACAAGAGGCCCCCGAAGAGATCCGATGTGCGCAAATCCTGAGGGTGTGAACATGTCATTCACCCAGTATGGTTTGTACTGCTTAGAATCAATAATATCTTTTGCAATTTTATCTGCCCAAAACATAGAAGTATAATACCACAAAAAAATCGGCGTGAGCCGATTGATTAAATAAACCAATAAATACCAATAAATGTTTAATGATTAAATTTATAAATTGATAAATTTCGCATTTATTGGGTTATTGAAAATTGGGTTATTAGTTGATTTAATCGATACTTACTACCTTATATATTATTCTCCCTGCAGGAGCTTCTACCTCTACCTGATCCCCGACTCTTCTGGAAAGAAGGGCTTTCCCCAGAGGAGAGGAGTGTGAAATTTTCTTTTGTGTCGGATCTGCCTCCCATTCCCCAACTATTGTAAACATTTCCTTCTTGCCTTTTACCGTGAGAGTAACTTTTGACCCTACATCAATCTTTTTCTTGGAATGGTTAGAGATAATCTTAGCCTCATGAAGAACAATCTCAAGCTCAGCAATACGCCCGTCGATAAAAGCCAAATCCTGCTTGGAATCGGTATATTCGCTGTTCTCTGCAAGATCTCCTAAGCCCCGGGCATTGGCAAGCCGGGAAACTGCTGCAGGCCGTTTCACCTCAACTAGGTGCTTATATTCCTCTTTAAGATCAGAAAGCCCTTCTTTTGTAAGTAAAATCTGAGTGTGAATTGAGGTTGGAACAAGTGCAGGGTGGGGTAATGGTATATTTTTTGTTTTTTTCATATAAATCTTTCTAATTCCTCCCTCATCCAACGTGCAATTTCATGTTTTATTGATTCATTGGAATATTAGGTTTTTGAGGATAAAAGAGTATGGCAACTATATCCTCTTTATAGTCGATTGTCAATGAGAGTTTAGGCTTGTATAATAGGATGTTGTCTCAAAATTTGAGGTTATGGTTCAGTATGAGAAACACTTGCCCCCGTCGTCTAGCGGCCTAGGACGATACCTTCTCAAGGTATAGATCATCGGTTCGAATCCGATCGGGGGTACAAGTAGTAGCGCATCAAAAACGGTACCCGAGGTGTGGACTCACTTTCACCTGGAAGGTGGAGGTTCAATGGAGGTTCAATATTTCAAACCATATGAATATTCTTATTATTAGGGATAATACTCGGTATTTAAAACCGATAATGGACTATACGGATAAACACATTTCAGAAATAAAAACTCTCATCCCCAATGCGCAAATTAATTTAATAGAAGACAAAAAGGATATTGTCGATAAATATTTACCAGAAACGGATATTTTAGTCTATTCCTCTTTTGATTATCCTGATCTGGTCGATTTTAAAATTGCGAAAAAACTCAAGTGGGTTCATGTCACATCAGCAGGAGCTTCAGATACCGCTTCACAACTTAAAAGTACCACTATATTGTTAACCAATTCATCAGGGGTTCATCCTATTCCCATTTCCGAACATGTTTTTACTTATCTGTTAATGTTTACACGGCAATTTCATACATCTTACCGGACGCAAATTGAAGAAAAAAAATGGATGCAAAGTTATCATTTTCTCCCGGTTTCAGAGCTTTATGAAAAGACAATTGGAATCGTAGGCTTTGGACGTATAGGAAAACAGATTGCCAAACTTGCAAAAGGGTTTGGTATGACGGTTGTTACCCTTACACACCAGGAATCAGAAACAAAAGGCCAATTTGAAGAAATGCTGAATACATCTGATTTTGTTATAAATTGCCTGCCCTTAACAGATGAGACATATCACCTGTTTACGATAGATAGGTTTAAGCAAATGAAGTCTTCTGCTTATTTTATAAATGTAGGCCGAGGAAAAACGGTTGTAGAAGACGATCTTATTCATGCGCTAAAAACGAGAATAATAACTGGTGCTGGCCTTGATGTATTTGAAGACGAGCCGCTTCCTAAAAAAAGCGAATTGTGGAACCTGAAAAACGTGATTATCACTCCTCACGATGCTGGCTGGACACCTTGTTACGCAGATCGGGTCATCAATATATTCTGCTCTAATTTAAGAGCATATCTGAAACACAAACCCATGCCTAATCTCGTTGATAAGGAAAAAGGATATTGAAGCTCCCCCATACGAGATTATTCAGTTAATAGTGGTAAAATATCAACTATGCTTGAATACTCCATAAATAATCAAGGTCTAAGACAAACTTCCCCTCCTAAAAAAAATAGCGTAAAAGCCATATTTGTTTTAAGTTTATTAATATTTTTAGGTGCTTTTTTTTTGATAAAAAATATCTTCTTAAATACATCGAGTGAGGAAGTACCCTCGTCCTTCAACTCCTCAAAAGAGCTATTGAATGAAATTCACTCATTAACTCCTCCTGCGTTAGGCACGTACGCCGTATATATTTATGATATAAACTCAGGGGAAGAACTGGGGATAAACGAGCAGATGATCTTTACCGCCGCATCTTTAAATAAGCTTGCTATACTTGCCGTTTTGTATCAGGAGGCCTCTGACAATCAGATAGATTTGGATAAAATTATTGTTCCCCAAAAAGAAGATATTCAGGACTACGGCACCGGTTCTATCCGGTATGATCCCCCTAATACCCCCTATTCCATTAAAACTCTGGCAAAACTGATGATTGAACAGTCAGATAATACCGCGGCTCATCTTTTAGGGAATATCGTAATCGGGCTTCCGCAAATTCAGAAACAAATTGAAGATTGGGATCTTTTACAAACGGATATGGTAAACAATAAAACAAGCGCTAAGGATATGGCTTTACTCTTAAGAAAAATTTATAAGGGTGAAATAACTTCCCGTCCCTATACACTGGAAATGCTTGAGTTTATGAATAAAACTGATTTTGAAGAACGGATTCCAACTGGAATTCCCCGGGATGTAAAAACATATCATAAAACAGGTGATGAAATAGGAAAAATTCATGACGCGGCAATTGTAGAACTTCCCAATAAACCTTATATTTTGGTTGTTCTGTCATCAGAAATTAAAGATGAAGAAAAAGCCAAACAGACAATTGCCCAAATCTCCCGGAACGTGTATGAGTTTATGAAAAAGTAAAAAAATTTATGAGTGGAGACGGGCAACCATCCGTTCATGGATAACCGGCTTTTCAATTTCTACCTCTTCGACAGTTATAATGGGCCTTGTCAAAGCAGCTTTCAAGACTTGGTCAATCTGCTCTACAAATACAAATTTCAGATCATCTAATACATATTTGGGAATATCCTCAAGATCCTTTTTATTTTTTTTCGGTAAAATCACGGTTCTGATACCCGCCCGGTGAGCAGCAATTACTTTTTCTTTCACTCCCCCAATCTCCAGAACTCTTCCTCTTAATGTGACTTCCCCTGTCATTGCTACGTCTTTTCTGACTGGGATTTTAGTTAACGCTGAAACAATTGCTGTAGTTATCGATGTTCCGGCTGAAGGACCATCCTTAGGAACAGCGCCTTCCGGCACGTGTACATGAATATCTGTCTTTTCGTAAAACTTTTCAGGTATGCCAAATTGAGTTGCCTTTGACCGGACATAGGAAACTGCCGCTTTACAGGACTCCTGCATGACATCCCCCAGCTGACCGGTAAGAATGAGTGCCCCTTTTCCCTTCATCAGAAGTACTTCAATAAAAAGAATGTCCCCTCCTGCTTCAGTCCAGGCAAGACCGGTTGATGTTCCCACTTCATCTTTTTTCTCCGCAAGATACGGCGTAAACCTTTCAGGTCCTAAATATTTACGTACTTCGCGATCTGTAATGGAATTGGTATCTGTTTTACCTTCAACTACTTCTTTGGCTATTTTTCTGAAAATGGTCGCCACCTGTCTTTCAAGTCCGCGAACCCCGGCTTCCCGTGTGTATCGTTCGATAATTGAATAAATTGCTTTATCGGCAAGTTTAATGCTGTCAATTTTTAGTCCGTGCGCTTCAATTTGTTTCTCTATTAAGAAATCTTTGACGATATGAAACTTCTCATCCGTTGTATATCCGGGAAAATGAATAATCTCAAGCCTGTCCCGAAGCGCCGGAGGAATCGTATCTAAGACGTTGCATGTTGTAATAAACATGACATCTGAAAGATCAAAGGGAACTTCCAGGTAGTGATCTGAAAATGCGTGATTTTGTTCAGGATCCAGAGCCTCCAGGAGTGCGGCTGATGGATCTCCTCTGTAGTCTGCTCCTACTTTATCAATTTCATCGAGCATAAATACCGGATTTTTAGTCCCGGCTGTTTTTATTCCCTGGATGATGCGTCCGGGAAGAGCTCCCACGTATGTCCTTCGATGTCCTCTAATTTCTGCTTCATCCCGAATTCCGCCCAGTGAAATCTTTACAAATTTGCGCCCCAGTGACCGGGCAATTGACTTCCCGATGGAAGTTTTTCCGACTCCGGGAGGCCCTACAAAACAGAGAATCGTCGGAACATTTGCAGTTTTAGGTTTTGCAGTTTCCTCTTTCCTTATTTTACTTGCCGGAATGGATGAAATGGTTGCACTTACATTTTGGTTTTGATTCTTATCCTGAGGTGCAGTTTCTTTACTGTCCCCTATTTTTATGGAATTTGCCTCATCAATTCTTTGTTGTCTCAGTTTCATTACCGCTAAGTACTCCAAAATTCTCTCTTTCATTTTTTTAAGGCCGAAATGGTCCTCATCCAGAACCTTAGCAGCGCCTATGATGTCAACATGATTTGTGCTTGCCGCACTCCAGGGAAGATCGCAAAGCCATTCCAGATATGTCCTCACATAGGAAGCTTCCGGATTATAACTACTCATTTGAGCAAGACGCTTCAGTTCTTTCCGTGCTTTTTCTTCAACGTCTACCGGCATTCCTGAGGCTTTTATTTTGGCTGCAAGCTCTTTGGTATCTTTAGATTCCCCCTCTTCTCCTAATTCTTTCTCAATTGTCTTAAGCCGTTCCCGAAGAACTGCTTCTTTCATGGATTTATCAAATTTCTCCTGAGTTTTACTGGCGATTTTTCTCTCAATTTCTAAAATCTTAACCTCGCGGGTAAGATAATCTGAAATCCGTAAAAGCTTGTCTTTTACTTGATTTGTCTCCAGAATCAGTTGTTTTTCCGCAGGTTTTATATCTAAAATTGCAGCAACATGATTGGCAAACTCAGGAGGATTAAGTCCTGACATGATATTCATAAATGAGAGAAAGTCTACAGATTTCCCGTAATTTACCGCCTTTTTAAGCTCTGCCATGATATGGTTGACAAGTGCCGTAATCTCATCGGAGATTTCAAAGTTTTCCTTGACTTCAGCAACTTTTCCTAAAAAGTAAGGAGTGACGGATTCATAGGAAAGAATTTCCACTTTTGATATGCCTTTAACCAGGGCATTAATTTCATTATCTGTTTTTAAAATCCGTTCAATACGGGCAAGAGTTCCAATCGGATACAGATCAGAAGGTTGGGGGTCATGAAGGGATGAATTTTTTTGCATGGAAAGAACAACCAGCCTGTCAGATCCGTTGGATGCTTCTATTGCAGAGAGGGATCCGGGACGGCCAAATGTCAGAACAATCTCAGTATTTGGAAATACTACTCCGTCGCGAATTGGGATTACCGGAAGAATTTTAACTGAAGATGGTTGAGGATTTATAGGGTCCATGTTTTAGCAGTTTACCAGATAGAGTGCTAACCTGTCAAGTCATTAAATGAACTCATTTATAAATGCATCCATTATCTCGCGAGTTGGAAGGGGCGTCTCAATAATTGGTTTATCTTTAATTTGAGGAATTCCATCTTCATAGGTAGGTTTCTCCTCCTTATATAGTATACCCAGAGGTATTTTATCTCCCCACTCGAGAGCCTTTTTATATGCTTCTCCCCTGTCGTTTGCTCCATATTCTTTTGGAAGATAATAGGTATGGTCGGAAAACCATTGGTATGTATTTATTTTATTAAAAGTTACACACGGCTGAAATACATCGATAAATGAGAATCCCTTATGTGCAATTGCCTGCTCGATTAGACTTTGGGTAAAAGGGATGTCTCCTGCAAATCCCCGGGCAATAAACGTTGCACCTGCGGCAACCGCAATACCGATTGGATTTACCGGCTCTTCCAATACGCCATACGGCGTAGATTTTGTTTTAAATCCTTTTTGAGCCGTTGGAGCAGTCTGGCCCGTTGTAAGTCCATACACCTGGTTATCATGAAGAATCATCGTAATATCAATATTTCTCCGTGCCGCGTGGACCAGATGGTTGGTTCCTTCTCCGAATGTATCCCCGTCTCCTGCCATAACAATAACATTTAATTTATTGTTTGCCAGTTTTATCCCCTCTGCAACCGGAATTGGACGGCCATGCAATGTTTCAAATGCATAAGACTTCAGAAAATTTACCATATGTCCATGACATCCGATTCCATAGACCATGACAAAGTCAGACGGCTTCCATCCCAAATTGGATAAAGCGCGCCTAAGAGCCGACCAGATTCCGAAATCTCCGCACCCCGGACACCAGTTCGGAGTGCAGGGAGTATTAAAAGTACTTGTTGATATCATTTGATGAATTTACAATTATCAATTTACAATTATTGAAAATTTCTTGTAAATTGCGCATTGGAAATTGGAAATTAAATAATCTTTTTTACTCCTTCAATAATATCCTCCGGATAAAACGGACGGCCATCATATTTCAATATTCTATCTTTAATATATATGCCTGTTTTCATCCGGATTAAATCTGCTAACTGTCCGTTATGATTTCCTTCAACATCAACGACTCTTTTTGCATTTTTTAGTATTTGTTCGACAGCCTCAGAGGGAAAAGGATTTATATAATTAACATGCATATAATTAACTTTGAGATTTGAATTTTGAACTTTCAGTTTTTTTATCGCTTCAAGTATCGCCCCCTTGGTTGATCCCCACCCGCTAAAGGTAATTTCGGCATCCGCATCTCCGTAAACAATCGGAGCCGGTACGGCCATATTTGCCATTTGCTGCTTTTTCATCCGTTTCTCAATCATTTTGGCGGTATTTGCCGCTTCTTCATCCGAGTACCCCGCTTCATTATGCTCATCGGAGTTTGCCCGGAATACGCCTCCCGGACGCCCCGGAATTCCCCGCGGGGAAATACCGTCTTCGGTAAACTGAAACCGGTTATGATCTGGAGTTTTTATCTGATCTTCATAGGAAAGAAGTTTGCCCCGGTCAATGACAATTTCCTCCGGATGAAAAACATTGGTTGTAAACCGTGCTTCAAAAAGATATTTATCAACCAGAACAAACGTCGGAGTCTGATACCTATCTGCCAGATTAAACGCTTCTGCTGTGAGTTTAAACATTTCTTCCATGTCCCCGGGCGCCAGAACTATCCTGGGAAACTCTCCCTGAGAAGCATTCAAAATAAAATGAAGATCCGCCTGCCCCGTCCACGTAGGAAGTCCAGTAGCAGGTCCCGGCCGCATACCCATAATGATAACGACAGGCTGTTCTACCATTCCGGCAAGAGATGTACCCTCAACCATCAGAGAAAATCCGCCTCCTGAGGTTGCCACCATGGAACGTGCTCCTGAAAAGGAGGCGCCTATCGCCATATTGATTGCGGCAATTTCATCCTCCGGCTGTTTATAGATAAAATTTCCTTTAACTTGAACCGCGGCCATGTAAGATAAAAGTGCATTAATAGGAGTCATAGGGTATGCGGCAAAAAACTTGATACCTGCCGCAATTGCTCCGAGCCCCGAGGCTTCCGCTCCTGTAATTACCATCTGTTCTTTTTCTTTTTTCTCAATTTTCATCGGCGTAATTTTCTCTTTATAATTTACAACAATATAGTCATAGCCTGATTTAGCAACGGTTATGTTAAAATCGACGACTTTTTGCCCTTTTTTAGTAAATTGAGCCGTTAAAATATGCGCCAGATGTTCAAATGGAAGACCAAGTACTGCAATACTGGCACCCAACGCAACTGTATTTCTCATGATCATCTCTCCGCCTGATTCTTTTATAAGCTTGCCAAATGGAATTGAAAAAAAAACCGCATCTGGCCTTAAATTCTCTTGGGAAATATCATATGAGGTTCCGTCATACAAAACAGAAGCACCGGGAGCAAGTTCGTCTTTATGAAATATTACCGTTTCTTTGTTAAGTGCCACCAGGATATCAACCGGTTTATAGGGGGCGTAGACAGGTTTCTCAGAAAAAGTTACCGCAACAGTGTTATGGCCTCCCCGGATAAGGGAAGGATATTCACTCGTCTCAACGAGATATAACCCCGCACGGGCTAAACTACGGGAAAAAGTGGTACCGGATACCATGATTCCGAATCCCGCCTCTCCTCCGATTTTCCAGGTTTTTATCATATATTAATCTCCGCAGACATCCGGACACCGATGAATATTGAGTCGGTCTTTTATCCGTTTTCCTTCTCCAATTTTTTCTTCATGGGAATACTTGTTTGCCGGTTTCGTCATGGATAATAATTGCCGCAACGGGACAAGATTTTGCTGCATCCAACATGGTCTCGGACGTTTCCTCGGATGCTGTATTTAAAAAAATAGCTTTTGCTTCATCATCCAGAGCATATGCTTTAGGTGCAACTGCAATGCAGGACGCCGCTCCAATGCATAAATTGCGGTCGACGGTATAGGTGAAATTTCCTATTTTGATGGGGGCTGTCGGGTCCATAATTAAATTCACTATATCATTTCCTTTTTTTCTTTGCCAGAATTAAACTCTTCTGGAGAGCCTCAAGAGGAAGTACCGCGCATTTAATCCGGTTGGGAGTTAACTCAATTCCTAATATTTCCAAAACTGAATCCGTATTTAATTTCATTATTTCATCTTCTTTTAATCCTTTTACTTTTTCAGTCAACATGGACGCAGATGCGATCATAATTGCGCACCCCTCACCGTAAAATTTGACGTCTTTAATTCGAAATTCGAAATTCGAAATTCGAAATTTTATTTGCATCTTTATTCGGTCCCCGCATAATTCGTTTACCTCTTCACTTGCTCCATCGGGATTTTCCAGCGTTCCGAAATTCTGGGGATGCCTGTAGTGGTCAAGTATATAGTCGCGATATAAAGAGTCCATATGAAGATAGTTTTGTCATCCCGACGAAAGTCGGGATCCAGTCTTTTAAAAAATGGATCCCGGGTCAAGCCTGGGATGACAAATATTATTTAAATATCTTAATAGCTTTTTTAATTCCTTCAATCAAAGCATCCACATCGCCTTCATCGTTATAAATATAAAAGGACGCACGGGTTGAAGCGATTAGTCCTAACTTTTTATGAAGAGGCATCGCACAGTGATGTCCTGAACGGACACATATGTTATCTTCGTTTAATATCTGAGCCAAATCATGAGGATGTATTCCCTCCATCACAAAAGCAATCACTCCACCTTTATCTTGTGCTTTTTTTGGACCAAAGATTTTAATTCCATCAATCTCGTTTAATTTATTTAGCGCATATCTGGTAATTTCAATTTCATGTTGTCTGATATTTTCCATCCCAATCTTAGTTAAATAGGCAACAGCAGCTCCAAGTCCAATTCCACCAGCAATATGGGGAGTGCCTGCTTCAAATTTATGAGGAGGATTTTTATACGTAGAAGAATATAATCCAACTTCTTTAATCATGTCTCCCCCATATTGATATGGTGGCATTTCTTCGAATAAATGCAATTTACCCCACAAAATACCTGTTCCAGTCGGTCCCAACATTTTATGTCCGGAGAAGACCAAAAAATCACACCCTAAGTCAGCAACATCAACTTTCATATGGGGAACGGATTGTGCCGCATCGACTAAAACAACAATATTAGGATTAATCGATTTTGCTTTTTTGATAAGGTCTTTGACTGGATTTATGGTGCCCAAAACATTTGACATATGAGTAATTGCCAAAAGAACCGTTTTTTTATCTATTAATTTATCCAGATTCTCAAGTTTTAAATCTCCTTCTTCATCTATATCAATAATTCTAAGCTCGGCTCCGTGTTTTTTTGTCTGCACCTGCCATGGAACGATATTTGCATGATGCTCCATAACGGTTGTTACAACACTCGTTCCTTCTTTTATATGTTCCTCTCCCCAGGTATTTGCAACCAGATTCATAGATTCCGTTGCATTTCTTACAAAGACCACTTCATCTAATGCAGCTCCGATGAATTTAGAAACGCTTTCTCTGGCATTTCCATATGCTTCCGTTGCCTCCTCAGAAAGGGCATATACGCCTCTAAATATATTTACGGAATATTCTGTGTAGTATGCACTAATTGCATCAATTACTTCTTTTGGTTTTAGAGAAGATGCTGTTGAGTCAAGATAAATGATAGGCTTTTTATTAATAAGCCGTTTAAATATCGGAAAATCTGATTTTATTTTTTGTATATTCATTATGATTGGGATTTTAGATTTAATCCAACTCTATCATTATATCCTGCCCGACAAGGGTAACCGGATACGTTTTTAGAGGAGAAGTTGCCGGCGGAGCCAAAACCTCTCCGGTTGAGATATCAAAAGAAGCGCCGTGGCAGTAGCATGTCAACGTGAAACCGTCTAAAAACCCGCCCGCTAAAGAACATTTTTCGTGCGTGCAGAAACCGTCAAATGCTTTTATTTCCCCCTCGCAATTGGCAAGAGCGATGACTTTTCCCGCTATCCGGTATTCCTTCATTTTTCCGGGGGGAAGGTCGGATAACGATGCGATTTTTATTTTAGACATTACAGTTTGGAACGGATAACGGTTTCTATTTTACCGTAAATCTTTTTTTTGATATCCTCATCTTCAATTCTTCCGACAACGTCCTGGATAAATCCTTCGACCAGTATTTTTTTTGCCGACGCATCGGTCAGTCCTCTCGTTTTTAAATAATACATTTGCTCAGGATTTATCTGCCCTATGGTTGCTCCATGAGTACACCTTACATCATTTGCTAAAATCTCAAGTTTCGGCTGACTGTTTGCCCATGAAGATTCACTCAGTAATAAATTTTGATTTTTTTGATACGCATTTGATCTTTGTGCATCTTTTTCTATCCGAATCAGCCCTTCATAGTTAAATTTTGAGCAGTCAAAAAGGACAGACTTAATAAGAAGATCACTCTGGCTTTCTCCTGCCATATGATCTTGAAACGTATGGAGATTAATAATTTGCTTTCCTGACCCAATAACAACCCCTAATATTTGTGCGCTTGAATTTTTCCCCTTCATATCAATCTGCACGTGACCATCCTGACTTTCTCCACTGGTTAACAAAATAAACACTGTCTTTTTTTCATTTTCTAGTACATTAATAGTCTGATTAGACTTTAATGAATCAACCAACACAAACTTTTGAGCTTTCATCCGACACTTCCTTCCATCTCCATTTGAATAAGTCTATTTAACTCAACGGCATATTCCAGAGGAATTTCTTTGACAATTGGTTCTATAAATCCGTTTACAATCATTGCCTCGGCATCTGCTTTTTTAAGTCCTCTGCTCTGAAGATAAAAGAGCTGATCATTTCCGATTTTGGAAACGGTTGCTTCATGTTCTACCTGAATATCATTATGCCGGATGTCCATCGTCGGATACGTATCTGATCTGGAGAAATCGTCAACTAATAATGCATCACAAACTACTTTTGTTTTAGCTTTTTTAGCGCTGTGAAGCATTTGAATAAGTCCCCGATAGGATGTTCGGCCACCTGCGGAACTAACTGATTTTGAAGTGATTTTGGAAGTTGTATAGGGAGCCACATGAATAGCTTTCCCGCCTGCATCCTGATGCTGCCCTTTTCCTGCAACAGCTACAGATAATATTTCTCCCTTAGCACCTTTCCCTACTAAGTAAACTGATGGATACTTCATCGTCAGTTTGCTTCCCAGATTTCCATCAATCCATTCACCCACTGCTTCTTCTTCAACTCTCATACGCTTGGTCACTAAGTTATAGACGTTGGTTGACCAGTTCTGAATTGTAGTATAACGAACCCGCGCTCCCTTTTTCACAATAATTTCAACGACAGCCGCATGTAAAGAATCGGTTGTGTAAATCGGGGCAGTGCATCCCTCGACATAGTGAACAAAAGAACCTTCATCAGCGATAATTAATGTCCTCTCAAACTGTCCCATGTTTGCAGCATTTATCCTAAAATAGGCTTGAAGCGGAAGCTCTACTCTTATACCTTTTGGCACATAGATAAAAGATCCCCCTGACCAGACAGCGCTGTTTAGTGCTGAAAATTTATTATCAACCGGAGGAATAATGGTACCGAAATATTCTTTGACAAGATCGGGATACTGCCTGAGGCCTGAGTCCATATCCAGAAAAATTACGCCTTTTGCAGAAAGCGTTTTTTGAATGCTTTTATAAACTACCTCTGATTCATATTGGGCAGAAACCCCTCCTAAAAACTTTTTTTCAGCTTCAGGAATTCCAATCCGGTCATAAGTATCTTTTATATCTTTAGGAAGATCTTTCCATGAATTTACTTTCCTATCAGTAGGACTCATGTAATACGTGATGTCATCAAACGGGATATGATTTAGATCGCCTCCCCATTGGGGAATCTTTTTAGAATAGTAGATATCCAGCGCTTCAAGTCTGAAGTTCTTCATCCATTCCGGCTCATTTTTATGGTATGAAATTTCTTCAACAACACTTTTGGATAATCCTTTTTTGGATTTGAAAGCATAATTCTCCGGCTTATGGAATCCGTATTTATAGTCTGAGATGGGGTTAGGTGATTGCATAGAAATACTGACGTCATTCCAACGGGATTCTTCACTCTCCGCTAGCAGGCGGATCGTTCAGAATGACATAGCTATAATATTTTATTCGTCCACTTCTTATACCCATTCTTCTCAATCTCAAGAGCAAGACTTTTATTTCCCGTTTCAACAAGAGAGCCATCCGCAAGTATGTGCACGTAATCAGGTTGGGCATATTTTAAGATGCGGTTATAGTGGGTGATAACAATTATTCCGGTACCGTTTTTCTTAAGCTCTAAAATCCCCCTTGCAATTATCTTCAAAGCGTCTACATCAAGCCCGGTATCAATTTCATCAAATATGGCAAATTTAGGCTTTAGCATTACCGCCTGAAGCATCTCAAGTTTTTTCTTCTCCCCTCCTGAAAATTCTTCATTTAAACTTCTTTTTAAAAATTCTTGAGGAATATTAAATTGTTTGGAAGTAGTTAGAAGTCTTTTATTAAATTCTGAAAAAGAAAGAGCCGGATTATTTACTGCTCTTTTTGACTCGGGAGGATTCTTTGAGAGATTAAGAGCCGTTCTTAACAAATTAGGAACTGTCACTCCGGGAACTGCAATCGGATTTTGGAAAGCTAAAAATAACCCCTCCCGTGCCCTCTCTTCAGTTTTTAAATTTGTAATATCTTTATCATCAACTTTAACCTTTAACCTTTCCCCTTTAACCTTGTATGTCTCGTTTCCCATCAAACTTCCGGCAAGAGTTGATTTCCCGCTTCCGTTTGGACCCATAAGAGCATGAATTTCTCCAGATTTAATCATCAAAGAAATATCGTGTAATATTTCTTTAGAATTTAATGAAACTGATAAATGGTCAATTATTAAGCTCATAAATAATTATTTGTCATTCCGGGCTTGACCCGGAATCCATCCATAGATTCCCGCCTTCGCGGGAATGACATTGGGTGACCGCAGTTTACCAGATATTGATAATCTTATACAACCTAACTATTTATACTGAAAAAACTACTTACAATTTCAAGTTTTTTTAGTATAATCTATTAATCTATGGATATTATACGTACATTAATTGACTTTGCTCTTCATCTGGATAAACATCTAACCCAACTTATCAGTTCGGTCGGAATCTGGACATACGTCATTCTCTTTGGAATCATTTTTTGCGAGACAGGGCTTGTGGTTACTCCGTTTTTACCGGGAGACTCTCTTCTTTTCATAGCCGGCACTCTCGCATCCACAGGCTCGCTTCAGATTATACCCCTCTACCTTATTCTTCTTGCCGGGGCAATACTTGGAGATACAGCTAACTATTGGATCGGACACCGCATGGGAGAACATGTCTATAGAGTAAAAAGATTGCCCCTTATTAACAAAGAAAATCTGGATAAAACACATCACTTTTACCAAAAACACGGAGGAAAAACTATTATTATTGCCCGTTTTATCCCAATTATTCGTACCTTTGCTCCTTTTGTTGCAGGGGTCGGGAAAATGGAATACTCTCGATTTTTGTTATTTAATGTAATCGGAGGATTTGCATGGGTCACTCTTTTTACCTTCGGAGGATATTTTTTCGGAAATATTCCTTACGTCAAACATAACTACGAAAAAGTTCTTATTTTAATAATTTTTCTCTCTCTTCTTCCTCCTCTTATTGAATTTGTAAAACATAAGATGAGTAAAACCCAAACTCCGGCTGAAATTGCTAAGGAATAATTTAACTGCGAAACGAAGAACATGTAAGTTATCTTAAGAGTTTTTTAAAGCTAGAATGGTAACGACAGCGATACTGCAGCAGGGGGAGCAATGTCTCTTTTAAATTTCACGACAATTTCTCTTTTTCCGTAAGGACTCATATAAAAAAGACGCCCGTATTTTTTCCCGTAGTCATAAATTTCTTTTGTGATTTTTACATCCATCAGACAATATTTTTTCAACTTTTCCATTTCTCCCTTTCTGTACCAATCAATTGCGTCAAGTCCGTGTCCGCTTTTCTTAGTCCCGAGAGTTGCTTTTGCCAGATCATCTAGTGATATCCGGTGTCCCAGCATTTTCTCAACTTCTTGCATAATGTCAAATGACCGAAACTGGGTAATATCCCCCACATAATAGGGAGCAAGGACCGGCAGATCAAATTTATTGCTGTTAAATCCGATCAGCTCTCCCGCGTGTTCAAATTTCTCAAAAAGCTTGGGAAGCTGGGATTCTTCATAGCATATATACTGATCCGTACCATAGTCATAGGTTCCCACAACAGAGACTTTTAACTTTTTAATATCATTTTTCACTTCCTGAAATATAAATTGGGTTTCAATATCAAAAACAACCGGATGTAACATAGGGTTTATATTCAAAACATCAGAAACTAACCTGAGTTTTTGCAGTATAAAAATTCAGTCTAACAATTTTCTTTTGTTATCTCAAGATAGAGATTATCATGTGTTAGAGATTATCACTAACTTCTCTTCAGATGCTTGACCAAATGGATCTGAGTGACAAAAACTCCCAAAAGTACAAGCAGGCCTCCGATAAAAAAAGATACATTAACTTTTTCTCCGATAAAATAGGATGCAAAAAGAGTTGTCACAACAGGCTGAAGATATGAAGTCAAACTTGCACTAAATGAGGAAACCTTTGAAATAGCATACTGGTACAGGATATATGTCAAAAACGTTCCCCCTGCTCCCAGATACAGACCGGAAAATAATATATTGGGAGTGAAAGAAAATGAAGGCTTTGTAATAATTATTTCCAACAGCGCCAAAACAGCAGAAACACAAAAAGAAACAAAGCATGATATTCCTGCAATTTCAACCGGTGCAAATTCTTTTGAAAAAGATTTACTTTTGATAATCCAGATCATCCACCCGACCATCGCAATACTGATTAATACATTTCCAAAAAGCGTTCCCGTAATCGTAGTCCCTTTTTCAATTGATGAGCGGTACATTATAAAAAATAATCCCATCAGACCGACTACAACACCCACCCATTTATGAGAAGAATATTTTTCACTTCTGAAAAGATGTCCGGAAAAGATAATCAGAATCGGGATTGCCGCATAAATAAGCTGACTTGCTGAGGCTGATGTAAATTTTACCCCGATAATATAAAAACTTACATTAATGGTTGCAAATAAAGAAGTTAGTACTATCTTTTTAAAAGATTTCTTCTTCCACGGTTTAAAGCTTAGTAGAAAAGGGAAAAAACAGAGAGATCCGATTCCCATACGGATAAAAAGCACTGCAAAGGGAGGAAATATCTGTACAATGTTTCGTGCAACGACCGCATAGCCGGCCCAAATAATGATGGTTGCGATGAGTGCAATTCCGGCTAATTTCTTCTCTGACATGTTATTTCGTGGTTTATTGGATAATTGGTTTATTGGCTAATTGGATAATTTCTTGTGATACTTTTCCCATGCAATCTGAAACCAAGGAGTAAAGTGGTCTTTTTTTTGCAAATAAAATTCGTCAAACTGTTCTTTTGAGATTTTTTTCACGGATGCCACTTCAACATCGTTAGGAATTATTTGTGAACTTGTAACACCTACAAGTACGTGACAATACTCATTTTCAGAATAGTCTCCGAATCTTATTTGATAATAAAAGTTCCCGATATCTTTAAACATCACATCAACTCCTAATTCTTCTTTCCCTCGTCTGTTGGCTGCTGACTCAACGGTTTCCCCTTTTAATACATGGCTTACAACTGCACCGTCCCAATACCCGTCCCACAGAGTTTTTTTGCTGCTTCTTTGAGTCAATATGATATTTCCATTTTCATCGAAAACAAAGGCCATAAATGCAAGATGAGGTTTTCCTTCTCCCTTGTGACAGTCTTCCCGGGTTGCTTCTCCTATTATTTTCCCCTCTGTATCAACTAACTGGAGAAGCTGGTTTTTTTGTTCGCCCTTTAAATCATGATCTTTGTGCATTTTCATATCATTTAATATTTTTCAAATATTTAATCGCCTCTTCAATTGTCTCAATCTGTTTATAAAACTTATATGTCCATTCTTCGATAAATCCCTCCAAAAACATGTGGTTAAAAAGAACAATAAGAGGATTAAAGTAACTGGTAAGCAGTACCAGAGGCTTTTTCCTGTCAATTTCTTCAATCTTTTTACGATCTATAACTTCAATAGTTTCTAAAAGGGTTCCGTATCCGCCGGGAAGTGCAATAAAAGCATCTCCTGTTTTAATAAGACTTTCCTGCCTTTTTGAAAGAAAATCATAATCTTCTCTTTTTGTTATATGCGTTGATTGTTTTCTTCCTTCTTTAATTAAACATATTCCTATCGTTTTTCCGCCCGTTTCGTATGCACCTCTTAGCACTTCATCCATTAACCCTACCCCTCCTCCGGTAATGGTTGTAAATCCGGCAAGCGCCAGAGACTTACCTAAGTTATACGAAAGGTCATAATAATACTTCTTTTTTTCTTCTGCGCATCCGTTTCCGCAAAAAACAACAACATTTTTTATCATAACTATTTATGGTAATCTACATATTATACTGAAAACAAGACCGATTTAACCCCTCTTTCTTTTTTTCCTTTTTTCTGCTAAAACTTATATTGCAATATCTCGCAACATTTTGCAATATTGCGCAACTTTATGCAAATACCTCCAAATTACCAGATATCACGGGAAATTTTAAATCTTGTCTCTAAAATTGATGCCCTCAGGCTTTTTTTTACTTCCTTTGAAATTTCTCCTGCTATAAGAAACAGAATACACCATCTCAATACATTAAAAAGTTCGCTTTTTTCAGCACGAATTGAAGGAAACCCCTTAACTCTTAACGACATTGAAAACGGATATCCCAAAGATAAAAGGGAGATTCAAAATATTTTAGATGCCATTCATCTCATAGACACAACCGTTAAGCCAAAAAGTACTATCGATATGAGCGTTATCCGTCTTCTGCACGCCACAACCACAAAAGGAATCGGGATGGATCAAGGGCAGTTTAGGACGGAACTGAGTGCCATATTTAACTCAACTGGAATTGCCGTTTATGTCCCTCCTCCTCCCTCTGAAATACTGGGTCTTATTTCCCAGCTTATACGGTATATCCAAAGCAGTGATGAATCTTTTCCAATTATTAAAGCTATGATGTCCCATCTGATTTTTGAAAAAATCCATCCTTTTTTAGACGGAAACGGAAGAGTTGGACGGCTCCTCGTATACGCAATACTTAAATCTTCTGAGTATGATTTCGGTTTTTGCGTCCCGTTTGAAGAATATTTAGATGAACATAAGGATGCGTATTATGAGAGTCTGGATATAGGAATGAAAAATCCTGAAGATTTTTTACTTACCCTCTTGGAAGCTTACTACGCTGAAGCTGAAAAAATGAAAAGTCTTATTTCAGAGGAAGTCAGTCACAAAAACGAAATTATTCTGCCTCCCCGGCGGGAGGAAATTCTGCAAATCGTCAAAGATCATCATTTGGTTTCATTTGATTTTATCAAGCGCAGATTTCTGGAAGTTCCTGCACGCACCATCCATTATGATTTGGAAAAACTTCAGGAAAAAAAGCTCATTCTCAAAGTCGGAAAAACACGGGGAAGCTTTTACACCATATCAAACCTATAACCCAAGGGTTATCCCACACGATCTCCTTTATTTATCCCTATAAATATTAATATTTATATCTTTAGGAATATTAATTTGAGGAGGAGGAGATGTACCATTTCTTATAGCAGGTAGACCATAAAAAATAAAGATTAAAGCCACAACCGCTAATATAATCGCAGTAAGCAAAAGGACTCCTGCTCCTGAACTGTAAGAGGCTACCATAATAAACACAGATTAATAATTAAGTATTAATAACAAACAAGGATTATGTAAGAACTAAGTAATAGCAAAAAATATTACCGAATGAGTCCAAGACCGACAAGTCCGATAATAATAAGGTAAAATGCAATAAGATAATTTAGAAACTTTGGAAAAAGAAGTATAAGAATTCCGAACAATAAGGATGCTAAAGGGCTTAGATTGCCCACCCCGAGATACATAAAAATTCACCCCCTTTAGAATTCATTAATGATCCGCCAGCTGACGGAGAGTTTACGGATTCTTAAGTCCACCGAAGTCCTTCGATAAATCAGAGGACGAAGGCGAACACTTTTCCTCAAGAACATTAAATATGAAGGACATATACTGAAAAAACTCAGGTTAATAATAAAATAATATCATTTAGAAAACCTAAACAGAATGAAAAACAGGTAAGAAGAAAGATAGAAAAAATATTTTCAGTTAGTTTTCAGCTTGGAGCGTATAATAAAGGCATGAGAATTCTTGTTATAGAAGATGAGCACCGGATAGCAGCCACTATTAAAAAAGGTCTTGAGCAGGAAAAATATACAGTCGATCTCTGTTTTAATGGTACTGATGGATTGGATCTTGCTCTTACTGAAGATTATGACGTTATTGTCCTGGACCGTATGTTGCCTGAAATGGATGGATTGGAAATCTGTATAGCACTTCGCAAAAAAAGCATTCATACCCCTATTCTTATGCTCACCGCGCGGGGACAAACCCAAGATAAAGTAGAAGGACTGGACGCGGGAGCGGATGATTACCTGACAAAACCTTTTTCTTTTGAAGAGCTTTTGGCGCGTTTTCGGGCATTATCTAGACGTCCCAAAAATTCGATAGAAACGATTTTAACCGTCCGCGATCTCACTATGGACCCCAAAAAATTTATCATTAAACGGGGTGATGTATCCATTCATCTTTCCGGAAAAGAATTTGCACTTTTAGAATATCTTTTAAGAAATAAAGAAACTATTCTATCCAAAGACCAGATAGTTTCTCACGTATGGAATTACGACTCCGATATTCTTCCCAATACTGTCGAAGTTTATATAAGAAACCTGAGAAATAAAATCGATAACCCTTTTAAAAACAGCAAGCCTATCATTCATACGGTACGTGGGTTTGGGTATAAAATAGGAGAATAACTATGTTTAAGTCGGCTCGAATCAAACTCACGGCCTGGTATCTCTTGGTAATTATGCTTGTCAGTCTGACGTTCTCCGCCATTATTTTTAGAGACCTTTCATCTGAAGTGGAAAGATTTGAAAGAACTCAGCGTTTTCGAATTGAAAGAAGACTTCAGGAAGGCCAACTTTACATAAACGGACAACCTATCTACCCTCCTTCTGCACCTTTTCTAAGTGTAAATTCTGAACTGGTTGATGAAACCAAAAAAAGAATCCTGTTTGTTTTACTTGTAATTAACGGAGGGATTTTAATCCTATCCGGAGGTTTAGGTTATTTTCTTGCAGGACATACCCTTAAACCGATTAAAGAAATGGTTGACGAGCAAAACCGTTTTATAAGCGATGCGTCCCATGAGCTTCGCACTCCTCTTACTTCACTTAAAAGCGCTTTTGAAGTCTATCTCAGAGAAAAAACCCCTACGCTTGAAGAAGCGCAGGGACTGGTATCGGAAAGTATTACGGAAGTAAATAAACTTCAAATTCTTTCTGATTCTCTCTTATCTCTTGCACAGTTTCAAAAAACCCATCCTAAAACTGCTTTTAAAAATATGAATTTAAGTGAAACTATACAGATGGCCGTTAAAAAAATAAAACCTCTTGCGGATAATAAGTCCATTAAGATGGTTGAAAAACTTCAAAAAGTTAATTTATTAGCTGATAAATACAGTCTTACTGATCTTTTGGTAATTCTTCTGGATAATGCCGTAAAGTACAGTCGGGCAAATTCTACAATTACCATAACCGCAAAAAAAACAGACGGTTGGGCAAAAATTACGGTTAAAGATGAAGGAATTGGAATTCCCCCAAGCGACATGCCTCATATTTTTGAACGATTTTACCGGGCAGACAGCGCCCGTTCCAAATCAGATCAGGGAGGATATGGCTTGGGTCTTTCTATTGCAAAACAGATTGTGGATATGCATAAAGGTGCGATACAGGTATCAAGTCACGAGGGGAAAGGAACTACTTTTTGTATACGGATACCGACAGCAAATATACCGTCCGAATGATTCAGCTTAATTTCAGATTGCTCTTCTAGACTGTTCCAATATGAAAATCTTAAATTCCATCACGTCTTTTTTGGTTTCCGTAAAAAATTGGTTTTTGAAAAAATCACTACCTCTTAAGATTCTCATTATTATCCTGGTTATTGCAGGGGGATATTTCACTTTTCAGAGAATCGGTTCTTCCCAAACTCCTAAAACTACCTACCAAACTGCAGAAGTAACGAAAGATACGCTCATTGTATCCGTCACTTCTTCAGGACAAGTGGCAAGTACCAATGCAAGCACTATTACAACGGAGGCATCCGGAGTCATAAGCAAACTGTACGTCAAAAACGGAGACAGCGTAAAATCGGGCGATCCGATCGCGGAAATTGATTTAGATCTGATAGGAAAACAAAAATCCGCCCAAGCGTATGCTTCTTATCAGAACGCACTCAATTCCGTTCAGTCCGCGCAGGCTTCCTCATACAGTCTGCAGGCAGATATGTTTTCCAACTGGGATTCATTCAAACAACTTTCAGAAACGGATATTTATAAAGATTCTACTTCTGCAAACCGCAATGCCGCAGAATTTCATATCTCAGAAGACAAATGGCTCTCCTCAGAGGCAAAATACAAAAATCAGCAAAATGTCATCAACCAGGCTCAAACTTCCCTTACAAGCTCCTGGTATTCATATCAGCAGAATTCATCGGTTATCTACGCCCCCATATCGGGAAAAGTAACAGGTCTATCTCTTGCTGTCGGATCGGTGATTGCAAATAGCAATACATCTTCCGGTTCAACCTCTGATAC
>MFJL01000005.1:24167-36360 GCA_001779195.1 Candidatus Gottesmanbacteria bacterium RIFCSPHIGHO2_02_FULL_39_11
AGTAGCCAGCATCACAACAGATGCGGCTCCCCTTCTGTCCTTTAATCTGACGGAAATTGATATCGGGAATGTAAAAGTTGGTGATAAAGCAACTATTACTCTGGATGCTTTATCTAACAAAACGTATACGGGAAAAGTGATAAGTATCGATACGGTCGGGACCACAAGCAGCGGGGTCACCAACTATCCGGTTGTTATACAGCTTGATAACAAAGTAGACGGAATTTATCCGAACATGTCAGCAAGCGCAGCAATTATTACCCAGATAAAAAATGACGTACTCGTAGTTCCGTTAAGCGCGGTTCAGACATTAAACGGAGAATCAACTGTACGGGTATTAAATAGGGGAAATATGGAATCGGTACTGGTCCAAACGGGTATCAGCAATTCAACACATATTGAAATTGTGAGCGGTCTTACGGAAGGCGAAACGGTTGTCACCGGCACGAACACAACGTCAACCAGCAGGACAACTACAACCGGCAGTAGCGCGTCGCCCTTCGGAATTGGCGGATTCGGAGGCACACGCACAGGTGCGGGAGGAAACATAAGGATTATCAGATAACCCATATGATTAAGGTCTCCCATATCTCCAAAATATACAAAATAGGTACCCTAGAAACCCTTGCACTTTCAGATGTTTCATTTGAAATAAAAAAAGGAGAGTTTGTAGCAATCATGGGACCTTCCGGATCGGGTAAATCAACACTCATGCATATTTTAGGAGCGCTCGATCTCCCCTCATCCGGAACCTATATTCTTGACGGAGAAAACGTCTCTGACCTGTCTCAGGATGAGCTAGCTGATATCAGAAATAGAAAAATAGGTTTTATTTTCCAGGCATTCAATCTCCTTCCGAGGACAACCACCCTTCAAAATGTCATGCTTCCGATGGTATACGCAAAAATACCAAAAGAAGAAAGGGTTAAAAAAGCTACGAAATATCTAGAAATGGTAGGACTTTCACACCGGCTTAACCATTTATCCAATCAGCTCTCAGGAGGACAGCAACAAAGAGTGGCAATTGCACGGGGACTTGTCATGAATCCCGCAATACTTCTGGCGGATGAGCCTACTGGAAACATAGCCAGTTCCCAGGCTGAAGAAATTATGGGTATTTTTCAACACCTCAATAAAGAAGAACATACCATAATTATGATCACCCACGAACTGGATATCGCAAATCATGCCCATCGGATCATTTCTTTAAAAGACGGAAAAATATCGGGAGATAAGAAAAACTCTCGTCCGACAAAAGCAAAATTTATTATAAATCGGGAAGGAGATCAGTAATGGAAATTTTGGAAATACTGAAAGAATGCATTTCGACTCTTACTGTCAATAAGATGAGAACCGGTCTTGCCATACTGGGAATTATTATCGGAATCGGAAGTGTTATAACCCTTATTTCCCTTGGACAGGGAAGCCAAAAAGCAATCGAAGATCAGATCCAGGCACTAGGAGCTAATCTTCTCACAGTAATTCCGGGCGGACAAAATACCGGAAATGTCCGGGGAGCTGTAGGAAGTGCAACAACTCTTACTCTGAATGATGCAAAAGCGATACAAACAACGGATCAGATTACCACCATAACGAGCGTTTCTCCGGAGTATTCAGGAAGAAACCAGGCAACAGCAGGAAGAAATAATACCAATACCCAAATTACCGGCGTATATCCGGAGTACCAGGAAATACATAAAGTGATTATGACCACGGGAACTTTCATCTCACAGCGGGACGTAGACGGAATAACGCGTGTTGCTGTCCTCGGGCCTTCCGTTGCGGCAACCCTTTTCGGGGATAGAGAGAGTGCCATAGGACAAAACATACGGGTAAAAGGACAAACTCTTCAGGTTATTGGTATCACGCAGTCAAAAGGGGGAAGCGGATTTAATAATCCGGATGACGCCATCTATATCCCTCTCTCAACCGCTTTAAAAGTTATTTTTGGTGCTGACCATCTGACAAGCATCGCCATAGAAGCCAAAAACAAGGAGGTTATGACGGATGCCCAAAATCAAATAGGATATTTTTTACTTTCCCGGCATAAACTTTCAGACCCCACAGAGGCCGATTTTTCCATATTTTCTCAAAATGATATTTTAAACACGGCATCATCCGTAACCGGTACCTTTACTACACTTCTGGGCGGAATTGCCGCTATCTCCCTTCTTGTCGGGGGAATCGGAATTATGAACATAATGCTCGTAACCGTAACGGAACGGACCCGTGAAGTAGGACTAAGAAAAGCACTCGGGGCACAGAAAAAAGTCATTATTACCCAATTCTTAATTGAGTCCATTATTCTCACGTTAACGGGAGGCATCATGGGAATGATGCTTGGGATCGGTGTCTCCTATCTTCTCTCCCATTTTATGAGCGTCCCCTTTACTATATCAACCGTCTCTATATTTCTAGCAATAGGCGTCTCGGCAGTTATAGGAATCGTGTTTGGACTCTATCCAGCTAATAAGGCGTCCAATTTACAGCCAATTGAAGCATTAAGATATGAATAATCCCACTAAAGTTAGGAGGTGATTTATAGTATGCAGAAAAATCCAATCGCAATAATTATTTTGGCCGTTGTAACTGCAGCAGGAGGCTTTTTTGGAGGTATGAAATACCAGCAAAGCAAACAGCCTAGTTTTGCAGGCTTCATAGGAAACAGAACAGCAACAGGGAATCGGAATACGTTCCGTGCAACCGTAGGAGACGTCATCGCAAGTGATGATAAATCCATAACCGTCAAACTTGCAGACGGCAGCAGTAAGATTGTTCTCTTTTCAGATAAAACGGAAATTTATAAAACGGATACCACTCAAAAAAATGACTTAAAAGTCGGTGATCGCGTGATGGTGACCGGAAGCAACAATTCAGACGGGAGTCAAACAGCCGAGAATATTCAAATCAATCCGCCCATTCGAGTATTCCCAAGTGGAGCGCCTACCGGCACTCAATAATATTATTTACCTTGCTTATAATATAGCCAATGTCGCACTTGTCTAAATAAGGACCAAGCGGCAGATAAGCAATTGAATATTTTTTAGCCCATAAACAGTCTGGGAGTTCTTTTCTAAGACATATCCCTTCATTTCTAATTTTGCTGATAAATTCATCTGCATATTTTTTATTTAAAATTATCGGAAATCCTCGAAGCTCTTCTTCATCTTTTTCAGGAAAAAATAAATGGTAATGTTTCAATTCTTTTTTATACATTTTAACCTGTTCTTTTTTTATATTTTTTACTTTTTCAAAGTTAATATGGAAATAGG
The DNA here is from genome assembly GCA_001779195.1 of Candidatus Gottesmanbacteria bacterium RIFCSPHIGHO2_02_FULL_39_11. Taxonomy (GTDB): domain Bacteria; phylum Patescibacteriota; class Microgenomatia; order 2-02-FULL-39-11; family 2-02-FULL-39-11; genus 2-02-FULL-39-11. Next base: position 27,440 of record MFJL01000005.1, read on the forward strand.
TTCTTGAAAAAATAGAAGGACACCATGCCGGGAAAGGTGAATCTCCAATCACATCATAACCTTTTAGCATGAACTTTTCTGCATATTTTCCAGAGAATTTTTTAATCGGAATCAATGCGGTATATTTTTGAAATGATAAAAACAATTGCATCAAACCCCAATAGATAAGAACTCTCATAATATAAGAAAAATCTATATACATAGATCCTTTTAATTTTTGAACATCTTCTTTTCTGCCAAATAGTATACTTCCCTGTAAAGGAACTACCTTTCTTAAGCTTGTCAGAATAAAATGATTTTTTCTTTTAATTTCAATCTTTTGTGGATTTATAAGCTGATGGACTGCATCTTCAATAAGGATAGTATCAGAAGAAAGGAACTGTAATAATTCTTTGGAATCAAGTAAAAGACTTCTTATCCCAACCGGGTGAAAGATAATAATTATTTTAGGATTATGCAATTTGATCAGATCAGTAACTTCTTTTTGATTTGCCTGCAAATTTTTATCCAAATTATAAAAAACAGCACGCAGACCGTGGGTCTTCATATTACTCACGACATCCATGCAAAAGAAAGAAGGAATTAAAACTGTGGAACTCTCCGGAATTTTATAAGATCTTAATATATCCCATAGACTGTCTTCCCATGACAGGTAAAATTGATGACCGATCCCTTCTCTAAGGGGTGTTTTCTTTTTATCGAGATATTTCCAAAGAGATGTAGGATGCACGGGAATCATAGTGAGGGTAAAAGGGTCATTAAACCTATAGTATTTGACATTCCTTTTAGGTTAGTGTATACTACCATTTAATGCCAGCAGATTGAAGAGATTCATCTGCTTTTATTCGAATATATAACGGATTGGTCAAGACAAAGATACCCCGAAAATTCTTTTTTTAACTCGTATCTTTTTCCCCACCCTAAGTAATTTTCTTAAAAAAGCAGCTGTATTTTTTTAATATTGATAGTTATAGGCATTTTATGTTTTCACACACCAGACGATTTCAAAGTAGAAGGGGAGGCTTTCAAAAAAGCCGGTTTTCCCGCGGAAGAAGTCCGCGAAGAGGAATGGGAATGAGTTTTAATCCTTCCCTTCTTGTCAAAAAAGCAGACGATTTTATACCACCTCCTCCTTATATTGCAGTAAACTCATTCGAAAGTTTTGATATCCATGTGAGTATTAAAGAAAATATAGTAACTCACGGATATTTAGCCCCTACTCCCATACAGGATCAGGCTATTCCCCTGATATTATCCGGAAAAGATTTGGTAGGAATTGCCAATACCGGAACCGGAAAAACCGCAGCGTTTCTTATCCCGATTGTTCATAAAATACACACACATCCCGGGCAAAGGGTTCTTATTATTGCTCCAACCCGGGAATTGGCTTTACAAATTCAGGATGAATGTAAGATTTTCACCCGCGGGACAAAGGTATCCTCCCTTCTTTGTATCGGAGGAGTAAGCATGTATCACCAAAAAAGAACACTACTTCGTAATCCTGAAATAGTTATCGGAACTCCCGGCAGAATAAAGGATCTAAACCAGCAGGGCTGCATCAACTTTTCAAATTACCAGACCGTCATCCTCGATGAGGTTGACCGCATGCTTGATATGGGATTTATAAATGATATACGCTTTATAGTCGGAAAACTTCCTTCAGAAAGACAGTCCTTGTTCTTTTCAGCAACTATCCCACCGAGTATTCGGCCGGTTATGGATATGTTTCTTAAAAACCCGATAACCATCTCGGTGAAAACTGCGGAAATTCCCCTCAATGTAGATCAGGATGTCGTCAAAACAAACGGACGGTTTAAGATGGATGTTTTGTATGAAATGCTTCAAAATCCCGAATTTAGTAAAGTTCTTATTTTTGGGCGTACCAAATGGGGAGTTGAACGGCTGGGTAATTTTCTGCAGGGCAAGGGATTAAAAGTAGCCACTCTTCATGGAAACAAAAAACAAACCCAAAGACAAAAGGCTCTTATGGATTTTAGAAAAGATTACGTTAATATACTTCTTGCAACGGATATCGCATCCCGAGGACTTGATATTCCGGATGTGACGCATGTTATCAATTATGAGCTTCCTGAATCATATGAAGACTATGTCCATCGCATAGGAAGAACCGGACGCGCTGATAAAAAAGGCAAAGCCATCAGCATCATCGATTAACTTTCTTTCTTATCTAAACAACGTTCTCCCCACATCTATCATATTCACCTTTCCGTTCTGGTCAAAGTCGTAGGCAGGATTTATTGTTGCGTAATAAGGAAGCACGGTTTGAAAAGGAGGGTAAGGAGTGGGAGTCCTGGTGGGTGTGATAGTAGGAGGAACAGGAGTAGGAGTATGAGTTGGGGTGGGAGTAACTATAATTGTTTTTTTTCTTACGGTATAGTTTTTCCCTTCTTCTAAAACAAAGGACAATTCATTTTTTGGCTGCTTATCAAATGTTACCTGCCTGCTATCTGTTCCTTCAACCACCTCAAAATCAGACACAATCCAGTTGGTATCCCACACACCCTCTACTGCAACGGTAACCGTACTTGAAATGGGTTTTACTGAAATAACCGTGATTCCCGAGGAGTAATGATGATAGGCAGAGTGCGCGTTGTCCTGTGGAAATATTCTAACCCGAAGAGGACTATCACCTGCAGTAATCCCCGGAAGAATAAAGGGTTCCCCTCCTTTTACAAACACCGGATACATTGTCTGTCCTCCTGTACTGTCTGTACCATATATATCATATGAGATTGTAGCACTGCCACTATACCGTTTACCCGTAAATAAGTCATACCAGACTCCGGAAGGTAAATACACTTGACGGGTAGACCCATAAGTAATTACCGGTGCAACTAACATCGCTTTGCCAAAAAGATATTCTGTAGATCCCGCTTTGGTAAAATCCGCAGCTGCTCCAAGACCATAGGTAACATTACCCATGTCATACGTTTTACTATCATCAGGATAAGCAAGAACAAGAGGCATCATGGCATAGGGAATGCCTGTATTTACGGATTCAATCACACTATCATAGATGTAGTTTTGAAGACGCTTATGTAATACGGAAAAAAACTGAAACTTTGATATATAGGATGGGTCTGTAAAAACCGTCCATACAGGTCTGGATAGATCAAAATTGGTTGTAAACGCATTCATCATTAGCTCATGAAGATACAGTCTCTGACGAACCGGATCATTTAAAGATATCGTGTTATCCGGCATGGATCCGATTTCCATTGCAGGAGCATAATATCCGGACAAGGAATGTTGAAGAGAATAGAGAAGAATTTTATCAAGATGATGAACTGTATTTTGTGTGTAATTCGTACCTCCGGCATGGGGCGCCAGATCCTGAACCAATTGGACATCGCACGTCACAGAAAAGTATTCATTCCTGCATCTTTGGTAATAGCCATTTTTGGAAAATTCTCCCATCACGGGCCATGCCTTATCCTCCGAAAGATACTGACCGAAGTGAAGATAATTTGGAAGCATCAGATCTTCTTTCCAACCACTCATCCCGTAGTAGGCTTTTGTCCTGTTCATAAACCAGGTTCTGGCCAACGGATTTTGAGGATCAACTAATACAAGAGAGGTTCCATTCCCCCACTGATACGTATGAAAAATACTACCATCTGGATCTCTCATGAGATAATTATTGGACAGTGCTTCCTGAACAACAGAAGTATTTTCTGAGGAAATGTTAGTACGCATTCCGCCGAAGACTTTTATGTTATTACTCTGGGCCCATTCAAAAAAATTCATATTGCCGTATTCCGGATACCGGGTCGTATAACGGGAGTTGTATGCAAAAGAATCAGTGGTTGGATCCTGAGGCTTGTCAAATGCTGATGTGTCTCCTATACATCCGAGAACATTTTTTCCAGACCACCATCCAGATCCTAAAGTAACCCAATCCAAATTAACGCCAAGATTTCTTAACCCTAGAACTCGGTCTATTACTTTTTTGCCGTCTGCCTCACATCCAAAGTCCCGCCATATTTCGTACCCCAGACCGAAATGGGCATATTTGGGAGATATCACTTCATAGGAAAGCTGTTTTCTTAACGCATGAAAATTTGAGAACAATTCCTCCGGACTACGGCCGGTAATAAAAACAAATGCCCGTTGGAATGACTGAACAGGTTGATTTACACCTATTGTAATTTTGTCCGTCAGATTATGAATGGATTTCAGCTTATCATCAAACAAACTATAAAGAACGAGAGACTGGGGAGAAACCAGGATAGGTACACGATCCCGAAGGTCGCTGTGAAAGGTATATTGAACCTTCATATCATCATCTATCAACTCTCCATTATCCTCAACTTTCCAACCGGTACCAAATCGATCATCTTTATAACCCTTACGAACATACAGATGTCCATCGTTCCCGGATTGAAGTTCTCCTAATCCGTATACATAAGGAGGAGAATATAATTGCAACTGAGGTAATATTTCTTTATCCGCTGAGATATTAACCAGTATTCCCTGAGCTGCGAACGCAAAATAGATATGGTATGTAATTCCGGCACCTGTCGTCTGAAACGATGCTATATTACCGGATATACCCGTATACGTAAGATTCGTAAGCTGTTTCTGACCATCATAGAACGTCCCGCCGGCAGAAGAATAAACCCGGGAAGTTGATACATCTGTAATCGATACCGAACCGGTGTCCAAATTCAAAACAGCTTTATGCCTACTGGTCACCATTTCAACGGTATGCAAAGCAGTATTCTGAGTCACCTGAGGAGTCAGAAGATTCACCTGTTTTATATACCGAAGCGGATCGACAACAGGAGGTACGTAATCAGAAAGTCTGTTATGGACAAAAATATTATCAATCTGCATCCGCCCTTGATTGGTATTGGGATGGGTAAAGATTTTAAGGGAACGCAACCATGTCATCGTGGATACTTGGGAAGAAAATAATCTTACTTTGTCCATTTCCAAATAAGATCCTGCATTTGTAATAAAAAAGTCCAGATGTCTCCATCCGGCGGAACGGGTAATCTGAGTATCCTGATATGATCCATTATCAAACTGCACTTTATACGTAGATTCTGTGGCCCGTAATAAAACTCTTCTCGTACCGGATCCATCTGAGATTGCTATAGAAAATTCTGTAGTAGGGTCGGCATCATCATAAAATTTAAGAGAGACTACACTGTTTTGTATATCCGGCACATATTTCTCTATCTTTACGGTTTGTGCATCCGGAGCTTTTTTCAACTGGATGCTTGAAAAACCACAGGAAGACACCAGACTCCCGAAGCAGTAGATGGGATTTTCTGTCGTTATCTCCATCCCAGGCTTGTTATAAAGAACGAACTTTTCCCCTACATCAGCATAAGTAATATTAGAAGGAAGGTTGGAACCTGTATTTATAATATATTCAACCGGATATCCTACGGGAGTATTTGTACTGTAAAACGTGTTTTGTCTAGTTGCTTCATCTATATGGTCAAAGTCATAACTGAACGTATATGCCACTTGACCGTATACACATCGGACGGAAAACCCGAACATCAACACAATATAAAATAAGATGAAGACTTGTCTATACAGTAAATCTCCTATCTTATGCAAACTGCGGATCATGTATTTATCCTAGCATTCTTATTACCTGAGAACAAAATAATATAAAACGAATTCCGATTTTTTATCCTAGTTTTATAACTTATTTATTGATATCTTACGCGGATTACATCATTTTCTTACCGTTAAGATCTAATATTAATAGTATTATTTCTACAAGGAGATTTATGTATGGACACAGTTAAAGCTTATAAAGACAAAACAGATGCAGGAAAAGAAAAAATGGGAGCAGAGCTAAAAAAATTGGAAGCTCAATTTAAAGAAACAAGTGCGGATGCAAGAATCATATTAATAAATAAAATAGACGAACTTTGGGAAAAAATAAGAACGCACACATAACCGCTATCCCTCAAGACGCGTAAACTGGCCGGTTCTTTTAGATTCTTTAAACATAAAACTGAAAAAAATAACCGCAAATATAAAATAAATAATATTTAGGACAAAACCGGTAATCAAGAGATTCCAGCTGATAACTGAGGCATCAACTAAATTTTCTCTCATCGCCTCAAATACATACGTCACCGGTATCAGATTAGCAATATACTGAAGCGGTTTAGGAAGAATTGAAACCGGATAATAAGCCGCAGAAAGTGACTGAAAAACAGGAAGCACTCCCCAGGCAAATGCTTGGATTCGGGTTCCAAATCGAAAAATAAGTCCCAGAAGTATAATCCCCAGCCATAAGGCAAAAAAAATAATGTTCACAAAATAAAGCAATAGATTTAAGAGTCCCAGACTGAGAATATTAAAATGAAAAATGATTAGGGTTAAAAAAGAAGAAAGAAGAAAAATAATCCCGGCTTTTATAATTCCTGAAATGGAATAAGTAAAAATATATTCAGTTAGACTAATCGGCGAGATAAACATATTGCTTAAATTCCGTGACCATATATTCCAAAGACTTCCAACCGACACCGAGTATTGAATAATAAATATGGTCTGCCACAGGAGGACTCCTGACAGAAGCCCATGAGCAATAAAAATATTGGTCCCGGAGAGAAAAAGTGCCAGAAAGCCGAATATTACCAGAGAAGTCAGAGGAGAAATTAAAATATCTATAATAACTTCCAAAGATCGAAGCGTTATAAAAAATTCCTGAGTTAGAAGTCCGACTACCCGGTTAATATTTATCATGTTTTTTACTCCGCGCAATCTGTAAAAAAACGTCCTCAAGAGACGGCTTAATAACTTCTATATCTGTAATCCATACACCTGACTGGCTAAGTCCGAAAATGATTTCAGGTATCTTTTTTTCTTCGACTTTAACTACAACGGTATTTGGATTGGGAAAAGAAAATACACTTTTTTTCTCATTTAAATATTTTTTTAAAATCTTCTCTTTTCCGTCAAATTCCAGTCTGAGCTCCGCGTTTTTTACCCTTTTGGTAAGCCCGAGAGGTGTATCCTGCGCCACTATTTTTCCGTGATCCAAAAATATTACTTCATCGCAAATCCGTGTAATTTCATCCATATTATGACTGGTATAGAGAAGTGTCAGATTCTTTTCCTTTTTAAGTTTTTCAATGAGAGTCAGGGTCTTGTCTGTGATATCCGGATCAAGGGAAGCGGTTGGTTCATCCATCAGGATTAACTCAGGATCATTAAGAAGGGATTTAACCAAATTCACGCGCGTCCTTTGTCCTGATGAAAGATCGTTATATCTTTTATGAAAAAGGCTTTCAATTTCAAAATGATTGCATAGCTCCTCGATTTTCTTCGTATAATTTCTTACTTCATACAGTAAAGAAAATACAACTAAATTTTCCCATACGGTTATTCTGTTTTGCAATGTATTAAAAGCAGACGCGAAATTTATTCTTTTTAATATTGTTTCCCGGTGAGTATCAAAATTATCTCCGAAATAGGAGATGCTTCCCGATGTCTTTGATGTAACTCCTAAAAGCATATGGATCGTGGTTGTCTTCCCTGCGCCATTCGGTCCTAAAAATCCCACTATTTTTCCCCTCGGGACGGAAAATGAAATTCCGTCAACCGCTCTGAACTTCCCGAAGTTTTTAACTAAATTTTCCACTTTTAAAATTACATCTGTCATATTATTTGCTTGCACGAAGGGCATTAAATATAACGGCAATATCAATTGCCTCCTGCAAAAATGCTCCCGCAACTGCAGGAATAAATCCAAAAACTGCAAATATCATTCCCAAAGTACTTAGCCCAATTCCGAACAGGATGCTTTCATAGGCAATATGTATTGTACGCTTTGATATCGCAATTACACTGGTTACTGCTGAGAAATCCCCGGCTAAAAAGACGATATCAGCAGCTTCAGATGCAGCAGTATGTTCTTCGTTACTGAAAACCATTCCCACATCCGCATAAGCCAAAGCAGGCGCGTCATTTATCCCGTCTCCGACCATGGCAGTTATTTTATGCTTATTCTTTAGAATTTCAATTCCCTCTTTTTTATCCTGGGGAGTCATTTCAGACCGCACGGTAACCCGTTCCTCTAACTGTTCCAGAACATTCTGTGTTGCGGTTTTTTTATCTCCGGTAAAAATATACAGTTTAAGGCCTAGAGATTTTAATTGCCTCAAAATTTCTTTTGACTCCTGTTTTATTTTGTCCTCAAACTCAAAAATAGCAATCTGTGTATTATTTTTGAGAAGTTGGATTGCCATCCCTTCATACTCTTTTACTTTTGAAAGCGAATAGGTATTTCCCGAAACGGTAGCACTGATTCCTGATCCGATTTTTTCTTTTACATTAAGTACTTTGTGATGAATTACTTTTCTTTTTTTAGCCTCTTCTAAAATTGCTTTAGCCAGAGGATGCAACGAATTTCTTTCAATAGATGCGGAAATGGCAAAAACCTCATCTTCTGTGAATGATGTATCTTTAATAACTATATCCTTTATAAACGGTCTTCCGAGAGTAATAGTGCCGGTTTTATCAAAAATAACGGTAGTCACCCGTGACAGTACCTCAATACTGGAAAGTTTTTTTAAAATAATTCTTTTCTTGGCAGCTGCATTCATTCCTCCCACCAGAGCAATCGGAGTAGCCAGAATAAGAGGACAGGGAGTGGCAATCACAAGAACCGCCAAAACACGCGAAAAGTCATGGGAAAGAAGATACGCGCTCCCTGCCAGAAAAAGGGTAATAAGAGTAAAAAATGAACTGTAGCGGTCTGCAAGACGTATAAGAGGAGCTTTGTGAATCTGCGCTTCCTGAACCATCTGAATAATTTTTCTATATGTCGAGTCCTTGTCTGTTTTTGTCACTTGAATTACCATTATTTCCCCGATATTTACCGTCCCGCTTCTCAGACTGTCTCCTTTTATTTTATCGATTAAGTT
>MFJL01000006.1 GCA_001779195.1 Candidatus Gottesmanbacteria bacterium RIFCSPHIGHO2_02_FULL_39_11
GTTTATATTCCATTACAGTGCAGGTAAGTTTGGCGAATGGAAAAACGCTTCCGCAGACTATGGAGGAAATCACGGGGATATTACCGGAACTCTATAACTTCTCAAGCCAAGAAGAACGTGCAAGTTTCACCGTAAGGAATGGTAAGTCACTGTAAAAACTTACTAAATTTAATCAAAACAACCCATCTTATTTTTCTTAAGGTGGGTTGTTTATGTTGATTCCTAAAAACAGTTGACTAAAAGGTTGTGAGGGGTTGAGTCCCTCTATTGAAAGCTTCTTGCCTCTTACTCTTATGTTGCTTACATATTTTTCTTTTGCTATGTTATAGTAAACTGTACATGAGAATGAAGATAAAAATCTTACCACTCTTCTTACCGCTTGTTTTTATTTCTATTTTTATTATCTTTGGTTCATTTATTTTAAATAATGTTTCTGCTCAAAAAGAAAGTAGTGGCGGTCATGTCCCAGGACAGGTTTTAGTAAAATTTAAAAATGGTACTTCTCAAAGTGTCATTGATGCAGAAACCAGAAAACAAAACGGTAAAGTAGCCAGAAAAATTGATAGATTGAACGTTCTTGCCTTAAAAGTACCGCAGGGAGCAGAGGGTAAAGTAGTGGCTGCCCTTTCCCAAAATCCACATGTTGAATATGCAGAACCAGACTATATTGCTTATGCCTTGTGGACTCCAAACGACCCCTTTTTTGGGGATCAATGGGGTTTACTCAATACTACAACGCTTAACGCAGATATTCATACTACAGCAGCATGGGATACTACAAAAGGAAACGGGACAGTTGTAGCCATTCTTGATACAGGAATAAGCAGCGGTCATCCTGACTTATCTTCTCAAGTTATCAATAGAGTAAACTTTTCTGATGCCGCAACCGATGATGACGTCTATGGACATGGTACTCATGTCGGTGGTATCGTGGCAGCTTTAACTGATAATACTGCGGGTGTTGCTGGAGGATGCCCGCAGTGTAAACTCCTGAGTGTAAAAGTACTTAACGATAGCGGTTCAGGAGCATACTCTTGGATAGCCGATGGAATTATATATGCCACTGATTATGGAGCAAAAGTCATTAATATGAGTTTGGGCGGGCCTTTTAAATCAGTAACGCTGGAAAATGCAGTTAAATACGCTTGGAACCATAATGTTGTTGTAGTGGCAGCAGCAGGAAATTCAGGAAATACATCAAAGACGTATCCAGGAGCATATACTAATGCTATTGCTGTGGCAGCAACCGATAATCAAGATCATAAAGCCTCTTTTTCAGAATACGGCAGCTGGGTTGATGTTGCTGCCCCGGGAGTGAGCATTTATTCTACCTGGAATGATAGTTCTAGTGGATCTAATCCTCAACCCGTATGCTATTCTGGGACAGAATGTTATAAATCTGCTTCAGGAACATCCATGGCAACACCTATGACCTCTGCAGTTGTTGCTTTGATTTGGTCAACAAATAAATATACCACTGCTTCTGCTGTGAGAAATAGGATTGAATCAACCGCTGATAAAATTTCTGGTACTGGTACTTATTGGATGTCAGGCAGAGTAAATGCGGCTAATGCAGTTGGCGATTATACTCCTTCTTCTACTCCAACTCCTACACCTAAGTCTAGGAAGAATAAATAATCCCTCCCCTTAGAGATTTTGAAGGAACGCTATGCTAAGAGTGAGGTTGATAAAAAAGAGTTTGAGCAGATGAAGAAGGATTTGAGTTGAATGCTCCTCGTGTACTAAACAAAAGTTACTTGGGAAGGTGAAGGATTTCCCAAGTTAGTTGTAGGCGTATTGTACAGTTGGTTGCTGTGTAATTTGTTGTAGAGTAGCGTATCAAAAATAGCACCTGAGAATTTTAAAAGATTTACACAAGAGTAGGTGTGGACTCACTTCCACCTGGAAGGTGGAGGTTCATGGATGGAAGGTGGAGGTTCATGGATGGAAGGTGGAGGTTCATGGAAGGTGGAGGTTCAAAGGCCCTTATTATCTGTTAAATGTTATCTTCTATGAACCGTAATCCTACAATCGATATTCTGAGAGGAATAGCTATTCTTGCGGTAGTCCTGGACCACGCGTGGTTTCTTTATCCTCAGTTTCAAATCACTCACCTGTGGCATCAAACGTATTTCTCAATCCCATGGTTCATTTTCCTGTCGGGAATGACCAATACGTTATCGTTAGAAAAACATCATTTCCGTCTTAACGTATCATCCTATTTAAGATTTCTAGTAAAACGTTTTTTTCTCCTGATACCCTACTTTCTTGCATGTATAATTATTTTTCTGATTCTTAATTATCCCAATCTTAACTGGAGCCAATGGATACATGACGTATTATATTTTTCTTTTCAACCGACCTTTTATTATGTCAATCTCATTCTCCAGCTTTATTTGATTTCTCCCGTCTTATTCACGACTCTTATGATATGCCAAAGTAGAAAAAAACAGTGGGGACTTCTTCTGTCAGTTATTGTTGTTACGGGAATCCTGGTATATATAGGGATTCCTCCATGGCCTTTTTCCCCTGCGGCGCGGTTATTCGGAGGAATTTATTTATCCGTTTTTTTCCTCGGGATGCTTTTTTCTGAAACTTCAATTCAAAAGAATAGTATTCTCCCTCTAATTTCTCTTGTTCTTTTTCTTATTTCTGAAGGGATATTACTGGGAACAAACGCAGGTTTACCCGGATTCGCGCAGACCGTGTTATACAATTTTTGGGCAATTTCTCTTCTTGTAATTGCATTTATCTTACTCAGCAATTATCCGAAACTTTCTTGCCGTGTGAGTTTTCTCTCCCTATTAGGAAAACATTCTTATATCATATACTTATTCCACTTTTTTCTTCTGCAACGTCTTGCCCGTTATTTCATTATTTCATCAATCCCGATATTTCTTGGTTTAATGGCCGTGTCAATCTTCATACCGCTTATAATAAGTATATTGTTCTCTGAAATTATCAATTTATTTCATTTTCCGATCAAGTCTTTTGTCTCCAAAACCGTTGCTTTATAACACATCACCAAATACTCCAAACCTTTTTTGTGTTCATCGTCACTGAATGACTCGACGGCATCTTTGGGAATAATAATCCCGTAGTTTCTTGCGAACGCATCCGCGCTTGTATGCCGAACGCAAATATGGGTATGCTGACCAGTAATGATTACGTTTTTAATTCCGTGTTGTCTGAGAAGCAGATCCAAACCGGTCTCATGAAACGCGCTGTATGTCCTTTTGGGTACTTCCATGTCATTCTTTTGAGGTTTCAAATCTTTGATAACCTGTGCTCCAAAACTTCCCGCGAGCGCATGCGGTCCCCACACTTTTTTCCTCCGGATCGCCCGGCAAATGAGCATCGTTGGAATAGATGACTAACCATTGGTTTTTCCGGGCATGGTCCAGCAATTTCTGCAGAGGCTTAATTATTTTATGAGACCTTTCATTTTTAAGAGCTCCGTAAACAAGATCTTCAAGCATATCGATCACTATAACCGCATACCTTTCTTTATTACTCTGCATTTGTTTCTTCTTCATAAAACCCTCCGATTATAAATATGATTAAATTAATTTTCTGTATTCTCTTCCTACCTTCGTGCATCTTTTCCCCTCCACCATTACTACATCGGCAGTAAAATCATTTTGTCCGTGAATCAAAGCGGATCCTACACCGTACACATCTACCGGGAGTTTTCTCTTTTTCAAAGAGCGCGATTTTATCCGCGTCAAATCCTCCGAAAACAACGATTTTAACATACGGAAATCCCTCCTGGTCCAAAGCTTTACGGACCAGTTTTACAAGTTCTATAATTGATTGCAACCCCCTGTTAAAATGCAGGGATGAAAAAATATACCAAACTTACCAGTAAGGAACGGGATTTGTTGGCAATTTGGAAAGCGGAAGGAATATCTAATAAAGAATGCGGAAGGAAATTAGGCAGAAGCACATCAACGATAAACATCAATCCCGGGAGTTGATTATATTGATATATCACCATTTATCCGTATATTTTAACTCTTCCAGGCTTTTTTGATAATCAGCATTATCTAATACAAATTGAGTATACTTATCCTTGTTCATACCAAAATAACTAAGCAACCAATTTGGTTTACATAATTTACTTTCACCCATATATTCTCTTAGGGATGAGTAAGGATATTTATTTATATTACTAACCTTATTGATAATTCCAGAAGAATAAGGATTTAGATGAATATATCTGGAAACATGGATAAACTGATTATCACTAACTACACTTACTGATTTAAATCTTGGAAGAAATAAAGGACCTTTTCTTCGATTTTCTAAATTATATTTTCTGGTGAAAGAATTAATTACATCAGAGATATATTTCACAATTCCACCTTCAAATTTCTGTCTCACAAGAATATGGAAATGTGTCGGCATAAGACAATAAGCAATAATATCCACTTTATGATACTTTTCGTAGTCTAAGTAGAGACTAATCTCATTTTGGATTCTGGTTGGTGTCCTTTTAAATTTACTGTAGCTTAAAGTAGCCTTGTTTGAGAGATAATAAGATAATAGATCAAGGAATAATGAAGAATAGTAATGATCTTTAAAAAAATTATGACCGTCAATTAACCTGTTAAATATATGATAATAGTGGTTGATTAGAAAAGGTTCCAGTCGTTTAGGCATAAAGAATTAACTCTATTCTAGAATAGTAGGGAAGAAAATACTATTTATTCTTGTTTATACTATCAGAATAGTACATTCAACTCCCGGGGTTGACAACCGGGGTTGACAACTCTCTGGCTATACTGGGGTAATTCTGCATAAATGATATAATCCTCTCATGAAAAACGCGATTATCCTCCATGGCGCCGGAAATAACTCTCAGGGAAATTGGTTTCCATGGCTCAAAAAGCAACTGGAAGTAAAAGGCTATAAGGTTTGGTCTCCGGATCTTCCCGATTCCGATGTCCCTATCCAAAAAGACTGGTTAGATACTGTTTTTTCCAATCACGATTGGGAGTTTAACAGTGACTCAATTATTATTGGCCATTCCGCCGGAGCAACTTTAATTTTAAGAATTTTAGAAAAACTGCCGGAAGGAGTAAAAGTAAACAAGGCAATTTTAGTCGCCGCCCCTACCGATAAAGGAAAAATCCCGGAGTATTTTCCGTACAAAGAGGACTTGACCCGTGAATCGTTTAATTGGAATAAAATCAAAAACTCAAGCAAAAACTTTTACTTTATTGCCTCTGATAACGATCCCTATGATTGCGGCGGGCGCCATGCAAAGGTTATGCATGAGAAGTTGGGAGGAGAGCTTATTATCAAACCGGGAGAAGGCCATTTTAATCTTGAGAAGAGCCCATCTTATAAGGAATTCCCACTTCTGTTAACTGTTATCCATTAAATAACGTATTGATTCAGAAAACTAAAGTGCAAGTCCTTCTTACTGTTATCTTATCCTATATTTTAAACTTCTTAAAAAAACTCATGTAATATAAAACTGTTTGTTTTTTTTAAAAATAGGGTATACTATTTTTTATGGAAAAAATATGCAACAGATTACCATCGTCCGGACATTTGCGGCCCCTATTGAGAAGGTCTGGAAAGCATGGACTACCCCGTCCGGATGAGTAGAATGGTATGGGAAACCGACCGGTTTTTTGATGTGCTTAAGAAATATCTTTCAACAGCTCAGGTTAATAAATTATTATAAATATTTCTTTAAAAATTATTTAAAAAACTATGAAAATGAATCCTGTTGTACATTTTGAAATGCCTGCAAAGGACACAAAGCGCATGTCCGATTTTTATTCCAACGTATTCGGATGGGAGACGGAGACGATGGGTCCGGATATGAGCAATTACGTGGTAGTCAAGACAACCGAGTCGGACGAAAAAACGGGATTTCCGAAAAACCCGGGTGCCATAAATGGAGGATTTTATCAAAAAGATTCGAAGAAAACAGAAGAGTCTCCTTCTTTTGTGATTGCGGTTGATGATATCAAGGAACACATGAAGAAAATTACCGAAGCCGGTGGTAAAATTCTCAATGGTCCGGATGATATTCCCGGTGTCGGAGTATACGCATCCTTTCAAGATACCGAGGGGAACCGGGTAAGCATCCTGCAGGCTTACTCGCAAATGTAAGGCAAGTTTATTTTCCGTCATAAGCTTTTTTCAAATCGGCTATCACTATCTTTTTCATTTTCAGCATGACCTGCATGACCCGTCCCGCTTTTTGGGGATCCTTATCTCCCATCATTTCTCCTAAAGCCTTGGGGACGATCTGCCAGGAAAGACCGTATTTGTCTTTGAGCCAGCCGCACTGTTCAGATTCAGGAACTGCAGAGAGTTTATTCCACAAATAGTCGACTTCTTCCTGCGTCTGGCAGTCTACCACGAACGAAATAGCTTCTGAGAATTTGAAAACCGGGCCTCCGTTTAATGCGATAAACTTTTGTCCCTCCAGTTCAAGCTCAACCGTCATTGCAGATCCTACCGGTCGTCCGGCTGCTTTTGCTCCCGCTTCATCATACCGTGCGGTACTGAGTATCCTTGAATTTTTGAAAACGGACGTATAAAATTTTACCGCCTCTTCGGCTTCGCTATCAAACCACAAAAACGGGGTAATTTTTTGCATGTAATTTCCTTACCGTAATTTTAATATAACCGGAAAGTTAATTCTAAATTTTACCGATAAGAGATTAATAACGTTTATGTATGAATTACGTAAGAGATGTTAAATGCAGAGTGCAGATTGTTCCCGTTTACTCAGATGTTCCAAGTGCTTTTCTCTCTCTTCCTTGAAGGCCTCTCGATCGAGTCCGAGTCGCGTAATCATATGTGAAGCATATCGTGCCCCTAAGTAATGAGGCATGATGACGTAGGTAGCGCCTGCTTGATAGAGTTCTTCCGCATGTTTTATGTCATGAGACAGCATAATAATAATTGCCTGCGGACTGTCTTGTTTTATCTGTTTTATTAGTAACATGCTTGTTTTAAAATCCGGAATAGTTGAAACAGCCAGTTTTACTTGTGATAAATTGAGTTCCTGTAAAAATTCAATATCTTCCGCATCCCCAAATCGAAAGGGAATATTCCTATCCTGTAATTGCTTTATGGAAGAGGGATTAAAGTCGACAACCAGATAGGACTTTCCCAGCTTGCTGAATGCACCGATAAAATCGCTGCCTACTCTATCATAGCCAAAGAGAATAAAAGCATAGTGCTCTCCTTCTTGGGGTAATTTTTCTTTGTTCTGTTTTCTCAGTTCCAAGAGCTTCAGCAGATTCTCGGTATAAGAATAGATAGTATCAGCATAGAGAATTAAATACGTGGAACCGGCAATGGTGATAAGACCAACCAGGGTTATTAATGATAATATTTCTCTTGAAAGATGACCAACATTAAATCCTAGTGCCGCCAGAATTAAAGAGAACTCACTAATTTGTGCAACCGTTAATCCTGCCATGAAAGCCGTTCTTCGTTTATATCCTAGAATATTCATTAGAATTATTACGATGACGGGATTTCCGATTAATACAAAAAGAGAAAGAACTACAGCAGGGAAAATAAGAGTCTGTATGTTATCTAAAACCATTTGCGAACCGAGAAGGATGAAGAATAAAACGATAAAAAAATCTCTTAACGGCTTTAACCGAGCCCCTATCTCATATGAAAAGGGGGTAAGAGAAAGGGCAACACCGGCAATAAGTGCCCCTATTTCAACAGAAAAACCGAGGATATAGAAAAGAGCTGCTAATCCTAATCCCCACGTCATTGAAAAAAGAAACAGAAGCTCAGGGGAAGACGCTACAAATTTACTCACCTTCGGTATTACATATCCGCTTACTAGATATAAAATAAGCATAATCCCAAGCGCTTTGATAAGTAAGAAACCGAGGGTGCTTACTATATCCGTGTTGTTTGTTTTTGCAAAAGAAGAAACAAAAAGAAGAATAATGGTTGCCACCATATCCTGTACCAAAAGAAATCCGATGGAAATCTTTCCGTAAAGCTTATTTAAGTCTCCCCGGTCTGAGAGGAGCTTGAGAATAATAATGGTGCTGCTAAAGGTGAGAGCTATTGATACATAGATTGCTGCAATGCGTTCTATTCCTAAAAATAGTGCTATAAAAAATCCAATTACTGAAGTGAAAAATACTTGTCCCAATCCGGTAATAAGAGATACTTTTCCTACCTCTCTTATCACCTTGGGGCTTAGATGAAGTCCTACTATAAAAAGGAGTACGGTTATTCCGATTTTTGAGAATAACTCAATCTGATCCCGAGCATGCAAAACATTTAAAAAATAAGGACCTGCGAAAATGCCGGCAAGGATATAGCCCACAATTAACGGCTGCTTAAAAAGCCGCATAACAATTGCAAAAACGGTGGCTAGAGCAATAATAAGGGTAATTTCGATAAATATATCCATATATTACCGAGTATAGTTTAGTATACAAAATTTACCCTGAACCACAATGCCTCAACGGAGATAAATAGACTTCGATATTATTCCAGTAATAAAAAAATTAAAAGTATACCTCCCAGTATCATGATCCCTACTGAAAGAAATCTATCGATAACAACAATCTTTTGGAGAGTAGATGGTACACGGGCGCCGATTCTTTGCCTCAGATGTAACATCGATTGTATAAAGACAAGATTTATAAATCCTGCGGCAAGTAATACTAAGGCTAATGCACTGTTAATGTATAAAGAAGTTCCATTCATACTATGCCTTGAATATTTTTATACTCCTTTCTTGGTGTTTCACCGGATCTGAATACATCCACCGCCCGGTTTCGGCGCCGAAACCAGATAGGAGAATTAGACATAACTGTCTCCAGTTTATCTCCTAAGAACATACCGATTTCCTGAGGACTTGCGAGATTCGAAAGAACAAATAAGCCTTCATGTGATGGACTGTCAAAGCGTATGATAATATCCCCTAAATTTAGAAATTCAAAGATAATATTTTTTATTTTTACGTCAATTTCTGTAATCTGTACCTGATCCAAAAGTACTTCGTCAATAATATCTGAAAAAGGAGAGAGGGAAATATCCAATATTTTTCTTGTAGTGACTATATAGATACGATTATACCAGTCGTAGATACTTTTCATTACCAAACTGACAGCCAAGAAAGATATGGTAAGGCAAAGGAGAATACTTGTTAAGGGAGCAATAACTCTAAAAATAGAGAGTATAAAGACTAAAGAGAAAAATAAGATGGTTAAAGCAGCTATGGTAACAATCGGTGATATCAGTATTAAAAAGTGTTGTCTGTTTGCAAAGAGTAATTCTTCCCCCGGCAGGTTCATGAATGTCTCTATCTCTTTCTGATCCAGTATTCTGTACATAGTTGTTTCCCACTGATTAAAATATTATAAAAATAAGGAAAAAATTACCGTGATAAATATTACCAGTTTCATGTGTGTTTGATCACAAACCCATGCATGGTATACTTGCCACGATGACAGATCGCAGATCGAATCTGTTTATGAACTTTTTCTCCAAATATCCTGCCAGGGTATACAAAAAGGGCGAAATGATTATTCGTCCGGATGATATTCCCTCCGGTATCTTTTATATCGAAAAAGGATACATCAGGATCTATTCCATAACCCGTGATGGTCAGGAAAGATTACATATCATATACAAAAATGATGAACTGTTTCCTCTCATGTGGGCACTACAGGACATACAAAAAAATCTCTACTATGAAGCACTAGAGGACAGCATCCTGAGGAAATCATCCAAAGAAGATTTTTTACAATTTATTAAATCCCATAACGACGGATTATTTGATGTTACAAACCGCCTGGTTGTCATGTTTAGTACTTTTTCCGATCGCATTGATAATCTGGAAATTACCAAAGCATATCCCCGTCTTATAGCCAGACTGTTATTTTTAGCAACACGCTTTGGCATAAGAAAAGGAGAAAAGGTAAGGCTCGCAGCCCCGATTACCCAAAGAGATATCGCGGTTTCAATTGCTATGACCAGAGAAACAACCAGTCGTGAGTTTGAAGTTTTGGAGAAAAAAGGAATTATCGGGTACAAGAATCACCGAATCATCATTAATCATCTAAAAAAACTTAAGGATGAACTTGAGATAAGTTATGAGAAAGAAAGATTATAGTTTCTAATTAGTATTAGTGATGATTTCTTCGGTTGGTATGACTCTCCCTCTTTTTTTAGCATCCGTAGGAAGACCGCTCGTAAGTAGGTATCCCTGCCATCTGCCTACTCCTACCATGAGTTCCATGTGAATAAGATCAGTTAAATAAGGTTCATCCGTCACCTCATATATCCGATAGCTGCCGGTTGCTAAGAGGGCATCCGTTTGGTGACGTTTATGGGATGTTACTAATATTTCTCCAATTCCTTTTGCATTAATCCAGGCAAAAGTCTTTCTAGAATCCAGCATTAAAACTTTCGTTTGTTTCCGTGTCTCAATCAGTTTGTAACTTCCCTGCTGTATTAGTTTAATCATATAGTATAAATACTAGGGTTCACTTTGCTATTCCTGCCATGATCTTTGTCACTCTTTCCAAGTGATAAGTATCACAGATTTTTCTTGACCTTTATTACTGAAAAATATACTCATAAGTGCATAAAATTCTTTCACCTCTAAACTAGTTCACCAATAACTCTAAAGTTGTCCATCTATATTTTTTGAAATAACAAGAATAGCGTATAATACTCATTATCTCTTAAGGATTAGGTGTAAGTTCTAATCGGATGAAAATCGGGGATTTTTTTATGTTTACAGGAATTATTACTCATCTGGGAAAAGTAGATTCAATTACTAAATCTTGCTATACGTTTTCTGCTGATCGCTCATTTTTTCAAAAACTTGGTCAAGGAGGTAGTGTTGCTGTAAACGGTGTTTGTTTAACCGTAAATGCAAGACCTAAAACTTATCTGTTTTCCATCGAAGTTATGCCGGAAACGGTCAAAAAAACAACCATTGGAACATTAAAACTTGGTGATTATGTCAACCTTGAATTACCGCTATCAGCTGACGCTCTTTTTGAAGGTCATATGGTACAAGGACATGTAGATGGCACGGGTATGATTAAAAAAATTCAGTCGGAAGGCAATAGTCATATTTTCACTATAAAAGTAAAATCGGACCTGTCCTACTACCTGATTGATAAAGGATCAATTGCGGTAAATGGCATATCTCTTACCATAATTAAAGCCGGACAATCCTCTTTTACTGTTGGTGTCATTCCCTATACCTGGAAAACTACCATGCTACAGTATTCAAAAACGGGTGATCCGGTAAATATTGAAGTAGATATTCTGGCAAAGTACGTAGAAAAATTTATAGCACCACACAGGAGAAAACTATATGAAGCTCAATAAAGATATCCATATTGCAATTGTAAGCAGTTCTTATCGTCCGGAAATTACCAAAAGTCTCGTACATCATTGTGTAAAGACTTTAGAAAAAAAAGGAATAGCCAAATCACAGTTAAAAATTGTGTATGTTCCCGGTTCCTTGGAGATTCCGCTTATTGCCAAAAAACTCGCCCAAAAGAAAATATATGATGCAATTATTGCATTCGGTGCCGTGTTTAAAGGCAAAACATACCATTTTGAGCAGGTAGCCAACGAATGTATTCGGGGCTGCATGAATGTTGCGTATGAATTTGAGACCCCGGTAATCTTTGAAGTTTTGTGTGTCTATGATCCAAAAGATGCCCTGGAGAGGGCAACCGGTAAAGAAGATAATCGAGGGGTAGAGGGAGCACTAACTGCGCTGCGGATCATTGAGATTATAAGAAACCTATGAAACCATTTTCTAGTATACCAGAAGCAATTAAAGAACTTAAAAAAGGCCATATGCTTATTGTTGTTGACAGTCCCAAAAGAGAAAATCAAGGCGATATTATTTTCCCTTCGCAAACGGTTACAGCTGACAAAGTCAATTTTCTCCTGAAAGAGTGTCGGGGCATAATCTGTGTTGCTATAACCAAAGAACATGCACTACGACTTGATCTTCCGCTTATGCTGCCTCCACTTGATAACACAGAAACGACAAACGTGCAGTTTACCGTGAGTGTAGATGCAAAAAATGTTGTCTCTTTTGGTATTGCGGCAT
>MFJL01000007.1:0-5352 GCA_001779195.1 Candidatus Gottesmanbacteria bacterium RIFCSPHIGHO2_02_FULL_39_11
TTACGGGCGGTTGACTGCCATACGAAGGACTACTACTGGGTCTGTTAAAATTCGGCATGGGTGGAGGGTTTACGGGAAGGGGCGGAAGCATGCGTGCTCCCATCCTCATTAAAGTAGCAATGGTTTCAAATGTTCCCGGAGTTGTGGTCGGACCGGTAAAGTTGTTGGTTGCAGCAACGATTCCTGCTAATAAGTTGGTTCCCACATCCGCATCCGGCTGATATCCCAACTGATTAAAAACAGAGACCATAAGTTCTGAAATGGTTGAAAAATTCGGATCAACGATATTCAGTTTTCCGTAGTTTTGATTTATGGAATTTACATCAATATTAATTACTGTTTTTTCATTAAACTGATTTTGGTTATTCTGATAAATGGAGCCTAACAATTCTAAAGAGGAGGCACCTACTGCTATAATTAAATCGATGTTTCCTCCTCCGAATGAGTATTTAAGCATTTCAGGAGTAATCAGAGGATAATCCTCGCGGGGTTCAATGACCAGGTTAAAATATCCAGCATCAATATTATAGCTTACTTTTTCGATAGATCCTTCTTCATACGGGAAAGCAATGACAAGATTTTTCCCCTCGCCTGCGCTTAGGTTTCCGCTGATTTTATCAACTCCGACCAGCCGGTTAAATTCAACTGTCATAGGAGTTGAGCAGACCACACTAATCTGTTTTCCCTGTAAGGAAAGTGCAAGATATAGAGAGAGCGCAGAAGAAACAGCATCAACGGTTGGATCCTGGGGGAGTAAAACGGCAACAGACTTAGCACCCCCCAAAAGAGTCTTAAATTCCGAAATGGAAGATATCATGTTGGGATTCATATAAAATAAAAGCTATAAATTAGCCTATAGATATTATACTATCACCTGTCAAGAGGGGCAAGTTTGAAGATAAAAGTATACCCGCTTCTGCACCTTGTTCTGCTTTTGTGGTCTCTTCTTTGAGGTGGCGCATTGATTTTATGCGAGAGCGCCCTATTTCTTCTTCTTTTCTAAGTATTTTTACCTGGTCACCTTTAGCAATCCTTCCAGAAAGCACTTTAATTCCTACTATAAGATCATTCTCATGGGGAAATAATGCCTGGACTTTTGCCTCTCCTAAAATAGTCACCAGGTTTCCCTTTTTAAGAGCATCTACAACATCATCAATTTCATCGAGAAGTTGGTAGATAATATCGTATGTTTTTATGAGTACTTTTTCTGTTTGGGCGAGTTTAACAACAGATTCAGAAACAGGAATATGAAATCCAATTACCAATGCATGGGTTGTTTTAGCCAGAAGAACATCTGACTCGGTTATGGCGCCTACATATTTTCCGATAATATCCACATTATCTTTCAAACTTGCACTGATTGCCTCAAGACTTCCTGCGGTATCTGTTTTTAATATAAGTCTTACTTTTTCGTCCTTTTCCTCAGTTTGAGGGATATAGGGAGGTATGATAGTAGGTGCAGAAGGAACAGGCTGAAGAACAATTTCTTTTACCATGTTTTTCGGTGTGATAAGACTTCCTACAGCAGGGAGCACTTTCCATCCTAAAATAAGTCCGGGATCTCCTGCACCAATCTCTTTTTTTGATTTTCCATACTCGTCTAAAATTGCCCGTACGCGAAAAATGTGAGTATCGTTTGAAACATCTTCACCCACTTTTAGAGTCCCGCTTCTTAAGATCACGGTTCCCGTTGCGCCTTTTTGCTTAGAAAGGGATGATTCGATGACAACTCCCTTTAATTGTCCCGGAGTCTCTTCTTTTGTTTCATGCATTTCAGAAAGAAGTAAAATCATGGAAAGTAATTTATCTACTCCCTCTCCTGTTTTGGCAGAAATTGGAATAACGGGAGTGTCTCCTCCGTATTCTTCCAGATTAAATCCATGGGTTGCCAGCTGTTTTTTTATTTTATCTATGTTAGTGTCCGGAAGATCGATTTTATTTAACGCAATAATTGCTGGGATTTTTGCGTCTTTAATATGTCCGATGGATTCAATTGTCTGGGGCATAATCCCGTCATTTGCGGCAACTACCAAAACTGCGATATCGGCAACTTGAGCTCCTCTTACTCTCATTTTGGCAAACGCCTGGTGTCCGGGGGGATCAATAAAAGTAATTGCCCGCTTTTCCCGGTCGCTCTCAACTTTTATCTGGTAAGCTCCGATATGCTGAGTAATTCCTCCTTCTTCTTTTGCGGCAACATGAGACTCTCTGATTTTATCAAGCAGGGTTGTTTTTCCGTGATCAACGTGTCCAAGGATCGTTACAATGGGGGGGCGGAAATTGGTTTTTGGTTGTAGTGTCTTTTTTGTCATTGTGAATAGATACAAAAAATATCATGTTTAAATCTGATAGTTGATTTAACCGCAAACCGAACAACATAGTTATGACTCTTTTTTATCTTCTTTTACTTCCGGTTCATCTTTTTTTAAATCTGTCGTTTTTGTAGTGTCATCTGTTGGCGTTGAAGTCGTTAAGCTTGTCTTTGTTGAATCATCGGAAGCTGCTGCAGCTTGAGGAGGAGGTGTTGTAGTTTTAGGACGGATATCTATTTTCCATCCGGAAAGCTTGGATGCAAGCCTCACATTTTGACCTTCACGACCGATTGCCTGGGAAAGCTCGCCCTCAGCAACAAGCGCGGTCGCGATTTTTTTCTCCATATCCAGTGTAATTTCAATATCTTTTGCCGGAGCAAGTGAGGACTGGATAAAGATTTTGGGATTGTCATTCCACTGAATAATATCAACTTTTTCTGTTCCTCCTAATTCATTAATTACCGCCTGTACCCGAATTCCCTTTTGACCGACACAGCTTCCTACCGGATCAACTCCGGACTGGTTGGAATAAACGGCAATTTTTGTGCGATTTCCGGCTTCTCTTGCTATTTCTTTAATCGTTACGGCGCTATTGGCAACTTCAGGAACTTCTCGTTTAAAAAGTCCCAACACAAGACCTGGATGGGACCTAGAGACAATAACTTCCTCCCCTTTTGTCAAAGTCCGAATCCCTTCTATATAAAAGGTAAGACGTTGATTTAGGCGGTAATGTTCCTGGGGGACCTGATGCTCGCGGGGCATGACAGCTTCAGCACGTCCTATATCAACAATAATATTGGGTCCGTCAAAGCGAAGAACCATGCCGCTTGCAACGGTGCCGATTTTGGTAGTAAAGTCCGAAATAATTGATTTTTTCTCTGCCTCTCTTATCTTTTGAAGAATGACCTGTTTTGCAGTTTGGGCCGCAATTCTTCCAAATCCCGGAGGGGTTACGTCTTTTCCTTCTTTGTTTACCTTAGCCTCTCCCGTATCCGGATTTAGAGTAACCTCAAGTTTATCCAAATCGCTTGTACCGTAATCTTTCCGGTATGCAGCAAGAATTGCCGCCTTAATGCTTTCCAAAACAATGTTTGGGTCAATTCCTCTTTCTGTTGCGACTTGATTTAGTGCTAGTGCAAATTCTGATCTGATTGTTGCCGGCATATATATATAAAAAGGTGGGATAACCCACCTTCTCAAAAGAAATACTTCTTAACTACCTGCTACTATACCATATTTTTAAAAATTCTTCAAAATATTAATTAAAGTTAATTAAGTTGGGAAGATAGAGGAAGATTTATGATCAGTTGTGAAAGAGGTAATACTGGCATTACTCTCTTAGAGTATAGTAATATATAAAAGGTAGGAGAAAAACATTTATTTAAAAGGATAGTTAGAAGCAAATTTGGGTTAAGTGGTGAGTAAGATTGATCACATTTGATCCATTGACAGGTTGACCTGCTATGCTATAATCCCTACATTATCCTAAGCGTACAGTGGTAAGGGTGCGCTTATTTTGTTGTTTTATTCCCCGAGATGGCAAAAAAAAATAGCCCACACACTAATAGCCCTGTTATTCGCTACAACTGGGGAGCGGCAGTTTCAGTGCTTCCTCACTTGGATTTAATTGCTGTCCAAAAAGAATCCTATAATTGGTTTATTACGGAAGGACTCAAAAATCTTCTCGCTGAGATTAGTCCGGTTGAAGATTTTACCGGAAAAAACTGGACGCTTGAAGTAGGGGGACACCGATTTGATAAACCCCGCTATTCAGAACAGGAATGTCTAGCCAAAGGACTCACATTTGATTCTCCTCTAAAAGTTGAAACCATCCTTACCAATAAACAAACCGGCAAACAGGTAAAACAGGAAGTTTTTTTAGGAGATATTCCGACGATGACAAAAAACGGAACATTTGTCATAAACGGTGTAGAAAGATGTATCGTCAACCAACTTGTCCGTTCCCCCGGAGTTTATTTTACCGGAGACACAGATCCGGTTACCGGAAAAGTATTATATGCTGCTGAAGTTCGTCCCCTTTTTGGCTCCTGGCTTGATTTTTCAATTTCAAGAAATAATGTAATGACAGTAAGAATTGATAGACGAAGAAAATATGCAGTGACAACTTTGCTTCGGGCAATCGGATTTAGCAGTGATGAGCAGATTCTTTCCCTTTTTGCAGATTTGGAAGAAAAAGTTCCCTTTATAAAAACTACCCTTTCTAAGGATACAACCACATCTCATGAAGAAGCAGTTCTTGAAATTTACCGGAAGATGAGACCGGGAGAGCCGGCAGTTCTGGATAATGCACAGGATCTTTTGAAGAATTTATTTTTTAATCCCCGAAGATACAGTTTAGGAGCCGTTGGGAGATATAAAACAAATAAAAAACTTTCAGTTAACATTACTAATGATAAAGACCACTGGGTATTAACCAATGATGATCTGGTTGGAATTGTCCGGTATCTTATTAAGTTAGCACTGGGTGAGGGAGATATTGATGATATAGACCATTTGGGAAACCGGCGCGTAAGACGGGTAGGAGAGCTTGTTGCCAACAATGCATTTAAAGTAGGACTTCTCCGTCTGGAGAGGTCAATTAAGGAAAGAATGAGTATGGCGGCAACCCAACTTGACCTTCTTCCTTCACAGGTTATTAATGCACGGCCCATAATTGCTGCAATTAACGATTTCTTTAGAACCAGCCAGCTTTCAACCATTTTAGACCAGACAAATCCCTTATCAGAAGTTGATAACATGAGAAGATTGACTGTCATGGGAATCGGAGGAATTTCACGGGAACGGGCATCATTCTCAATTCGAGACATTAACTCTTCACAATACTCAAGAATTTGTCCGGTCAGATCTCCAGAAGGACCCAATATCGGACTTGTCACATACCTTTCCCTCTATGCGAAAGTAAATGAGTACGGATTTTTGGAAGCTCCCTACAGAAAAGTGGTCCATAAAGAAGGAAGACTTCCTAAAGTCACGGATGAGATTGTTTATATAACCGCAGATGATGAGCTTCACGCTTATA
>MFJL01000007.1:5391-5739 GCA_001779195.1 Candidatus Gottesmanbacteria bacterium RIFCSPHIGHO2_02_FULL_39_11
TTGCACATGATGAGGCAAATCGGGCTCTTATGGGAACCCACATGCAGTGCCAAGCAGTCCCGCTTATTACGGCAACATCGCCAGTTGTCGGAACCGGAATGGAAGTTGTAGTTCCTCAAGCATTGGGACGAACCGTACAGGCACCTGAGGACGGAGTAATAACTGCAGTTGATGCAACTAAAATTGCATTAAAAGGAAAAAGCGGAAAGACATACGAATATACAATTGAAAAGTTTAAACGGACTGCGCAAAATACATGCTTCTCGCAAAGTCCGGTTGTGTCTCCCAACGAGTCTGTCAAAAAAGGACAGCTTATTATTGACGGTCCAGCATGTCAAGACGGAGAAC
>MFJL01000007.1:5761-26188 GCA_001779195.1 Candidatus Gottesmanbacteria bacterium RIFCSPHIGHO2_02_FULL_39_11
TATGAGACTGAGGTTGTAGATACGAAGCTTGGACCTGAGGAGACAACCCGTGATATTCCAAATGTGGGCGAGGACATTTTAGCTAATCTGGATGAAAAAGGAATTGTAATAATTGGTGCCGAAGTTGCTCCCAATGATATTCTGGTTGGAAAAATCGCACCCAAAGGGGAAACGGAACTGACCGCTGAGGAAAGACTTCTAAGGGCCATATTTGGAGAAAAAGCAAGGGAAGTACGGGATACCTCCCTTCGCATGCCACATGGAGAAAAAGGGACGGTTATTGATGTAAAAATTCTGGACCGGGATCGCGGAGACGAACTTCATCCAGGGACGATCAGAAAGATTATTGTTAAAGTTGCTCAAGTTAGAAAAGTAGTCGTAGGAGACAAATTAGCCGGACGGCACGGAAACAAAGGGGTAATCAGCAAGATAGTTCCCACTTCTGATATGCCATATCTTCCGGATGGAACTACTGTTGATATCATTATTTCACCTTTATCTGTCCTTTCCCGTATGAATTTAGGACAGCTTTTGGAGTCGCACCTAGGATGGGCAGCTCAAAAAGGCGGATTTAAAGTTGCAGCTCCTGTGTTTGAACCCATCGAAGAAAAAAGAATCGTAGATGAACTTGCGGGTCAGCACCTTCCGGTAAATGGAAAAACTATGTTATTTGACGGACGGACAGGACTACCGTATAAAGAGCCGGTGGTTGTCGGAATCGGATATATCATGAAGCTTATCCACATGGTTGAGGATAAAACTCATGCCCGATCAACCGGACCGTATTCTTTAGTTACCCAACAGCCCTTAGGAGGGAAAGCGCAAATGGGAGGGCAACGACTGGGAGAGATGGAAGTATGGGCCCTTGAGGCACATAAAGCGGCCTATACGTTACAGGAAATGCTGACAATTAAATCTGATGATGTTGTGGGGCGGGCACGGGCTTTTGAAGCAATTGTAAAAGGAACAGATATTCCGGCATCCACAATTCCCGAGTCATTTAAAGTATTGGTAAAAGAACTTCAGGCACTGGGATTAAGTGTTGTCCCCATGGGTGCTGTTATGGCTCCGAAAATTGTACCTTTAGTTTCTGCAGGTACTACCTCTTCACCAACCTTGACTTCTAAAGCTGCTCTTGAATTGGAAGAAAAAGTAGAAAAAGAAGCAAAAGAGTTGGCAAAAGCATCTGGAGAAACCGTACTTTCTGATGATACATCTACCGGCGGAGAAGTGATGCCTATTTTATCTGAAGATGAGAATGTGAAGAAAGAGTTATAAGAGAGGTGAAAGGAAAAAAGGTTAAAGGTTAAAGAAAAATATTCTTACCCTTTTACCTTTTACCTTTA
Organism: Candidatus Gottesmanbacteria bacterium RIFCSPHIGHO2_02_FULL_39_11; assembly: GCA_001779195.1. Taxonomy (GTDB): domain Bacteria; phylum Patescibacteriota; class Microgenomatia; order 2-02-FULL-39-11; family 2-02-FULL-39-11; genus 2-02-FULL-39-11. The sequence continues at coordinate 7,108 of MFJL01000007.1, forward strand.
ACCTAAAACCTTAAACCTAATTAACCTATGGATAAAAAAGGAAATTTCGGAAACATCATAGACTTTAGCGGACTTATGGTCACGCTGGCTTCTGCTGAGGATATTTTAAACTGGTCATACGGAGAAGTGACAAAACCGGAAACCATCAACTACCGTACTTTAAAACCTGAGAAAGACGGACTTTTTGATGAGAGAATTTTCGGACCTACCAAAGACTGGGAATGTTATTGCGGCAAATACAAACGGATTCGGTATAAAGGGATTATCTGTGATAAATGCGGTGTTGAAGTGACCCAAAGCAAAGTAAGACGGGAAAGAATGGGACACATCAAACTTGCCGCCTCTGTTGCCCATGTATGGTTTTTTAAAGGAAGCCCCTCAAAACTTTCACAGGTACTGGATATTCCTCCAAAAGCTTTAGAAAATGTAGTTTATTTTGCATCCTACCTGGTTATGTCCGTTGATAGGGACAAGCAGAAAAAAGCTCAGGAAAGCTTGGAAAGTGTATTTGCAAAAAGAAAAGAGGAAAGAGAAGAAAAGTTTATGGCAAGTCGAAAAGACATTGATTCTGAATTTGAAAAAGAAAAAGAAATTCTTGGGAAACGTATTAAAAATAAGGAATCATTTGATATTGCGGTTTCTGACCTTCAGTTTAAGAAAAAACAGCAGCTTACCGTTTTAGATGAAGAACAGTTAGGAGAGGAAAAAACTGAAAAAGAAATTTTCTCAACCATCTCAGATCTTATGAAGAGGATTCGGCCTCTTTCTGTCATTTCAGAAGATGAATACCTGAAACTTCAAGATTATGATGTGTCTTCTTTTTTTGAAGCAGGCATGGGAGCAGAGTGCATTATAAAAGTCTTAAAGGCATTAGATTTGGCTAAAATTATAGGAGAACTTCGAAAAGAAATTCAGGAATCAAGCGCACAGAAAAAAATCAAAGCAACCAAACGTCTTCGGGTTATTGAAGGAATGAAAAATGCCCTCATCAGTCCGGTATCTCTTATACTAAGCATTCTTCCCGTTATTCCTCCCGATTTGCGTCCGATGGTTCAGCTGACAGGCGGAAAGTTTGCAACATCAGATTTAAATGATTTATACAGAAGAGTAATAAATAGAAACAATAGGTTAAAGCATTTGATCGAGTTAGGAGCACCTGAGATTATTCTAAGAAATGAAAAAAGAATGCTGCAGGAAGCAGTCGACTCCCTTATTGATGCAAGTCAGAGGCCCACAACCCGTACGGGAAGCGCAGTCACTCTCCGCTCTCTTTCAGATATGCTTCGGGGAAAACAGGGAAGATTCAGACAGAATTTACTTGGAAAACGGGTGGACTACTCTGGCCGGTCAGTTATTGTTGTCGGTCCGGAGCTTACCCTTTCTCAATGCGGACTCCCTAAGGAAATGGCTTTAGAACTGTTTAAACCCTTTGTTCTTCGGGAGCTTATTGTAAGGGGTCTTGCGCCGAACGTAAAAAATGCCAAAAATATTTTGGAGGAAAGACAGTCTGAGGTTTTTGATATTTTGGAAGAAATAACCAAAAATCATCCAGTTCTTCTTAACCGTGCGCCTACTCTTCATAAACTGGGTATTCAGGCATTCTACCCAATTCTTATTGAAGGATCAGCAATTCGCATCCATCCCTGCGTATGTGCCGGGTACAACGCAGATTTTGACGGAGATCAAATGGCGGTACATGTGCCACTTTCAGGTGCTGCGCAGGAGGAAGCAAAAAAACTTATGCTTCCGGTTTCAAATCTCTTAAAACCAGCTGATGGAACTCCTATCACCATTCCGAACAAAGAAATGGCACTCGGATGCTACTATTTGACAACTTATCTTTCAGGAAGTGAGGAAAAGAATGATGAAGACCTGCCGACGTTCGCGGGTGAGAAAGAAGCAATTCTTGCTTCTCAAATGGATAGAGTAGAACTAAGAGAACCCATCCGGGTAGCAGTAGGCGGAAGTCTTATTAGAACTACGGTTGGACGGGTGCTGTTAAACGAACTTCTTCCGTCTGAAATGCGTTTCTTTAATGAACCGGTCAAAGCGGCAAGTATTAAAACTCTTATTACCCGTGCTTTTGATCTCTATCCTAAAGAAGATGTAGCGGCATTAATTGATAAATTCAAAAACTTCGGGTTTTACGGAGCAACTTTAGGAGGAGGACTTTCCGTTTCTGTTTTTGATAACACACAGATTGCCGAGAAACAGGGAATGATTGAGGAGTCTGAGAAAAAAGTCACGTTAATTGACAATAATTTTCAACAGGGACTTATCACAAATGAAGAAAGAAAACGCCTTCAAAACGATGTCTGGATTGAAGTTACCGAAAAACTGGCTGATGCTACATGGCAGGCAATGGCAGAGAATAATCCGGTTAAAGTAATTATAAACTCCGGAGGAGCCCGTGCTTCAAAAGATCAGCTAAAACAGCTTTCAGCAATTAAAGGCCTTGTGGTTGATCCCTTAGGAAAAATAGTCGAACTTCCCACCAAATCAAATTATAGAGAGGGACTTTCTATTTTTGAATACGTAACCTCCACCCGAGGATCAAGAAAAGGATTGACAGATTCAGCTCTTAAGACAGCAGATGCGGGATATTTGACCCGGAGACTAATTGATGTTGCGCATGACGCAATTATACGAGCAGATGACTGCGCAACTGTAAAAGGAATTGTTATTTCACGGGATGAGGGAAGGCAGGCATCCTTGGAAAATCGAGTTGTCGGAAGAATTCTTGCGGAAGATGTTATGGCACATGACAGTAAAAAAGTAATCTTAAAAAAAGGTGAGTTATTGACCGATCACACAGTTTCTCTTCTTAAAGGAATTAATCAGGTTGCGGTCAGATCCCCTCTTACCTGCGAGTTAAAGTATGGTCTCTGTGCCAAATGCTACGGTCTTGATCTTTCAAATAAAAAATATGTTGAGATGGGAACACCGGTCGGAATATTGGCGGCTCAATCAATCGGAGAACCGGGAACACAGCTTACCATGCGGGTACGTCATGCCGGAGGAATTGTAGGCCTTGATGTAACCCAGGGGTTACCTCGAGTTGAGGAGCTTTTTGAAGCTCGAACACCAAAAATTTCTTCTCCGCTTGCTGAAATTGCCGGGAAAGTAGACGTTTCAGAAGTTGAGAACGGAAATCAGATTACGATACGAAGTATCGGAATTAAACCAGTTGAGGAAAGAACCTATATTGTTCCGAAAACTTTGGAAATTAAAGTAAAAACCGGGGATCTTGTCGGAACCGGAGATCAACTTACCAATGCTTCTTTGGATGTAAAAGAAGTATTGCGCGTTCGAGATCTTCTTTCAACACAGAGGTATCTTCTTTCTGAAATTCAGAGAGTCTATGAGTCTCAGGGAATTCCTATTCATGACAAACACTTTGAGGTAATAATAAGAAAAATGAGTGATAAGGTGAGGATTGAAGCAGGCGGAGACACAACACTTCTCTCAGGAGAACTTATTGACCGAAGACGATATGAAGAAGAAAATGCACGTATTCTGGCAGAAGGAGGAGAGGCAGCAACTGCACAAATTGTAATTTTAGGAATTACCCGGGCCTCCCTTTTTACCGAATCATGGTTATCAGCAGCTTCTTTTCAGGAGACAACAACCATTCTTACAGAAGCGGCTTTAGCAGGCCGTGAAGATCACTTGTTGGGTCTAAAAGAAAATGTTATAATCGGCAGACTTATCCCCGTCTCAAGCGAGAGAGCAAATATACAGGGATAATATCCAAATTCGAAGCACGAAATACGAAATTCGAAACACTATCTAAAATCCAAATAAAGAAAATTCTAAATTTGAGATTTTAACTATTCGAATTGGTTTAGGATTTCGATATTCGGATTTCGAATTTTTTTTATACTATGCCTACAATAAATCAATTAGTTAAAAAAGGAAGACATCAGTCGGCAAAAAAAGTAAAAGCAACTGCACTTCGCCGGTACTTTAATTCAAAAGATCGTCAGATGAAGCAGCTTTTTGCGCCGTTTAAAAGGGGAGTTGTCACCGTTGTAAAAACGATGACACCTAAAAAACCAAATTCAGCCCTTCGTAAGGTGGCACGGGTCAGACTCTCAAATAAGCAGGAGGTCACCGCTTATATTCCTGGTGAAGGACATGAACTTACCGAACACGCAATTGTTATGGTAAGAGGCGGAAGGGTGAAAGATCTTCCCGGTGTAAAATATCATATCGTCCGGGGTAAATTTGATACAACGGGTGTTGCAAAAAGAATGCAGGGTCGTTCACGATAAGGAGCTAAAAAAGGAGCAGTCGTAGCTGCCGTGCCCAAAGCAGCAGCAACAGCATAAACATATGTCACGCACCGGAAAAACAAAAAGAAAACAACTGGCGTCTCCTGACCCAATTTATAACAGCCGGCTTTTGGCACGGTTTATAAACCGGGCAATGCGGGATGGGAAAAAATCTGTTGCTCAAAAAGAGATTTATAAAGCACTTGAGGATATCAAAAAAAAGAATCAAAATCCTATAGAAGTTTTTGAAAAAGCAGTACAGAATATTGCTCCCCGAATGGAAGTAAGACCTAGACGTGTAGGAGGGGCCTCCTATCAGGTTCCCGTTGAAGTAAGAGGAGACAGAAGAATTTCTCTCGCGATAAGGTGGCTTATCCAGGCGGCAAATAATCGTTCCAGCAAACAGTATCATACATTTGCTGAGAAGCTTTCTGCAGAACTAACGGATGTGTTAAACAATGTCGGTGAGGCAGTCAAAAAAAGAGATCTTATGCATAGAAATGCGGAGGCAAATAAAGCTTTCTCACATTTCAGATGGTAAATGAACCAAATTCGAAACTCGAATATCGAAGTTTGAAACAAACTCAAAAAAATTAAAATCTCAAATTGTAGACCATTGGGAATTTAGTATTTTTTCAGTTTAGATAGTGTTTCGAAATTCAGATTTCGTATTTCGAATTTTTATTTTTTATGGCACAACAACCCGTTACTACTAAAAACAGAAATGTTCCTCTTGATCAGATCCGAAACATCGGAATTATCGCTCATATCGATGCAGGAAAAACAACGACGACGGAACGTATTCTCTATTACACGGGAAAATCTTACAAGATTGGAGATATTGATGAGGGAAATACCCAGATGGACTGGATGCCTCAGGAACGCGAACGCGGAATTACAATTACAGCTGCAGCAACAACAACATTCTGGAACGGAACCCGCATTAATATTATCGATACCCCGGGACATGTGGACTTTACCGCAGAAGTGGAACGATCTCTTCGGGTCCTGGATGGAGGTATTACAGTTCTAGATGCTGAAGAAGGAGTACAGTCTCAATCTGAAACCGTTTGGCATCAGGCCGATAAATATAAAGTTCCCCGTATCTGTTTTATAAATAAAATGGATAAGTTAGGAGCAAACTTTCTTCGCACCGTGGCCATGATAAAGGAGAGATTGGGGGCAAACCCGGCAATTATGGCTCTTCCAATCGGAGTTGAAACGACATTTGCCGGAATGGTGGATCTTTTGAATATGAAAAGCATGGTGTGGCATACCGATGATCTGGGAGCAAGTTATGATACAAAAGATGAGATCCCCCCGGATATGAAGGAAGAGGTCAAAAAATACCGCAATATTTTAGTCGAGCAAATTTGTGAAACAGATGATGCTCTTTTGGAAAAATATCTGGGAGGAACGGTTCCTGCAGTTGATGAGCTTAAAAAAGCACTTAGAAAAGCGGTTATAGCTTATAAATTAGTTCCTATTTATTGTGGCACCTCACTTCGAAACAAAGGCGTACAGCCTCTTTTGGATGCAGTTGTTGATTATCTACCCTCCCCGGTTGATGTTGCCGGTGTCAAAGGAATCAATCCAAAAACAAATCAGGAAGAGACTCGCCACACAGATACAAAAACTCCTCTTTCAGGATTGGCGTTTAAAATCCAGCTAGACCCGCATGTCGGGAAACTTACCTATGTCCGAATATACTCAGGTACTCTTAAATCAGGATCCTATATCTGGAATGCATCAAAAGACAAACAAGAGAGAGTGGCACGTCTGCTTCTTATGCATGCTAACCAGAGGGAAGAAATTGAAGAAGGATATGCAGGAGAAATAGTAGCAATTGTTGGAATGAAAGATACCTCAACCGGGGACACGCTTTCAGATGCCGAGCATCCGATAGTTCTAGAACAAATTACTTTTCCTGAGCCGGTTATTTCTTTGGCAATTGAACCAAAAACAAAAGCGGATCAGGAAAAAATGGGACTAGCCCTTCAGCGTCTTTCTGAAGAGGACCCGACTTTCAAAATTAAGTCTAACCAAGAAACTGGACAGACAATCATTTGGGGAATGGGCGAGTTGCATCTGGAAGTTTTAGTTGACCGCATGAAAAGAGAGTTTAACGTTGCAGCCAATGTCGGAGCTCCGCAGGTTGCGTATAAAGAAACGATTACCCAAAAAGCAGAAGGAGAGGGCAAGTATATCAAGCAAACCGGAGGACACGGACAATACGGTCATGCACTTGTCCGCATAGAGCCGCAAGCGCGGGGAGAAGGATTTGAGTTTGTGGATAGCATTAAAGGAGGAGCAGTTCCTAAGGAATTTATAGGTTCTGTAGAAAAAGGCATTAAAGAAGCTTGCGAACGGGGGATTTTAGGAGGGTATCCATTAGTTGATATTAAGGCTGAATTTTATGACGGAACGTATCATGATGTAGATTCATCAGATATTGCTTTTCAGATAGCCGGATCAATGGCTCTTCAGGCAGCTGCCAAACAAGCCGCACTTGTCCTTCTTGAACCTATCATGAAAGTGGAAGTCACGACCCCCGATGAATTCATGGGAAGTGTGATAGGAGATCTTTCCAGTAAACGGGCTCAAATTTCTGCAACGGAAAAAAGAGGAATGGTAAGTGTCATTTTGGCAATGGTTCCTCTTGCTGAACTATCCGGATACTCGACAGTTCTTCGAAGTATTACACAGGGACGGGCAAACTATTACATGGAACCTTCCCACTACGAAATTGTCCCCAAGAACATCACAGATAAAATCATAACCCCGAAGGCATAATTCAACTTTTCTTTTTGGGTAAGACACCGAAACCCATATACTTATACACTATATATACTCCCCCCATCCCCCATGGTGTATATTGTCAAGAATTTAGAAGAACTATGAAGTTGATCTTGAAGAAAATTTCTTTCTAAGAAGCAAGATCACAATTAAAGCCGGGATCCAGAAGATTGCATAGACAGCTACCCAGATAACAACAGTTCCAATCTGTCGAAGAGTTCCTACTGCGGCCCGGACGGCTTGCTTAAATATGACATCTGCTCTCCAGGAATCACTGGGCGCATAGGGGAGGGAGAATTCATCCGTTGAAAGATAAATGGTGATACTCGTTAGCTCGGCACTTTTTTCCAAGTATTGCTGTTGGCCTTTCACCCCGTCAATTTGTGACTGAAGGCTTATAAGCTGCTGCTCTATATTTAATATATCTGAAATCTCAGTTGCTTTATCCAAAATTTGTTCGAACTTTGCTTTAGTTTTATTCAAAGTATCCAGTTTTGCCTGATTATCCACATACTGATCCGTCACATCCTCACCCTGCAGGTTTTCCGAAACGACTTTGATGGAAAGGTCCCTAAAGTACTTCAAAGTTGAGTTAAGCTGTGTATTGGGAACTCTTACCGTAACACTTGCGGAGGGCCCCTCACCCGGATTATTAAAATAACTATTCACCATAAATCCTCCGGCTTGTCTGGCATAGGAAATAATTTGATCGGCTGCCTCTCTTACATCCTTAACTTGGAGAGAAAGTGAGGAGTTTTGGATAACTAATCGATTTGTCGAATCAGAAGGAGCAAGTTCCCTCTGAGGTATAATATTGGGTATCATTCCGCCTATTGCCGGAGCTCCCAATCCTATTTTCCCCATCGAAAGAGGAGACGAGGCAGAAATGCCTGAATAAGTAGTATCACTTGGGTAATTAGAAACCCGAGAGGATATTCCAAACAGACTTTTAGCTATAAAAAAGGCTAAAATAAGAAGAAGTACAGTTGATAGCTTATTTCTTCCAATCCAGGAAAGAATTCTCTGCATACTCTTACTTTATTTGTTATACTCCTTACTTGTCAATAGCTTTCAACTCGTCTTTCAACTCGTACTTGCGTCCAGTGTAGAAGTTATTGTATAATTTCCTAATCGTAGTCCACTGGACTACAGTTTTTTTTCGTTAAAATTTATAGAAAATTAAAAGGAGCATACATCATGGCTGATACCCAAAAATTTATCCGCAATAAGCCTCATGTCAACATTGGTACAATTGGACACGTTGATCATGGAAAGACGACCACAACCTCAGCAATCACCCACGTCCTTGCAACCAAAGGAATGGCAAAAGCATTAAAATACGATGAAATTGATAATGCTCCTGAGGAAAAAGCGCGCGGCGTGACCATTAACATCCACCACTCAGAGTATGAAACCGCAAAAAGACACTATGCACATATTGATGCTCCGGGTCATGCGGACTATATCAAAAACATGATTACCGGTGCTGCTCAAATGGATGGAGCAATCCTGGTTGTTTCCGCTCCGGATGGTCCCATGCCACAAACCCGCGAGCACATTCTGCTTGCACACCAGGTAAATGTACCTGCAATTGTCGTATTTCTTAACAAAGTAGACATGGTCCAGGACAAAGAACTCCTTGATCTTGTTGAAATGGAAGTTCGTGAGCTTTTGACTAAATATCATTTTCCGGGAGATAAAGTTCCTGTCATTCGAGGAAGTGCGCTCAAAGCTCTTCAGGGCGATCCTGAAGGAATTAAATCCATCGAAGCTTTGATGGAAGCAGTAGATACCTATATTCCTGATCCAGTGCGTGCAACAGATAAACCATTCCTTATGCCGGTTGAGGATGTATTCTCAATTAAGGGCCGGGGAACGGTGGTTACCGGACGCGTAGAACGGGGAATGCTTAAGGTAAATGACGAAGTAGAGATCGTTGGAATTAAAGCTACTCAAAAAACCGTTGTTACCGGTATTGAGATGTTCAGAAAACAACTTGATGATGCTCGAGCTGGAGACAACGTTGGACTTTTGATGCGGGGAATTGAAAAGCATCAGGTAGAACGCGGACAGGTCATTGCAAAACCGGGAAGTGTGACTCCTCATACTGAATTTGAGGCAGAGATTTATATTCTTACCAAGGAAGAGGGAGGACGACATACCCCATTTTTTACCGGATATCGGCCACAGTTTTACATAAGAACTACCGATGTAACCGGAGAAGCAACTCTTCCCACCGGAGTTGAGATGGTCATGCCGGGAGATACAACAAAAGTTACCGTTAAACTTATTGTAGAAGTAGCTATGGAGGCAGGTCTCAAGTTTGCCATCCGTGAAGGCGGAAAGACTGTCGGAGCCGGGACGGTGACAAAGATTATTAAATAAGTAAGCAACTTAAGAGACTTAAGTCACTTTGCACTTTAACTTATGCCTAAAGGAAGAATTCGAGTCAGATTAAAAGCATATGACGGCAGAATCATTGATGATTCCTGTCAGAAGATACTGGATACCGCGATACGGACCGGTGCTAAAGTTGTAGGACCCATTCCACTGCCTACCGCTAAGCAGCATTTTAATGTGGCGTCTTCTCCCTTTACGGATAAGGATGCAAGGGAAGATTTCATGATGAAGATCCATAAAAGGCTTATTGACATCATGGAACCTACCCAAAAGACAATTGATGCTCTGATGCATTTGGAACTTCCAGCAGGGGTTGATATTGAGATAAAAATGTGACGGTGTAAACCGTCATGCTGAATTCATTTCAGTATCTTCTTGTTTAAAAGAAGATCCTGAAACAAGTTCAGGATGACGTGTAAAAATAGAAAAATGGAAAAATACTATTTACCACAGTATGTAGGTACATAGAACTTTCGGATTACGGTAACGTTTTTACGTGTTGCCCCCTTCCGGGGCGATTTTTTTTCTTATGATAGGCGGAATACTTGCAACTAAAATTGGACAGAAGCAAATGTTTACTCCTGATGGGGTAAGACAGGTCGTGACTACTCTTAAAGCCGGGCCCCTCTATGTGGTAGGTGTAAAGACGATCCAAAAAGACGGGTATAGCGCCGTTCAAATTGGATATGGCACTAGAAGGCCTAAAACAATTACCCAGCCGGTCTTAGGAACGTTAAAAAAAGCGGGATTAGGTGAAAAACCAACCCGCTTTTTACGTGAAATCAGAACAGATAACAAACAACAGATAACAGATAACGAGGATGAAATAAAAATAGGAATAGAGATAAAAGCAAGCGATGAATTAAAAGTTGGGGATGCAATTATAGTTAGCGGAACTTCTAAAGGGAAAGGATTTCAAGGAGGAGTACGGCGTTACGGTTTTAAAGGAGGTCCCAGGACTCACGGACAGTCAGATAGGGAGCGTGCCCCCGGATCAATCGGGCAGACGACAACACCCGGAAGGGTATATAAAGGAAAGAGAATGGCAGGGAGGATGGGACAGGACACAATCACCATTAAAAATCTGAAAGTTATTTCAATTGATGCAGAAAAACAGATAATGACCATAACCGGAGTGGTGCCGGGAGGAAAAAACAGTTTGTTAATAATTAGAAAAATGAATTAGGCTGTCATCCCTGCGAAGACAGGGATCTATGATAGTTAATTAGATTCCAACGATGGATTTCCGCTTACATGGGAATGACAAAAGTTAATATGCTAGAAAAAGCAAATACCAGTTTAAAAGCAGATGTCTATGACCTTAGCGGGAAGGTGATTGATTCCATGGTGTTACCCGGGCAGATTTTTGATGTAACAGTCAGTCCGTCTCTTATTACTCAAGCAGTTCGGGTGTATCAGGCAAACCAGAGAATGGGAACTCATGCGAGTAAAACCCGGGGAATGGTAACCGGAACGACCAAAAAAATGTTTAAACAAAAAGGCACCGGGCGGGCCAGGCATGGATCTGCTAAAGCCCCTATCTTTGTAGGAGGAGGAACTGCGCACGGTCCTCATCCCCGTGATTATTCACTCGATCTTCCCAAAAGCATGAGACGGTTGGCACTTCTTGGAGTTTTATCCCAGCGTCTAAAAGAAAATCAGATTAAAATTGTTGATGGGATCAAAGCTTTGGAAGGAAAGACAAAACCATTATTTCAGTCTCTTGTAACTATGAATGTATTTCCTAAAAACGGAAAAAGGAAAAAGGCACTGTTTCTTCTTTCTGAAAATTTACCAATGGTTTATCAGGCCGGGAAAAATATAGAAGATCTCACTATTAAAGACGCGCATCTTATTAACGCTTTAGACATACTTTTGTATCGTAATATTGTTCTTATGAAAGAAGGAGTACAAACACTTGTGGATGTTTTTGGCGAAAAAGAGAAAGGGAGAAAAAGAGAAAAAGAGAACGAGAAAAAAAACGAAAAAATGGAAGTTATGAATGAAGAAATGAAAATTGAGAAAAAAGGCGAAAAAGTGAAAAAGACCAAAAGCGAAAAGGATATTAAAAAACCAGTAGTTAGAAAAACGGTTAAGAAAAAGGGTAGCCCTCCTTCGCCAGCCCGCCTGCCAGCGAAGCAGGGGCTACGGCGGGCAAAGTAATTTATGGAAAATATTATTATTCGGCCAATTATTACAGAACACGCACTAGGAGATGCCCAAAAAGGAGTTTTTACTTTTGAAGTTGCTAAAACGGCTACTAAAGGAAACATACAGTCAGCTATTAAGAAACTTTTTAATGTGCATGTTGTTGCGATAGCAACCTCTATACAAAAAGGTAAAACAAAACGGGTTGGAAAACTCAGAAAACAAAAAGATACTGCCGACACAAAAAAAGCCCGGGTAACTTTGAAAAAAGGTGAGACGATCGAGTATTTTGAGGTGAGAAAAAGTTAAGATAACAGGACATTTATATGAGAAATATCACAAAATCAATACCAGAGAAAAAACTGACAGAAATTCTGATTCGCCGCGCGGGACGCAATAATACCGGAAAAGTAACGGCAGGGAGCCGGGGTGGAGGATTTAAAAGATTTTATCGTATGATTGATTTTAAACGGGATAAATATGATGTTAGCGGTAAAATAGTAGCTTTGGAATATGATCCGAACCGAAATGTGGAAATTGCTTTAGTCCTTTACGAAGACGGAGAAAAAAGGTATATTCTTTCTCCACTTGGAATAAAAGTAGGCGATACGATTATTTCAAGTCAGAAACTGATTGAAGCAAAATTAGGAAATGCGATGAAGCTTCAGTATGTTCCAATTGGAACTCCGATTCATAATATAGAGCTTCACATCAATAAAGGCGGACAGATTGTCCGCGGGGCAGGGACTCTGGCAACCGTTTTGGCAACAGATAGCGGTTTTGTGCAGGTAAAACTTCCTTCAGGAGAGATAAGACAGATACCGCAGGATTGTATGGCAACGGTCGGGCAGCTTGCAAATACCGAATGGAAGACAACTCCAATTGGATCAGCAGGACGGGCAAGGCGTATGGGAATACGGCCCCACGTTCGGGGTACCGCTCAGGATCCCCGTTCTCATCCTCACGGAGGAGGAGAAGGAAGATCCGGAGAAGGCATGCATCCTAAAACTCCATGGGGTAAGCCGGCACGGGGATTAAAGACCCGCAAAAAAGGGAAATATAGCGATCGATTCATTATTAAAAGGAGAGGAAAATAATATGTCCAGATCAAGCAAAAAAGGACCATACATTGATCCTAAATTAGTAAAAAAAGTTCAGATTCAAAAAAATGAAGGGAATAAAACTACCATTAAGACATGGAATAGATCCAGTCAGATTTCTCCGGATTTTGTAGGCTTTACATTTGGAGTTTATAACGGAAAAAAATTTATTGAGGTATATGTTTCGGAATCAATGGTAGGACACAGGCTTGGAGAATTTTCACCGACACGTACATTTAGAGGACACGGACAAGTGACAAAACGTACCTTAGAAAAAACATAAAGTAAACCGTTTTGTCATCCCGGGCTTGTTTACTCGGAAATCCCGATTGAATCGGGATGTTTCCGAGACCTGGGATCCATCTTTAAAAGGATTGGTCCCGATTGAATCGGGAGACAATTAAAAAACATATGCAGGCTACAGCTGAAATAAAATACATACGAATATCTGACCGGAAACTTCGGGATTTATCCCGAAATCTCAGGGGCATGTCTGCTAAAAGAGCTTTGAGTAATTTGATGTTTACTCCGACAAAAGGTGCACGGCTCCTTATAAAAGCAATAGAATCAGCTGTTGCCAATGCTACCAATACTCATAAAATGAATGGAGACGCGCTTCACATTTTGAGAATCGAGATTCTAAAGGGTCCGTTTTTTAAAAGATGGAATCCGGTATCCCGGGGAATGGCACATGCAATCAAAAAAAGAACATCGCATATTAAGATAGTATTAACAGACCGTAAGAACGGAGAAAAGGAGAAAGAGACCCGCCTGCATTCGCCTGAGCGAAGCGATGGCGGGCAGGGAAAGGGAGAGAAAGACCTGTCTGCGCAGGTAGGTACTAAGATATTAAGCGATAATAAAAAAGGAGAAAAAGAGATACCAAAAAAGGAAGAAGCTAAGAAAGAAGTAGCTAAAAAAGAAAATAAAAAGAAGTAATATGGTAGAATTCAGATCTGTTTATAAAATTAATTATTTAATAAGGAATGGTCCCGATTTAATCGGGAGACAAAAAAATGGGACACAAAGTAAATCCAAAAGCATTTAGAATCGGTCCACTATTCACCTGGGATTCCCGATGGTTTGCTTCAGATAAGCAGTATAAATTTGTTGTGGTTGAAGATGCTCTCATCCGAAAAAACCTATTGAAAAAACTTGCAACAGCCGGAGTTGCTAAGATCGAAATTGAGAGATCCATCAATAAAATTACGCTTATTATCCATGTAGTTCGACCGGGCATGGTTATAGGCCGCGGTGGAGCGGGGCTTGAAGAGCTGAAAAAATATATCCAGGTAGAAATTTTAAAACACCGGACACGGGAAAAACATTTAGAGGTAAGTAAAACATTAAAAGTTGAGCTTAAAATTGAGCCGGTAAAAGAACCCAACTTATCAGCGTACTTTGTAGCCAACCAAATTGCGGATCAGTTAGCAAAGCGTCTACCAGCTAAACGGGTATGTAATTTCGCTTTGGAAAAAGTCATGAATTCAGGTGCAAAAGGAGTAAAAATAATGCTTGCAGGACGTATCGGAGGAGCTGAAATTTCCAGGCGTGAGACATATAAGGTAGGTTCACTCCCTTTATCGACTATACGGGAAAATATAGATTTTGCGGCAACTCCCTCCCTTACAAAGTCTGGATATATCGGAGTGAAGGTGTGGATATGCAAAAATTAAATATATGTTAGTACCTAAACGAGCAAAATACAGAAAACAGTTCAGGGGGAATATGCGGGGACTTTCCGAGAGAGGGAGTACGGTTTCTTTTGGCGAATTCGGACTTAAAGCCGTATCAGCCGGATGGGTTTCAGCCCGTCATATTGAGGCAGCCCGCAGGGTACTTACCCGGTATACCCAAAAGGGAGGACGGGTATGGATCAGGATTTTTCCGGATAAACCCATTTCCGATAAACCTCCTGAAGTGCGTATGGGTGGAGGAAAAGGAGATATCGTTGATTATGTAGCGGTTGTAAGACCCGGAAGAATGCTTTTTGAAATGGGGGGAATTACAGACGAGCAGGCTAAAGAAGCTCTAAACATGGCTTCTGCGAAACTTCCTATTAAATCACGGTTTGTCAGTAAGAAATTAATGTACTTATGAAAAAAATAGAAGAAAAAACAAATTTAAAAAGCAAGACGGTTCCTGAGTTAAAGGCTTTGGCAAAAACGTTAAAAGATGATATGGCACGTCTTTTTATCGAAAAGAAAAACAGACGGCTTCAAAACACCATGCTTCCCAGTCAAAAGAAAAAAATGTTTGCGCAAGTTCTTACAATTCTAAAGGAAAGCCCGCCTTTGTTAAAAACTTCCGCCTCCGTTAAAACTACGGCGGACAAGTCGGCGAGGCGAGGAGAATAAATAATTATGAAAGCAATAGCAGGAAAAGTAGTATCAACTAAAATGAAAAACACAATTATTGTTGAGGTAGCTAGACAACGGGTACATCCTTTGTATAAAAAAATTATGAAAAAAACTATTCGGCTAAAAGCACACTGCGAGGACGAATCTGTGAAAGAAGGAAATATGGTTGAGATTATCTCAACCCGTCCTATCTCAAAAGAAAAATTTTTCAAATTTGTTAGAAAAGTGGATCCCGATTCAGTCGGGATGACATAAAACGAAAGTATGATACAGCTTCGATCTCAAGTAAATGTTGCGGATAATACGGGGGCACATATTGTGTCTATTATTCAGGTGTATAAAAAAGGAAACCGAAAAGTAGGATACATTGGAGAAATGGTCCAAGCAGTTGTCAAAAAAGCAGATCCGATTGGTATGGTAAAGGACGGAGAGATGGTAAAAGGGGTAATCATAAGAACCAGAAAAGAAAAAAGAAGAAAAGACGGCTCCTATATACGGTTTGATGATAACGCAATTGTCATTATTGATAATCTGGATGATCGTAATCCTAAAGGAAGCCGGGTATTTGGGCCCGTTGCACGGGAGTTAAAGGAACTTGGATTTAATAAAATTGCCTCAATGGCGAGTGAGGTGTATTAAAAAGATGATAGATGCTGGAAGTTAGATTTAGAAGATAGAAATTAGAAGTTGGAAAAAACATTGTAATAATTAAAACTATGAAAGTAAAAAAATTCAGAAAAGGGGATGAAATTATCATTACCTCCGGAAAAGACAAAGGAAAAAAAGGAAAAATCGAAAAAGTACTGACCAAACGGGGAGCTGTTGTTGTGCCGGGACTCAATCTCTTTAAAAGACATCTAAAAAAACAAAACGAGAATAATCCGGGAGGAATTATCGAATTTCCCCGTCCCCTGCCTTTTTCAAAAATTGCCATTCTTGATCCTAAAAGCGGCAAAGCTACACGGATTGGCTTTAGTATAAAAGGGGACCAAAAGAACCGGATTGCTAAAGTTTCAAAGAGTATTTTAGATAAATAATATGTCAGATCTTAAAACTACCTATCATACGGAGTTAAAAAAACAACTTGGCGAGAAGCTGGGTATCAAAAACATCATGGCAATTCCAAAGCTTGTGAAAATTGTGGTAAACATCGGACTCGGGGAGGCTCTTGCAGATAAAAAAGTGATTGAAACCATGTCAAAGCAAATCGCAACTATTACCGGTCAAAAGCCGTTGGTAACTCATGCCAAACGGGATATCTCTACATTTAAACTGAGAAAAGGCGATGCGGTAGGACTAAAAGTAACCCTTCGGGGTGATCACATGTATTCATTCTTTGAAAAAATTGCAAAAATCGTGCTTCCCCGTTTTCGTGATTTTCAGGGGATTTCCCGGGACTCCTTTGACGGAAAAGGAAATTATACGTTGGGATTTTCTGAACAGATTGTATTTCCTGAAATTGACTACAGCAGTATAGATAAGATTCGGGGACTGGAAGTAACATTTGTAACAAGCGGAAAAAATAAAAAAGAAACATTTGCACTGCTTGAAAGCATGGGATTACCGTTTAAAAAAGAGGTTAAAGAAATTAAAAACAGGAAATAAAGCTTTATAATCAAAAAATTTAAGGTATAATTGACACTCTTATGGCTAAAAGATCAGATATCGTCAAATTTAAGAAGAGTCAAAAATTTACAGTTCGGCAACATAACCGGTGTCTTCTATGCGGAAGATCACGGGGGTTTATGAGACAATTTGGACTATGCAGATTGTGTTTTCGCGAATTAGCCAATAAAGGAGAACTTCCAGGAGTTATTAAAGCAAGCTGGTAAAAATATGGTAAACGATCCTATCGCAGATCTACTAATTCAAATAAAAAACGGGTACATGGCACATCTTAAAGAGGTGAACGTTCCCTATTCTATTATTAAGGAGAAGATTGCGGGCATTTTGACAAATGAAGGTTTTATTTCAGGATGTGATGTTTCGGAGAAAAATAAAAATAAACAGATTCATATAGTACTTTCTTATAAAGAAAAAGATGCCGCAATTACCGATGTTTTACGGGTAAGTAAGCCGGGAAGAAGAGTATATGAGCCCTTTACAAATCTGAAACGTGTTCTTGGAGGCCGGGGAATTCAAATTATTTCAACTTCCAAAGGTCTCATGACGGATAAACAGGCAAAAAAACAAAAAATCGGCGGAGAAGTTCTGTGTAAGATATGGTAATTAAGAAAGGTTCTAGGTGTTAGGTTCTAGGTTAAAGATAAGTTAAATTCTTTCCTAAACCCTAATCCCTATAACCTAAAACCTAAATTAATATGTCACGACTAGGAAAAAAACCACTCACAATTCCTTCAGGAACTACAGCCGCCATAAGCGGTCAGACTGTTTTAGTCAAAGGACCCAAAGGGGAGATGTCTGTGGATTTTCCTGCTATGGTTAGAATTAGACTTGAAAATAATGCACTCCGTATTGAACAAATCGAAGAGGGCAAAAGTAATTTACAGGGGTTATACCGAAAACTTATTGAAAATGCACTTATCGGAGTTGGAAAAGAATGGACAAAACAACTTGAATTGGTAGGAGTAGGATATAAAGCTCAAGTTGCGGGAGCGAATTTGATACTATCTTTAGGGTACTCGCACCCCGTAAATGTTACGGCACCCACAGGGATTAAATTTACCGTTTCCGATAATAAAATAGGCATTGCAGGAGTTGATAAACATATAGTCGGTGAAATTGCAGCGAGGATAAGAAAACTAAAGCCGCCGGAGCCTTACAAAGGAAAAGGAATTAAATATACCGGCGAAGTTATCCGGAAGAAACTAGGAAAAGCGGCAAAAGCAGTCGGAGGTGCAGCCACAGGAGCAAAGTAATATGAAATCAACAAAAATCGAAAAAAGAATCATGCGTAAAAGGCGAGTACGCGCAAAGATTACAGGGACAGAAGATCGTCCTCGGCTTTCTGTGTTTCGTTCCAACCGGTATATTTATGCCCAGCTTATTGATGATGTTTCAAAAAAAACACTTCTCTTTGTGTCTGAAAAAGAGTTGGAAGGACCCGTCTCCGCCCCGCTTAGCGGGGCTCCGGCGAGGCAAGGAAAAAAGACGGATAGATCTTTTAAAATAGGGGAGCTTATTGCAGAGAAAGCCAAAAAAAATAAAATTACAACCGTTGTCTTTGACCGTAACGGATATCTTTATCACGGAAGAGTAAAAGCTCTTGCTGACGGAGCACGCAAGGGAGGGTTAAAATTTTAAACATATGGAACAAAGTGAATTTGTAGAAAAAATTATTCAAGTAAATAGAGTTTCTAAAAAAACAACCGGAGGAAATAAAATCGGATTCTCAGTTCTTGTAGTTGTGGGAGATAAAAAAGGACAGGTAGGAGTAGGCCTTGGGAAAGCAACGGATGTATCATCAGCTGTTCGAAAAGGGATGAGTTATGCCCGCAAACACCTCATCCGCGTTCCCATGAAAAAGACAACTATTCCTCATGAGGTTTATCATAAAAAAGGTGCTGCAAAAATATTGATAAAGCCGGCTCCCGCAGGAACCGGTATCCGTGCAGGAGGTGCAGTTCGAGCAGTCGTTGAAGCGGCAGGAATCCGGGATGTGGTTTCTAAAATTTTGGGAACCGGAAACAAAGCTTCCAATGTATATGCAACATTTGAAGCTCTTAAAGAATTAAAAATTGACTAATAAGAAGGGTACTGTTTATTATGACGGAATTAAACTCATTGGCAAAAAGCGTACAACACGGAAAAAAACGCCTGGGCCAGGGACACGGATCGGGAAAAGGAAAAACAGGAGGCCGGGGTACGAAAGGACAAAACGCGCGGGGAAAAGTCCATCAGACAACCGGTTCAGGAATGTTATCCTGGATAAGGCGAATGCCTTTGTATCGGGGTAAATATAGAAATAAACCCGTCTCTTTGAGATCTTTTCCGGTAAACTTAAGATTCTTAAACGGACTCCCAGAGGGAACCATTGTTGATT
>MFJL01000007.1:26194-39717 GCA_001779195.1 Candidatus Gottesmanbacteria bacterium RIFCSPHIGHO2_02_FULL_39_11
CTCTGGTAAAGCTTAAAGTGATAAAGCCTTCGGATGCTTTAAACAAAATCAAAATTTTGGGAGATGGTGAATTAACCGTTGCTCTGATTGTGAAACTCCACTGTTCAAAAGGGGCAAAAGCAAAAATAGAAAAAGCAGGGGGAAAAGTAGAAACAGCTTAAAAAAATTCGAATCTCTAAAATCCGAAATTCGAAACAAATTTGAATTTTATAATTTAATATCGTTTCGTATTTTGATATTCGGATTTCGGATTTAACATTAATCTTGTCTCATGAACAAATATCTTCATTCTCTTTACGCAATTTTTAAATCCCCGGATATTAAACGCAAAATTCTGGTGACCGCTTTTATATTTTTCCTTTTCCGGCTTTTTGCCCACATTCCTCTCCCCGGAGTTGATTTAGCAAAAATGAAAGAATTGTTTTCCCAAAATGCACTCTTGGGTCTTTTGGATGTTTTTTCAGGAGGAACCCTTGTCAATTTTTCTATCATGGCGATCGGTCTTAACCCCTACATCAATTCCTCAATTATCCTTCAGCTTCTTACTACGGTTTTTCCAAAACTTGAAGAGCTTTCAAAAGAAGGAGAATACGGCCGGGAAAAAATAAATCAGTACACGAGGTTTTTGACTATTCCTCTGGCGGTTGTCCAGTCTCTGGGGATGTACACCCTTCTTCAGAGTCAAGGGGTTATGGGGACATTGCCTCCTTTGTATTTATTGTCTATGGTTATCACGATGACAGCAGGAACCATACTTCTGATGTGGCTGGGAGAATTGATTTCAGAATTTGGTATCGGAAACGGAATCTCAGTACTCATATTCGGAGGAATTGTAGGGAGACTGCCTGTGTATCTTGGACAGACAGCATCAATTGTAAACGGCGAATCTCTGGTTAATATGATTATTTTTATTGCTTTGGGGTTTATTGTTATTGCCGGAATTGTTCTTATCAATGAAGCAGTCAGACGGGTGCCCATCCAATATGCTAAACGGGTTCGCGGGAATCGTACGTTTGGAGGGTCATCTACTTACTTACCTCTACGTCTGAATCAGGCGGGAGTAATTCCCATCATATTTGCCGTTTCAATCGTTCTCCTGCCGTCATTTTTGGGCCGGTTTGTTGAAAGGATTCCAAATCCCGTAATTTCAAATATAGCACGACAAATTACCGCTTCTTTTCAGACAGACGGTTTTGTATATAACGGGTTCTATTTCATTTTGGTAATTGCATTTACCTTCTTTTATACGGCCATAACTTTTAACCCTCAAAAAATTTCAACGGAAATTCAAAAATACGGAGGATTTATTCCAGGTATTAGACCGGGAGCATCAACGGCTTCTTATCTTAACTTTATTCTCACACGCGTTACTTTAGCCGGTGCAGTTTTTTTGGGTCTTATTGCCATTTTTCCCGCGGTCATGAAACAAATAACCGGCATATCATCTCTGACAATCGGAGGAACGAGTATTCTTATCGTTGTCTCTGTTGTTCTGGAAACGGTTAAGCAGCTCGAGTCCCAACTTGTCATGAAAAGTTATGAAGGATTTCTAAAATAGGTTTTAGGTGTTAGGTTTTAGGTTCTAGAGATCAAATCTAGATATCTTTAAATCTATAACCTATCACCTAGAACCTAATACCTTATTTATGCACTACATCTTCTACGGTCCTGAGGGGTCGGGAAAAGGAACTCAGGTAAAATTGCTATCCGAGAAACTTCATATCTCCGTACTTACATCCGGGGATCTGGTTCGGGATGCCGCAGCAAATGATAACGGGCTAATTGGAGATGCATGCAGACGGGCACTTAAAGAGGGACGGTATGTTCCGGATAGCGAAATGTTTGTATTGTGGAAGAATAAGCTAAGATCTAAGGAAGCTAAGAAAGGATTTATTTTAGACGGGTTTCCCAGAAATTTAAGACAGGCTAAATTTTTGATTAGGAAAATTTCAAAATACGGATACGGGATAGATAAATTTATCCATTTAACCTTATCTGATAAGGATGCAACCGGGAGGCTTCTAAAAAGAAACCGAAAGACATTTGAGGGAAGCAATGAAAGTCACGATACCGTAGAGAAAATCCGCTCCCGTCTTGCAAATTTTCGCAAACATGAAGAAGAATTGGTTTCATTTTTTGATACGTTAAAACTTCTCTTAAATGTTGACGGGTCGGGAAGCGTTCCTGACATACACAAGCATATTTTAAAAGGACTCTTACTTTCCTCATGAAAAAAACGATTATTGTCCTCGTGGGGTTACCCGGGTCAGGTAAAACAACTGCCGCACGTTTTTTTAAGAAGAATAATATTCCCGTTATACGAATGGGATCTGTCACAGAGAAGTTTCTAAGAGAAAAGGGCAAAAAAATAACTGAAAAAAATGAATATAAAGAGCGAATGGATTTAAGAAAAATAGAGGGAGAGGATATTTATGCGCGGCTTACTTTGCCCTGCGTTGTGGCGTCTTTGAAAAAAAACGATACGGTTGTTATTGAAGGAATGATGAGTCTTTCTGAGAAAGAATATTTTGAAAATAAATTAAAGCAAATTAAAATTATTTATATTGAAAGTCCGAAAAGTGTCCGATTTAACCGGTTAAAGAAAAGAGAGCTTCGTCCGTTAAATGCTTTAGAAGCCGAAAAAAGAGACAGATATGAGATTGATAAACTGGGGAAACTAAAGCTTAAAAAAGACGCAGATGTTATCATTTTAAATGAAATGAGTCTGGAGGAATTTAATAAGAAACTGGAGAGTCTATTGGAATAAATTGAATTTTAAATTTCCAATTTTAAATTAAAGTTTTATTTATAAAGAACAGACTCATTTAAAATTTAAAATTTATAATTTAAAATTATCCTATGATTCCACTTAAAACTGACAAAGAAATAGAAATGATGAAAGAGGGGGGGAAGATCCTGAGCACGGTGATGGACGTATTACTATCCCACTCCAAAGAAGGAGTTGTTCTTTCAGATCTGGATAAATTAGCAGAAAGTGAGATACGAAAACGGGGGGCAGAGCCTTCTTTTCAAAAAGTTCCGGGATATAAATACAGTATCTGTGCATGCATTAACGAAGTGATTGTGCACGGAATTCCAAATGAATACGTGATATGTCCAGGTGATATTGTGGGAATTGACTGTGGAGTATTTTACAAAGGATTTCATACGGATTCATCCTGGTCTATACGGGTGCCGACAGGCGCCAATCAAAGCCCTAATAAAATCGATCATTTCTTAGATATCGGAAAAAAAGCGCTTTTTAAGGGAATTGCACAAGTAAAAGAGGGAAATTATATTTATGATATAAGCCGCGCAATTGAAACAACTGTTGTGCCTGCGGGGTACTCAGTATCGAATTTGCTTATCGGACACGGGGTGGGAAGGGAGCTTCATGAAGATCCGGAAGTACCTGGGATGAGGGTGGGAAAGCGTCTGAAAACTCCTAAAATCGTTTCCGGAATGGTGCTTGCAGTTGAAGTCATTTACGCCATGGGTAAGTCCAATATTGCATATAGGAAAAATGATGAATGGACAATTATTACAAAAGATGGTACACTATCTGGACTCTTTGAGGCAACCGTGGCGGTTTCGTCCCACGGTTCTCTTGTTTTGACGAAAACTTATGCCTAAAGTCGGTGTTGTTGAGATCACAGGTAAAGTTGTCGAAGCCTTACCAAATACAATGTTTCGAGTGCAGTTGCCGGATGGTCGGGAGGTGTTGTGTCACTTATCCGGTAAGATGAGGTTAAATTATATTAAAATAATGCCGGGTGATCAGGTAAAGCTTGAAATGACACCTTATGATTTGACAAAAGGAAGAATTACATACCGATTAAA
Organism: Candidatus Gottesmanbacteria bacterium RIFCSPHIGHO2_02_FULL_39_11; assembly: GCA_001779195.1. Taxonomy (GTDB): domain Bacteria; phylum Patescibacteriota; class Microgenomatia; order 2-02-FULL-39-11; family 2-02-FULL-39-11; genus 2-02-FULL-39-11. Next base: position 30,035 of record MFJL01000007.1, read on the forward strand.
ATAATTTTATGAAAGTTCAATCTTCAGTAAAACCAAGATGCGCAAAATGCAAAGTAACCGTACGGCGCGGAAAAGTTTATATTGTTTGCGAAAACCCTAAACATAAGCAGAGACAGGGTTAAATAAGGGATAAGGTGAAAGGTTAAAGAAATTATTTTTTTATCTTTAACCTAAAACCTTTAACCTAAAAACTAATTATGGCACGTGTTGCAGGAATAGATTTACCAAATCAAAAAAGAGTTGATATAGCACTTACCTATCTCTACGGTATTGGAAGAAGCAACGTACATCGTCTTCTTTTACTGTCTCAAGTTGACGGTACTAAAAAAATTAAAGATCTGACAGAGGAGGAAGTAAGTAAAATTCAGAAAATTCTGGACAAGGAATTTACGGTTGAGGGAAATCTAAGAGTTCAGATTGCCGGAAATGTTAAAAGACTTAAAGAAATCGGAAGCTATCGGGGCCTGCGACATACCCGTAATCTTCCTTCACGGGGACAAAGAACCCGGTCAAACGCGCGTACTAAAAGAGGAGCCAGAAAAACAGTAGGAGCTCTCAAAAAAGAGATACGAGCACAGGTTGATCAGGCGCAGGCGGCCAAGCCTGCCGAAGGGGGAGGAAAGGGGAAATAGCTAATTTTAAATGTCAAATATCAAATGTCAAATCGAGTTTACAAAGATATGAAGTAACTAATATATGAAAGCAAGAAAAATAACAAAAATAGTTGAAAAGGGAAAAGTATATATTACTTCTACTTTCAACAACACCCTGGTAACTTTAACTGATGACAAAGGAAATACTCTCGGATGGGGTTCATCCGGAGCTGTAGGATTTAAGGGTACCCGCAAGTCAACTCCGTTTGCTGCAACATCAGCTGTAGAACAGGTCGCAAAAAAAGTAATTTCAGCCTACGGTCTTAAACACGTAGAAGTGTTTATTAAGGGCCCGGGAGCCGGGCGGGATGCCGCACTTCGAGCCCTCAAATCTGCCGGACTTATGATAAGTTTAATTGCTGATGTTACTCCCATGCCGCACAACGGCGTACGGGCAAAAAAGAAAAGGAGAGTTTAAAGAAGGTGTAAGAGGTAAGGTGAAAGGTTAAAGAACTTATTTTTTATCTTTAACCTAAAACCTCTAACCTAAAACCTTTAACCTAAAAACTAATTATGGCACGATATACAGGACCTAAAAATAGACTAGCCAGACGGGAAGCAAGTGATTTAAATCTCAAAACACCCGGATCTAAGAGTCATGCACAGCTTTTAAAACGGCTTAAAATTCTGCCGGGTCAGCATGGACAAAAAGGAAGAAGGAAGACATCAGACTACGGGTTTCAGCTTCGGGAAAAACAAAAAGTGAAACGGATGTACGGACTTTTGGAAAAACAGTTCAGAAAATACTTTGATATAGCCAGCCGCACTCCTCAAAATACCGGAGAGGCACTTATTTCCCTTTTGGAAAGACGGCTTGATAATGTAGTATATCGATTAGGATTAGCACCTACCCGCACTGCTGCCCGTCAGTTTGTTACCCATAGGCATGTTTTAGTTGATAACCAGCGGGTAACTATCCCTTCCTTTATGACACGGCCGGATATGGTTATCTCTCTCCGGCCAAAGCTCATGGAAACACCCCTTTTGAGAAAACTACTTGAAGAAAAAAATCCCAATATTCCTTCCTGGCTTGCCCGCAAAGGGCCGGTTGGAAAAATAGAAAAAATTCCCCAAAGACAAGATATATTAGAAGATATTAATGAACAACTTATTATTGAGTTCTATTCTCGTTAAAGGAGGAAGGTATGATTGAGCCTAAATTTACGGTTAAAAATGATGTAGATGAAAAAAACTACGGCAAGTTCGTAATTGAACCGCTTGAACAGGGGTATGGACACACCCTGGGAAACAGTATTCGGAGAGTGCTTTTGACATCTCTTAAGGGAGCTGGGGTTACAAAAGTCAGAATAGACGGCGTCAAGCATCCGTTTTCAACCTTAACCGGTCTTAAAGAGGATGTTATCCAACTTTTGTTAAATATTAAAAAAATCAGACTAAAGCTAGATTCCGATAAACCGGTTACTATAAGACTCTCTGCAAAAGGGGCAACGGTTGTGCACGCCTCAGAAATTGAAGAAGGAGAGGTTGAAGTTATCAATAAAGATCTGTATCTTGGAGAGCTAACGAGCAGTAAAGCAAAACTTGAAATTGAAATGGTAGTTGAACCGGGGTACGGATATGTAACAGCAGAGGAGAGGGAAAAGGAAAAAGAACTGGACTGGATATGGGTAGATACCCTTTTTAGTCCGGTTTCCCGGGTAAATTATCGTGTGGAATCAACCCGTGTTGGACGGATGACAAATCTGGACAAGCTGGTTTTGGAAATCTGGACTGACGGAACCATAACACCTGCAAATGCTCTGACTGAATCGTCCAAGATTTTGGTTTCTTACTTTTTACAAGTCTATGAACCAAAGGCAAAAGCAACGGAAGCAGTTGCAGTGACTCCGACCATTTCCGATGAGATTTTAAAGATGACTCTTGAAGAATTGGATCTTCCGACCCGAATTGTAAATGCGCTTCACAACGGAGGAATTGAAACAATCGGACAGCTTCTGGGAACTCCTAAAAAAGACCTCATGAAGATTAAAAATTTGGGCGCAAAGTCAGTCACCGTTGTTGAGGATATCCTGAGAAAAAAGGGAATTGCTTTAACAGTGTAAGAAAGATACTAAGCGGAGAGGATACTAGGATATTAAGAGAAAGAAAAATTAAAAAGCGCTTAGTATCCTAATGTCCGAGTATCTTAATCTCATTTACTTTTATGCGGCATAACGTTTTTGGAAAAAAGTTAAACCGGGACATCAAAACCCGAAATGCACTTTTCAGATCTCTGGTACAGGAGATGGTTGAACACGGAAAAGTAGTCACAACCTATCCTAAAGCAAAAGCAGTACGGGGTCTTATTGAAAAAACCGTTACCCGGGCAAGAACCGGTACAGATGCTGCGCATGCAATTGTTGAGGGGTTGCTTTTAGAGAAAGAATTAGTTGATAAAATGATGGGCACGGTTGCTCCTGCTTTTAAAAACAGACCTGGAGGATATATTCGCATTATCAAAATGGGAAAAAGAATGGGAGATACAGCTGAGGAAGTAACTATGGAGTGGACGGAGAAGATAGAGGATAGCGGAAAAGAGAAAGGGAGAAAAGGAGAAAAAGACCTGCCTGCGCAGGCAGGTACTAAGATATTAAGTGATAACAAGAAAGAGCAAAAATCAAAGACAGGGAAAGCAGTCAAAAAATAATATGAAAACCATACCTACCAAAATAAGTGATATTAAACGGGAATGGCATGTAGTCGATCTGAAAGGAAAGATCATTGGGAGGATTGCAACGGAAGTTGCCGGATTTCTCATGGGGAAAGGAAAGCCATACTACGTCCGTAATCTTGACTGTGGCGACTATGTAGTAGTTCTAAATGCTAAGAATGGTAAAATGTCGGGCAAGAAGATGGAGACAAAGATTTACGATGCATATAGCGGATATCCCGGAGGAAGAAAAGAAAAGACATTTAAAGAGCTTATAATCGAGGATCCTAAACGGATTTTATATGAAGCAGTTGCCGGAATGCTTCCGAAGAATAAATTAAGAGCTTCCATGTTAACCAGATTATATATTTATCCGGATGAGAAAAATCCTCATCAGGATAGAATTAACAAGATGTCATCCTGATCCCGATTCTGATCGGAAGAAGGATCCCGTCCGTTATCAACATTTTATATGAAAAAAGAAGAAAAAGTTCAAAAAGTTCAAAAGGATCTGGTTTACTATGCTGTGGGACGTCGAAAAGTTTCAAGTGCCCGGGTAAAACTGGTTGTTACCGCAGGCAGTGAAGTAAAAATAAAAGATAAGATGTTAAAGGGTGGAGACGTAATGGTCAACGGCCGCATGGTCGCTGACTATTTCCCGGGAGAAGTAAATAAAAAATTATACCAAAAACCTTTTGAAGTGACCCAAACTATGGGAAGATTTGCAGTTTCTGCCGTAATTATTGGCGGAGGACCGACCGGACAGAGAGATGCATTTATCCATGGAGTCTCACGGGCGCTTCTGAAAGTTGATTCTGAAAAATACAGACCCATCCTTAAAAAGTCCGGATTTCTCACCCGGGATCCCCGCGCTAAGCAGAGAAGAAAAGCAGGATTTGCGCAGAAAGCCCGAGCAAAGAAACAATCCCCGAAGAGATAAAATCTCAACTTTTTCTATAGTGATATAGTATATATACTATGAAAAAGTCATTAAATCTCACGTCACTTTCAAGAGCTTATGGAGAGAGCTATGTAGCCCGCATCGTGGGAACCAATCGGATTATAGCTCATGCCAAAAACGCTGATGAAGTTATGGATAAAATTAAAGATACAGGAGAATTAAAAAAAAGAAAATTATTATAAGTTGGATTCCTAAATATGGCGCAAGATACATCTTTTAGGAAAGAGAGAGATATTTGATAAACGATACTTCCTTTCTATTGATTAAAAAAATATTTCACAAGTATAGGAAAAAATTGATAAGTTGCGGGAATTGTCCCCGAAAACAGCCTCAGACGAGGTAATCGTATCTTAAGAGTTAATTCGTTTGGGGTTTTATTTTTTGAACGTCTTTCCACACCTTGCTCAATCCGAGTTTTTTTATCCATTTTTTAAGATATTTCATGTCTAATTTTTCCTGAATTGCCAGTATTCCCGCGCAATCTGTAAGATGACGTTCGGATCTGATTTTTTTACACCATTTTAGTTTCGTAATAATGATATCCTCAGCAGCTGCTTGGGTAATATCCATTCCATTTATCTTTGATTTTTTTCCTCTGGCAAACTTTGATTCTTCAAAATCGTCTTTTTTATCCAGAACCCATAAATCTATTTTTATTCCTGTGGATATGTGCAGTAAAGTTATTAAAGAATTCGTAAGAGAAGATGAGAGTGGTAAATTATCTGTTATAAATGATTTATCCAGGTTTTTTAAAAATAAAGTTACTGCGTTTTGATTTTGAGGATTTATTTCGAGAATAAAATCGATATCATGAGTTGTCCTTGGGTAGCCGTAACCGGCAACCGCGATACTTCCCGTCAGAAGATAGGGAATATGGTAAATGTCAAACTGATTTACGATGTAGCTCAGAATATCGCTTTGCCCAGAAAGTTCCATGAAGGAGTTCGATAAATTTTTTTTGTAACTCAAACGGTGAGATATCAGGATTTTGACGAATCAGGTGTTCTTTGGCAAGTTTTCTTGCAAACTTCCCTAAATGAAATACCTGATTGATTCGGGCATTGGGAGTCATTTTTCTTAGAATATCAGCTTGAGTCATGATCCTATTATACCACCTGATTTTAAGTAATTTTCGCGTTTTTATTTACTCCAGCCAAACTTACCTATTAGCGGCACAAATTTCACGGGTTCAATATCATAAATTTTTAATTCTCCATGCCGTTTGACACCTACTTGGAGTATTTGATCAGCAGGAGACTTTCCAACCGGGATAACAATTCTGCCTCCTTTTTTAAGCTGCTTTATTAATTGTTGGGGAATATCCCTAGCCCCAGCAGTTACAATAATGGCATGGTAAGGGGCGTATTTTTTTAATCCCTTTGTCCCGTCTCCTGTTACTACTTTGATATTTTTGTATCCTAATTTTTTAAATATAAGTCTTGCATGATTTGCAAGAGAAGAAATTCTTTCAATGGTATAAACTTTGTTGGCAAGATGTGAAAGCAGGCCTGCCTGATATCCCGAACCGGTTCCAATTTCCAAAACTTTTTCATTGCCCTTAAGTTTTAACTCCTGTGTCATTTGCGCAACAAGTGATGGCTGACTGATGGTTTGTCCTTCTCCGATTGGCAAAGGGATATCTTCATAAGCTCTATAAATATCCTTAGTAAGGACAAACTCGGTTCGGGGAACTTTTAAAAATGCCTCTAAAACCCGTTTATCCGTAATTCCCGTTGACTGAAGATAAGAGTTAAAAGTAGAAGAGTCCATCGTTACTATTTTCTATTATATCAGTGAGGGAATCTCTACCTGATCTCCACCTGGAGGGTGGAAGTGAGTCCACAATGTAATGAAAAAGAATTATTTTTTTATTATATTACTTAAGATTAATTTCATAGGCGTATAACATATCCTCGATAGGAGGATAGGCGAATAAGGCTCTTTCTTTTTGGATATAAGTATACGCTCTCTGTTGGCTACGTTCATCATTTGGGAAGCGTTCGGTAATTTTTTCGTCTAACATCTTTTGTACTCGATCTTGTCGTTTATTATCATCTCCAGATGATCTCAAATTTTCATAGTGAATTAAGTTGATATCTACATAAGTTGTAACTAAGTCCCAAACTTTTTTATAGTTATTTGGATATATTTTGACAATTTTTTCCAAAGTAGCTTTTCTCCAGGAATGGACGAGTTCTCTCTCCGCATTATTTGTCATTTCATTTAAAGAAGGAAAAAAAATCATTGCAATATTGGCCATTGTTGTAGGACGTTTAACTGCTAAAGCAATATTAATCTTTCGTTTAAAGCTTTCATCGTCTTGTAGTAAATCTGTTATATTAAACATCTTAATATCAGGCGGTAAATTCAGCCCAGTTAATTTTTGAGATTCTATTTGTTGACCCAGTTGTCCATTATAAAAAATAGTTCCGTCTAAATCGCTTTTGTCTATAGCCATTCCCACTGCAACTGATCCGATCGGAATGACCGCAGATTCTGTTATGCCTAATTGTTTAAGATAGTCTTTAACGGAAATATCAATATCTCTAAACTCTTTTCGTTTGTCTTTTGTTTGTAGCGAAACATAGGGATGATTTAATACTTGATTGAGTATTCTTTCAAACTTAAGCAATTGTACGTTTTTTTTTGGAATTTGTTCTTGTGGTGTAAGCTCTGCATTCTCATCCATAAAAATCATTATAACAGTATTTAGTTCATCTTTTTAGTCTCTCTGCTTTTTCAATTATTGATAACTTATTAGTTCTGAGTTTTTCCGAAAGCTTTGCCGATACATCAAAATCAAATGAGGGAATTGCCATAAAGGGTGTTCTAGGTATTACTTTATATTTGATTCCGTAATTTTTTACGAGAAAATCTAAAAAACTTTTATATGCTATTTGGAACCCCCATTCTACCTGTTCCAAATTCATCAAGTCCTTCCATATCTCTCCCCGAAAAGTTTTTGCCTGTAATTACCACTCTCTCTTTTGCAACTCTTATCATTTCCAGGATGGAGACGGCTAGTTCCTTCGGATTTCTTGCATAACCTGGTAATGCACAATGTGAGATTACTATATCAAAAGAACTGTCCATGAAAGGTAAAGCTACTGTGGCATCTGCTCCAACAACACTATTTGGATATTTTCGTGTTACTTCACGCAGTTCTTTTTGTACATCTGTTACCATTTGCTTACTAAATTCATCCTCACCTTTTAGGGATATCACGGGAGCAATATCTACTCCTGTTATATCCAGTCCTAATTCTCTAGATTCCTCAACAGTTTTTCCTCCTCCTGTGCCTACATCAAGTAATTTTTTTCCTTGTAATTCATTTATTGATAGGCCTAAGTAGTCGAAAACGCCTCCAATAATTCTTCTGTCAGACTTCACTTCTCTTTGTATTCCCCTGTTTGTCATAATTCCACGGACCTGATCTAAGCCATACCCTCTTTTTGATGGTGATTCATAGGTTGTGTCCATATTTTTAAGATTAATAAAGTATATCAGAGTATACTCTCATTTTCATATCAAATAGAAAAAATTGCAGAATTATCAAAAGTAATCTATTATAACAGCGGATAGTGGAATATAGATCGAGAACTGAATATTGAGAAAGCGAGCTTTGCTATATAAAAAAATGGCCTTATCCAATTTTTAGGATCAAAGAAATCTAATTTTGACTATGAGTGAAATTGAGACAACAACTGGTAATACTGGAGAACTACTCGAAAGACAATTATACGAAAAAAATACATTACCACATCCTCCTTATAACTCGAAAGATGGTAAATTTCATAGCAATCAGTTTGATGCCTATATTAAAAATCACACCGCAAAAAATTATTTAGGGGGTATTGTTATATTTGGAGATGGGGATCTTGCAAAAGCCACAACACTTGTCGAAAATCAACATTTTCATCCATATCAGTTTCCAGCATTAACAGAAGTTGAGCGATTTATAACCGTTCCTCAGCAAATGGCAGTTTGTATTGCAGAAATGAGAAATGGAGTAGGAGATGTTTTTGATGGCGTCTCGTTTGCGTTAATGATGGCAAAAAGTGGAATAGATACAACTCTTGTACTGCCAAGAGATGCACTATCTTATGATAAAACTCGATCAATTTTAAATTCGCTTCAGGAGGAAATAAATCATATTCATCTTAAAACAGCAGATTATCATCAGGCTTTTGATGAGGTTACCTCTTTTGATTTGGTTGTATACCCTTCCACTCAACGGTATGTAGGTGTAATACCTGCGAAAACATCAATTTTGTTAAGAGAAAGTGGAGAGAGTAGTTTTCGATCAGGGTTATCATGGCGAGCAGATTCCTGGGGAGGGACAACTGTTTATTTCAATACTGGATATGATGAAAATGTTGACAGATATGGAGCAGGTCCTATTGGTAAATTATTTAGTTACGAGAATTGTTCCCTGACGCCAAACGAGGAATGTATTGTAGGACAAATTCAAAGAATGAAAGAAGCCAGTGGAGAAGTTACTGTTGCGTATTCTGGAAGTAACGAAGAAACTGAGGCGTCAAACTTTTTGAGAGAATATAGAAACATATTACAATCAGATTGGCATCAAGAACAACGAGAGATTACTGCTCTTGTTCCTGGGGATATTTTATCAGATCCTTCAGCATTTGATGGGGATATTATTCATTTTCATAAATTAGGTAAAGTAAGAAATATATTTCTTTCTCATATACTTACAAAATACATTTCTCGTGAAATTCCCAGCTTAGTGGCTGGAAGTATGTCATTAGTTGAAGCGATGTATTATGGTATACCCCTTTTCTATAAGGCTGAATTGTGGAAAGAAGGAAATGTAAAGGCATTGTCTAAGCTTATTTCCAAATCTGGCATGACTCCATGTATGGTTGAAGGAGCAAGAAGTGCTGGTATCCTGAAAGGATTGGATGTTGAGGGTAGTCCAGTGAATATACTTTACTTTGGGCAACCTGAAAATCCGAAGAAACTAGCGAATTACTCTACTACTCTTCAACAGACAGCTAATCATGCTATAGAAAGATTACCTAAATCTATAATTGGTTGGTATGGTTTTCTTAAAAAATTGCACGATGAAGGTAATCCGCAGCATTTTAAGGAGGAGCTACAGAGACAAAAAGGGAATACTTTACTTTTGTCCCCATTAATATAAAGGAATCTCCACCTGGAAATCTCCACCTGGAGGGTGGAAGTGAGTCCACACCTCATTAGTATTGAGATTGCCACCCCGATATAATCGGGGCTCCTCGCACTGACAAATTGCGTAAGTACTGTTCTTCTCATACAAACATTACAATGTTAACATTGTAATGTTTACATTGTGATGTTAATAAAAAATACATTATAATGTTGACATTATATACATCATAATGTAGTATCATCTGGCTTAAGTAAAGTTAAAAGTGGC
>MFJL01000008.1 GCA_001779195.1 Candidatus Gottesmanbacteria bacterium RIFCSPHIGHO2_02_FULL_39_11
AAAAAGGGGGTGAAAAATTTATGAGAAAAATTGTTGTCGGGTTTTTAATGATGGTAGTTATTGCAGGACTGACAACCGCAACTGGTTACGCAGCGTTTGCCGCAAGTGCAGATGTGCAAAACATATCATTTTCAACAGGTAATGCAGAATTATTAGTTTCTAATGGCGGTGCTTACGGCCCAAGCACAGATCTTTCAAGTATTGCTATTACCAATGGATATCCCGGTTCAACCAGTACCGGAAATCTCTGGTTTAAAAACACGGGGGACGTTCCCCTAAAACTTTCTGCCCAACTGGTAAGTGCTACCGATGATTGGGGAACTCTTAGTCCAGTAGCAGAAGTCTCGTTAAATTCAATTAACGGACCGCTTGCTAATTGGAATACCAGTCCGGTTGACATAAATATTACGGTACCTGTGGGAGCAGAAGTGGGTCCTTATCCTGTCGTTCTTAGTATCCCAAGTAGTGCTGATAATTCAATTGCAAATAAAACAGTTACTACACAATGGGTAGTAACGGGAGCTCAAGTTCTTTAATTTTTGAGTTTTTTCATGCGGGGTGATTCTCTGCTCATCCCGCAGAATAAAAACTTAATACGTCAGTTATTTACAATCATATGGGGAATGAAGTTCACAAAAAGGAATGGATTCCCATTCCGCTAAAACTAAAAATATTCGTTGATATCGCCGAATGGATTGTATTTGTACTCTTGATTCTTATATTTCTTATCATGCTTTCTCCTCTTTTGCCTACAAATAAACTGTTTCAAACGTTTATAGTTCCTTCAGGATCCATGGAACCCACAGTCAGAGTAGGATCCATAGCCGTTATCAAAGGTATATCCCCCAATACTTTAAAAAAAGGAGATATTATTGCTTTTACCAACCCTGAGGATAGTAAAAAAGTAATTCTTCATAGAATAAATGAAGCGATTATAACCTCCGGCCACCAATCTTTTAAAACAAAAGGAGACAGCAACAAAACTCCTGATACCTGGACTGTTTCTGAAAGTATCGTAAAAGGGAAAATGATTTTATCATTCCCCTATCTCGGATTTATCGGAACACAGGTAAAAACTCCCATCGGATTTATACTTCTGGTTATTTTACCCGCGCTAATACTTGTTCTCCTTCAGATAAAAAGAGTTAAAGAAGGCATTGAAGAAGAAGTTGTCAGAAGAACTCAAAAAACAGTAAGCAGTATAAGTAATTTCGAAAAAATTCTTATTTTTCTTTTTGTTTCATCTTCACTTCTTATTACGGGAACCGGAGTTAAATACGGGTATGCGCGCTTTTTAAGCCTGGATAAAATAACAGGGGTCAGCTTCTCGATGGCAGACTTTGCAAAACCCTCCTGTAATCTTATATTGGAACGGGGGAGTAAACATTTTCGTTTTGTCCTTCATAGGATAAAAAGATATAAAAGATTTCACTATGTTATAACCTATGATACCAATGGGAGACGGGAAGGCATCTCCGGAACACGGGATATAGACAATCAGGATGATTTTGAGTCTGAGGATACTACACTGGGCACATGCTCAACCGGAGATACATGCGTATTTGACAAAAATATTCACAATATTCATCTGCAGGTTGACTTAATTGACTCAAACCTTCATTCCTTATCCATTTCGGATAGCCAGTAATATAAAATATTAATCTTCTTTGATATATATTACTTCGTTCTCACACACTTCTTACTTTCCGGTGGTTAAATAAAGCTTGTTATAAGATTCAAGTTATCAGAGGGAGGTGAATTATATGGCAGATGATCAAAATGATTGGTCAGTTCACAGTACAGACAGGAATGAAAAAACTAGAGAGTCTGAAGAACAAAAAAAAGGAAAGAAGGGGGGAAAGTCTTCAAATCAAAATGTAACTAATGATGCTGCAGGAAGGGATTCGGATGAATTTATGGAAGAGTAGTTTGTTTTGATTCTTAATAAAATTTTTAAAGGGAGTGAAAAATTTATGCGTAAAACCCAGGGGAAAAAGGGCCGGAAAGGTGGAAAGTCTTCAAAAAGAAGCTCTGAGAAAACCGGTTATGAAAATCCAGAAAGGATATCAGATACGTATTAATCCTAACTAAAAGCTTCCAAAACAGATCGTTTTCACAAACCGGTCTGTTTTGTTTACTTTTAATTACTCCTAAGAATTGAGGTAAGAAGGTGGATGCTTTTATCTAAAGACTCTCTTAAAATATCATAATCATCATTTTTCGCATCAATTGTGATATGGAAAGTACCCCTATTATCCGTGTCCCAATCCCAATAGGTTGATCCGTTAAAAACGGCAGTATCCTTCTTTTTCTGACACGTTAGCAGGGATAAATACTCAAGTACAATATGCTCAAAAAGATGTCCTATTTCCGTTTTCTTTACTTCTTCGGAAAAGGGATTATTATCCTGATTAAAACACACACACTTGAGTATGCTGGGAAGAACATCTTTTAAAATGGAATAGGTTAGAGGAATATGGTGAGTTGTCACTTCGTTAATATGAAGATCCATCCGGATAACACAATGTGACTTAAAAGGGGAAATAATCAGTGAAAATAAATCTGTTGAATAATATAGAGAATCAGACGGCAGGGCAAACATGAATCAACCTTTCTTACAAAATTCTTACGTAGAACTTAGAGGATACTTAATTTTGAAATAGTTTGCAAGAAGAGTATTTAAAAAAACTCAGAGCATGTTTTTAAGGACGCGGATGCGGTCTTCGATAGGAGGATGGGTGGAAAACAGAGATGAGAGTGATTTTCCTTTAAACGGATTATTAATATAGAGACTTGCCGTTGCCGGAGAAGCCTCTGAAAGAATATTAGGATCCCCTGAGATTTTTTGCAGGGCATCAATAAGACTTTGAGGCTGTCTGGTAAGTTTCACTCCGGAGGCATCTGCTAAATATTCACGCCTTCTGGAGACGGCCAGTTGAATAAGCTTTGCAATAAACGGAGCAAAAACAGCCAATAAAAGTCCCAAAATCATCATAACTGCTCCCAGATTTCCTTCTCCCCTACTATCTCTTCCTCTTCTCCCTCCAAAAAAAGAGTTTTGGATTGCAATGTTGGTTAAAATTGAGAGAGATCCGATAAGAAGACTCACCATCATCAAAAGACGTGTGTCAAAGTTTTTTACATGAGACAACTCATGGGCGATAACTGCTTCCAGTTCACTCCGATTTAACTTGCGCAAAAGTCCCGTAGTTGCACAGACTACCGCATGATGTGGATCTCTGCCGGTTGCAAATGCGTTTAATGCCGGTGAGTCAATTACATATATCTTAGGCATGGGAATCTGATCAGCCATTGAGAGATTTTGGGTAACCGTGTAAAAATCAAAATAATCCTCCCGCTTTGCCGGTTTTGCTCCGTTTAGCGCAAGAACCATTTTATCCCCCCAAAAATAGGTTGCACCCGACATAGTAAGTGAAAAAATAAGAGCAATTACCAAAAAGGAAGAATCCAGATTAAAAGAGTAAGAGATAAGATAAACAGCAACTGTTATGAAACCGATAAAGAGCCCTACCGTCAGAGTGGATTTAAATTTATTTTCAGATACATTCTCATACACATTTACCATAAAAAAATTAAATACTGCTAATTTAAATTAATCCAGTTTGACTTTCGGATTTTCAGTTTCAGGGGGAGTTACTTCATTAAAAGTCCCTCCGGTTGGGATTACGAGCCCTTTTTGCGGTTTAAACCCAAAAAGAGACGCAAACCATACCCCAGGGATAGTAATAATTGCCGTATTATATTCTGCACTCAGATCAATAAGGGTACGCCTGGCATACATAAGTTTATCTGCCGTGTCCCGAAGTTCATTCATAAGGTTTGACACAAGTGAAGAAGCCTGAATCTGAGGATTGCTTTCAACTAATATCTGCAAAGAACTGAGGACTTTTGAAACAGCATCCTGTGCCTGGTCGATTTTTTCGGGGCGCCTGCTCTGTGCCGCCTGGTCAACTTTGGTACGGGCATCTGTCAGCATTTTAAATATATCCTTCTCATGTTTGAGATAGCCTTTTACCGAATCCACAAGGTTGGGGATAAGGTTAGCCTGGCGTTTGAGCTGATTTCCAATTTCCTGAAGAGATGCCTGAATCTGAACCTCGAGAGTCTTTAGCTTATTGTAAAAACCCAATATATAAAAGACGACACCTACTATAATTGCTAAAACAATATAAATCATATTTTATTAAACCGTTAGTAATACACTTATTATACCTCTTTTTTCCCAGAATAAAAAAATCTTAAGTTCTAGAAACGATCGCCCCCCTCTAAATAACGGTTAAGGTAGAATTCACTTCCTGAGGTATAAGACAGAAACAAACTTCAATTATGGTTCGGGAGGAAGAAACTCTTCACCGTTGGGAGACTGATTGAAGTTTCCTTTCAGCCATTCGACATAAGTACATCCGGTAGGTTGTCTCGCCGCTCTATCCCATCCGGCCGTAGAACACTTTTTCATGCGCTTACCGCTATTGGTAGTGTACAAAACAAGCGGCTCTGCGCATTGGGGACATATCTCGTTTAATTTTTCCGTAGTTCCGTTAATCCACTCTACATAATCGCATCCGGTAGCCTTTTTCGCTTCTTTATCCCACCCGCCGGTTGAGCATTTTTTCATCTTTTTACCAAACCGGGTAAATTGAATAACCAGAGGCGAGCCACACTTGGGACATTTTTCATCAAGAGTCTGCGGCTCAACAGCAATCCATTTTACATACGTACACCCTTCACTTTTTCTTGTTTCCTTATTCCAGACATTTTTAGAACATCTCTGAAGTTTTCTCCCGGTTGCCGTCTCTGAGATGGGAGCAAGATCGGATCCGCACTTAGGACATTTTTCTATTTCCGCTACTTTCGTTTCATCACTCATGGAAACAAGATTAACACTTTTTCGAAACGATATAAAGATGGAAAAAAGATCTCAATCTCAATATCGATTTAATATCTGCTCTTACCGTATCCTTATATCATTCCCACATATTCACCACATATTCTTATTTATACTTTTTCTGTTACTTAATTTATGAGGAGCCTATTATGCTAAATTTCGACAGTGTGATTATTTTTTCCGAACATCCGAAAGAACTTACTTCCTTTTATAAAAAAGTATTTGATTCAGAGCCCAATGGAGCGGGGGGGAATTTGTAGGTTTTAAGGTGGGAATGGGATATGTCACTATCGGCCCTCATGATAAGGTAAAAGGGAAGAGCGTCCATCCGGAAAGACTACAGTTTAACTTTGAAACAAAAGAAGTAGAAAAAGAATTTGAAAGGATTAAGACACTAGGCACTGCCGTTATAGCCAAACCATACCATCCCATGGAAGAAGAAAATGGGACAATAGCAACGTTTGCTGATCCTGACGGGAATTATTTTCAACTTGTAACTCCCATGGAATACACTTGACTATTCCCTTTAAAACAAAACTACAGCTATACTTTTATTCCGCATTACATCTAGTATGATAGATGTATGTGTTTTATACCCGTACAGTCTAATTTAGTGGAATATATAATCCCTCAAATACGATATATAATTTTGATCAGAATGGAAAAGTGAATATGCTGGATGTGGGAAGGACGTTTTTCAGATAACTCGGAGAATAAAATAATCCGATATGGTTAAAGATTTAGAAGTTGAAAAGAATCAAGGATTCCCTTTAATCGATCTTCATATTTTTTATCATATCTAAGCCAAAGAAACGTATACGGACGAAGATTGTCTGATCCTGCCAATCGACCACCTCTTACAATCGGAACCAACAACCATACATCCGTCCCGCTGCCTCTTTGAGATCCTGTTTTGGGATCATCGGTCCAGGCTATCTCATACCGATAGAAAGGAGTGGAATTGATTTCCTCTTTTACGGGACCCGTTCTCTGATTCAATTTCGGAGATAAGTATTGACTTGTAGAACCAGAGTAATACCCAACGATTTCTTCCATCGCTTCCTGTTCATTTTGAAAATCACGCATGATCGGTGGAGTTTGTACCTGGATCGTCAATAGTGAGATGTCGTTGTCTTTCTTATCCGAAACTGTGATATATTCGTCGAATGCAGAAGTATTCTCACGCCTGATCGGCTGTATTTTCTCAGAATTGGTATATTGAAATGAGTAATGGAATGCATCGTTCGTGTAGGTAAAAAGTCCAGCCGGGACTATGCTTGGGGTTATGCTTATAGGTGATCCGGTAGGTTGAGACAACTCAACTATAATTGATTGATATTTCATTCCCAGGAAAAAACCTATGATAGGAAAAGCGATAAAAAGGACAAATACCAGCGTCTTCATTTGAATATATCGATCCATTATTACCGTAGTATACAAAATACCATATTATTTTGACAAGTATGATTATGAGATACTCTTTATGTCAGGTCGTTTTCAATGACGTGAATTTGACTTCTCTCTGGCATTTTCTCAATTCCGGATCAGTACCATATTTATGGAAGTCACGTGCGAAAATAGTGGTGTTATTTTACCTATAAGGCTTTGTGTTAAGATGAAAATATTCCTATGAGGCATTAGTTATTATGAAACACAAACGTGTCCTTGTTTTTATTATTCTAGCTGTCTTTTTATTACTGATTTTAGGAGTATATCTTTCCATTAGTAAACATCCTGCCGTCTCTGCTGAAGAAGTATCGCTTCTTATTACCGACCAAGGTTTCATACCAAACGAACTAAGAGTCCACCGCTGGCAGACGATAAAACTCACCCTTCGCAGTGAAGAAAAAGACCGCAGCTTTACAATCGAGAAACTAGGAATCAATATAAAAAAAGCTCCGCGCCAACGAATCAAAAACGATCGAGTTTTATGCCAAAGCGCCTTATGAATACCCGATCGCATACCGATTCTACTCAGACGAGAAAGAGGATGTATCTGATCGGCTTTGGGGATTACTAAATATGTATTGATACCTTTCTCATATCATACTAGGATAAATATATGGCGCGAGGACTTGTTGTGATTTTTTTGGTGTTTACATTCCTTTATATCTCCTTCGCGTTCCTTCCAAAACCGTCCTCCGCCCAGGCAGCCAAACCAAATATCCTCTTCATCATCTCAGACGACCAACCTTACAAGACTCTGGGGCTGACCGGAAACTCAGTGATTCAAACGCCAAATATCAATTCTTTAGGTCAAACCGGAGCCTATTTCCCCCGGATGTATTTTTCAATTGATCAATGCTCCCCATCTCGCGCCTCTATCCTAACAGGCAAGATGCCCCATACCAACGGGCTGACTTATAACTTTCAAAATTGCCTACAACCAATAAGACGATTGCCGATATCCTCAAAAGCGCGGGATACCGGACTGCCATGATCGGCAAATGCCACGTGGGTGACCCAACCAATCCGGTGCCGGATAATTATGGATTTGACTACCGGCTTCTCCCCAACCCAGATGCCGGTTATATCACTGCCGACCAGTGGAACGGCGTCTCAAATTATCAACTGATCGACCGCACGGTAAACCCTGCAGCAACTCCTGTACCAATTCAAAAAACCTCTGGATATTATGTGACGGATTTTCTCGCGGATAAAACCATCCAGTATATTGATGATAGCGTCAGAAATCATCCCAACCAGCCGTTTTTTGTCTGGCTTCCGGTTTTTGCTCCCCATTGGCCCAACATCCCGCCTACAGGGCAAAATCTATATGGGAATGCCCCCATCCCAACACCAGTGAGCATCTCAGATAACACCTCTACCAAACCTCCCCAACAGTCTGCCTCCTATGCCAGGAAACGGTTTAACCTTCGCCAAAAATGCAAGGATCCTCCTATCCCTAACGGCTGCGAAGATCCTGCGACTGTCGACCCGGCTATCGCCCATATCAATGAAGACGGCCGCACCATCGCCCGTGATACCAGAGATATCTATGAGACGATCACCAGTATCGACACCAACGTCGGCCGTATCATCCAAAAACTCACTCAACTGGGAGTAAGAAATAATACCATCATCGTCTTTATGACGGATAACGGAGTCTTTTTAGGCGAACACCAGCTTTCGGAAAAAGGGGCGTTTATGTATGAAGAGCTTACTAAAACTCCTTTTATCATCAATTATCCCGGTATCATCACTCCCAAAACAAACCAAGCGCTGCTCTCAAGTATAGACGTTTTTCCTACACTTCTGACATTCGCAGGCGTTTCAATACCTTCTGATGTCCAAGGTAAAAGTTTCTATCCGGCTATCATGGGAAACACGTCTGTTCACCGCTCATCGGTTCTCATGGAATACTTCCGCGAACGAGAAACAGCGACCGAAGTCCAGCCGATGCGCGGACTCATCTATGACCACTACAAATGGATCCACTACATCCCAACCAACTTTGAGAGTGACTTCACCACAAATTATACCTATAATGGCGTAAATTATACAAAAAACTACTTTGAGTTTTACGATTTGCAAAATGATCCGTACGAAATGATCAATTTGATCACTATCAATGAGAGTGATGACCTTAAGCCTTTAAATGACCTGATGAGCGATCCTGTCTACGGCCCGGTCATTAAGAGGATGCGGAAAGAGCGGGTCATCTGGCAGACGGATACGCTGGACCCTTTGCGAAGAGTAATGACGAATTTTTCCGCCGTCCCTAACGCTAATTCCATATCTCTTTCATGGAATACAGATAGAGTAACGGCAACAGAGATCGAGTACAAAGAAGACGGTGGCAATTGGCTAGAGATCAATGATTATAACTCCGTATTAAACCACGCTATCACTTTGACTAATCTAAAATCAACAGCGCGGTATACGATAAGAGCCTTCGGCATCGGTGGTTATGGGAACGGAATATACAAGGAAGTAATCGTGGCTATGTCGGGATATCTCTCGCCTACTCCCATCCCTACGATCACTCCCACCCGCACTCCTACCATAACACCTACCAGAACTCCTACTCCTACCCGTACCCCGACACCTATTCCCACCAAGACCCCAACTCCTACTCCTTATCCTCCTATTCAAGCGGTTATCCCTTATTATGGAACTACAACTATCACCTATGACTTTGATCAAAACGGGAAAGTGAATATGATGGATGTGGTAAGAGCGATCAAAGAATAGAAAAAAGTAAATTGGTAAATTGGTGGTAGCGGAGTGACGTATGATAGATAAATCGCAAATCATCAATCATAAGTCAAACTTACCCTCTGCTGGACTTCCCCTCAATAATCTTTTACCGTGGTACTATGAAGAAGATTCTGGTTCTTCCTTTGGTTGTGTTTTTATTTTTGATTCTTAATTTTTTATTCCTCATTCCTAATTTCGTATATGCCCAATCCTCTCCGTACAAAATTGGTCTTTATTATTACGGAGAATGGAGCTCTAAAGGTGTCCCGTGGAAAATTGCTGCCAAAAAAGCCTTCTGTGGGCGGGGAAATGACTGGTGGTGCGGAAATAAGGATTTTTACGGACAGGAACCGGGCATCCCCCAAAATACCCAGGGCTTTTCCGGGGATTTCTCCCGCCTTAAACCTGTCATCGGTTACTATAACCTTTTAGATACCGGTGTGGTGGAACGACAGATCATGCAGGCCAGCCAAAACGGGATCAACTATTTCCATTTTTATTGGTACTGGAACGACAATCTGAAAACTCCCTCCCAAAACGAAGGTCTCGACTCATTTCTGAAAGCCCGCAACTCAACCGATATGAATTTTACAATTATGATCGTAACAGGAAGACATCAGGATCCCGGGTCCGGCAACAGCTTTTTCATCTCGCGAAGTGATGCGGAGACTTATGTAAAACACATTCTTGTTGATGATTATTTTAAACGACCGAACTTTCTGAAAACATCAGACGGAAGACCGATATTTTCCATTTGGAGAAATGTAGGCCTCTATCAAGATTTCGCGACCAAGGATGATATGGAAGAATTCATAGACCTTATCAAGAATTACTCTATCCAGCAGATCGGAAAAGCTCCCGTCATCCTTATCGATGCGACCTCCATCCCCTTCTCAAGTCAGGTAGCAAATCGGGACGGCCGCGCCTGCTTCACTATCGGGCTAGGGACAGGACAACCAGCAGGACCGGTAGGAAGCTATCAAACATATGTCGACCATCTTAACGATACCCTTGCTCCTTACCGAAATGAAAATTTTCTTAATTGCGTCATTCAGACATTCGATACAAGACCTCAAATGAGTGTGGAAATTACCGATCCCAATAATGTTTTCTATTTTCCCGACCAGGACATCACTAAATTCATACAGGCTCTCCAGATCACAAAAACAAACATGGATGCCAATCCCCATGAGATGGCGAAATATCTCTCTATTTACGATTGGAACGAATGGCGTGAAGGGGGCATCATCGAACCGAATGTAAGGGACGGCGCAGCATACCTAAATGCGATAAATGACGTGTTTAATCTTCCTAAAGGTACAAACTCCTGCCGCACCACAGGAATCTGCAATCCCTACCCGGACGTCTTTGGCAATTTCGAGGCAGTAAATACCGGAGCCAATCGGTGCGACATCAAGGGTTATACCTATGATTCGGACATCCCTATCGCGTCAAGCAAAGTATCCATCTTTCTGGATGCTCCTTTCAACCAAGGAGGAACCAGCTTAGGTTTTCTGGATGCAACACTTCCCCGTCCCGATACCAACGCATCGGTACATATACCCGGCAACCATGGATTTTACTTTAATTTTCCCGAAGGAAGCATTCCACGTGATGGAAGACAACACAGTATCTATATCTACGGATACAATGTGGATAAAAATTACGACCATACGGTAAATAACGTCACAATCGGCGTGAACCGCCTTCTTGACGGATCCCCAAAGACCATCTATTGTCCCTCTCCTCTTTCATGTCCTGCATTGGGTACGTCAACTGCGATGAATTATTCCTGTCCCGTAACCGGCAATCAGGTCACATTTTCTTGGCAGCCGGTAGCAAACGCTCTCGCCTATAACGTACGGATTGACGACGGTAACGGCATCTCCGATAGCAGTACGGAAATAAACGGGATTAAGAATAACTGCGGAAACGTACCGCAGGATATCTGCATCGACCAATGGCCGTCTACTTCAATTACGGTAAATCTTGACCCTACCCGGACTTACTCCTGGTGGATTCATCCTGTTAATTATACCTGTAACCAATATGGCGCTTTAATCTCTGGACCTTCTGTCCTTTGCAAACCGTCACCTCCTTCTCCTACACCAACCCCCACAATCGACCCGCCGCCAAAAGGAATTCATGAAACCGCAGACGGAGCCACATGCACCCTATCAGGGTATACGTGTGACGGAAGTAAATACAGCCAATCAATACAATATATGGTCTTTGCCGATGCGCCTTACGCACAGGGCGGCACGCACATAACAACAGGTATAGCAAACCAGATCTATCCCTATAAAGCGTGGGACTGCGGTAATACTTCCTACCATAAATTTACCTATCAGGTACCGACCGCTTATAGAGACGGGAAAAGCCACACCTATTATGTCTATGGGGTGGGGATCGACGCGACAGGAGCACTTACTAATAATAATCCTAGGCTCACGGGTACTCCTCTAACGATGACATGTCCCAATCTCAATGCACCCTCCATCACCCCCACTCCCATCCCTCCGACGATGACGCCCACCCGAACTCCCACCCCCTTTCCCACTCCCTATCCTCCCCCTTCTCAGGTGATCCCGTATTATCTGACAACTAACTCACAATATGACTTTGATCAAAACGGGAAAGTGAATATGATGGATGTGGTAAGAGCGATCAAAGAATAGAAAAAAGTAAATTGGTAAATTGGTGGTAG
>MFJL01000009.1:0-5667 GCA_001779195.1 Candidatus Gottesmanbacteria bacterium RIFCSPHIGHO2_02_FULL_39_11
AATCCAGCCGGTTTGGAGAGCGGAAAAGCCTCAAAAGGGGAGGTTTCGCGAATTTCTGCAGTGCGATCTGGATATAGCAGGAAGCAGTTCAACCTTGGCCGATGCCGAGATACTTTTAACTTCATTTAACGCATTAAAAGAATTAGGATTTTCAGATGTGCAAATTCTTATAAATGACCGGACTATTTTTGATAAATTAAATTTATCCAAAAAACAAATTATTATTTTAGATAAACTGGAAAAAATAGGCGTTGAGAAAGTCATTCTTGAGCTTTCTGAACTTGGCACAAAGGATGCATTAATGGTATTAAATGATTTAAGAAATGCATCCCCTACTCCCCGACTTTTAAAAATTTTTAACCATCTTACCGATTCGGGACTCACACAAAACAGGGATTTTATTTTCCAGTCAACGTTGGCCCGGGGACTGGATTACTATACGAGCACCATTTTTGAGATAAAGATTTCAAACTATTCAGCGGGCTCCGTTGCAGGAGGAGGCCGCTATGATAATTTGATGAATCAATTTATACAGGAGGATGTCCCTTCTGTTGGAATTGCGTTTGGGTTTGATAGAATAATTGAGGCTATGGAGGAAAATCATTTACTTATGGGAAATAAAACAAATACACAAGTCCTTATATCTTCTCTTGATAATACGTCTGTCTCTTACTCCTATAAAATTGCTGATGTTTTAAGAAAAGAAAGCATCAGCTGTGAAATTTACCTGGACCCTGATGTGAAACTTGAAAAAAAGATAAAGTTTGCGGATAAAAAAGGAATTCCCTATGTGGTAATTTTGGGAAGCGAGGAAGAAAAAACAAATACCGTCACATTAAAAACTCTTAAAAATCGGACTCAGATCCGGATACCTATACATGAGCTCGCTCGCGACCTCCAGGACTCATAGAAACGGCGTCCTGGCACTTATTATTGCCAATATCATCTGGGGAGCTGCGGCCCCCATTTTTAAGCTCTCTCTGCAAAATATTCCCCCTTTTACTCTTGCCTTCCTGAGATTTTTCGGAGCTTCCCTTCTTCTCTACCCTTTCGCAATAAAAGCGGGAAAAATAAAGCACAGGGACATTCTCACTCTTATTATCATCTCATTTTTCGGTGTCACGTTTAATATTGCTTTTTTCTTCTGGGGACTTATGTCAGCTCCTGCAATTAACGCAACCGTTATCGCCTCCTCAGGCCCTGTTTTTCTTTGTTTAGGCGGAATTCTTTTTTTGAAAGAGAAACCCAGAAAAAAATTATTAGGAGGACTTCTCATCAGTCTGTTGGGAGTAATTATTATTATCGGTCAGCCCATATTTACCGAAGGGTTTGACGGACAGTTGGTGGGAAATATTTTTTTTCTTCTGGCCATGATTTTTCATACCGCGTACACCATTTTATACAAAAAAAGCATGTCTCATTACTCCACATTTCTGATTACCTATTGGATGTTCTTAATCGGAAGTTTGACTTTTTTGCCATTTTTTCTGTACGAAACAGTGACGGTAAATCCCCTGTTTTCTCTGGATATAAGAGGCTTAGTGGGAATTGGGTTCGGTATTTTTCTCTCAAGCGCTCTTGCCTATTTCCTCTTTGACTGGGGTTTAAAGAGAATTCCTTCCCAGGAGATAGGTATTTTTGCTTATTTGGATCCGATTATTGCCGCCGCGATTGCCATTCCGCTTCTCGGAGAAACCGTAAGCTCCTTATTTTTACTCGGGAGCCTTCTTATTTTTGGAGGAATTGCAATTGCTGAAAACAGATTGCATTATCATCCTCTGCATAAACTATAAAATGATATACTTCTCCTATGTCCAAACTTAAAACTTTTTTTCGCTCTCTGTATCTATCCGCAACCAATCCCTCCTATTATCGGGATTTACTGAAAACGAAATTTTCTTTTTCCCTTAAATATTTTTTTGGGCTTTCTCTGCTGTTAACCCTTATCTCAACAATTGTCTTCTCTTTAATTCTAATTCCCCAGATAAAAACACTGGAACAAACGTTAAAAACACAGGCAGATACGTTTTATCCCAATGATCTTGTCATAACTTTAAAAAACGGTAAATTATCGACCAACCGGAAAGACCCAATCGTTGTAACCTTTCCTTTTGATACCGGAGAAAATAGAAAAAATCTGGTTATTGATCCGACAGCCTCTATCTCTGCTATGGAAAAATATCAGGCGGGAGTTTTGATAAATGAGGACTCACTATCACTTATTGGAGAGAATAACCAGATAAGAACATATCCGTTAAGTGACATCGAAAATTTTACTCTGAATAAAAGCGAATTTTCCAAAGGTGTAGCGATGGTTGAAAAATTCTTGGATGCCCTGCCTGCTTTTTTGCCCGGGATTCTCCTGGTAATTTTTGTTTTTTCAATCTCAATTGGGCTTTTCTTAAAAATACTTTTCTACTCTCTTCTAACCTATGCCGTTGCCCGGGTGCAGAATCTTCACATAACATACGGGAAGGCTTTTCAGCTTACTATTCATGCCATCACCCCGATTGTGCTTCTGCAAATTTTGGAAATCGTTTTCGGTATTCAAATTCCCATACCTCTCTTCTTCCAAATTCTCTATGTCATTCTCTTAGTAATTATTATTAAAGAAATTAAGAATAAGCTGGGAGAGGCAAAAAAATAACCGGACATAACAGGTCACCACATAGACCTACAAAGAAAAAAATGGTATAATCCTTCTATGAAAGCGACCATACACCCTCAGTATTACGCCGACGCAACCATAACCTGTGCCTGCGGTGCTGTGTATAAACTGGGGTCAACCAAACAATCATACACGGTAGAAATCTGTGCCAAATGTCATCCGTTTTTCACCGGTTCAATGAAATTTGTAGATACCTTAGGACGCGTTGAAAGATTTCAGGCACGTCAAAAACAAGCTCAAAAGTTTGCCCCGGCGCTTGCTTTGAAAAAGGCTAAAAAGCTTGGCAAAATTACAGATAAACCACAAAAATCACTTCGTGAGATGCTCTTGGGAGCAGAGTAAAGAAGCGAAAAAGCGAAAAGGAGATTATAAGAGAATAAGAGATTTTAAAATCATTATAACTTTTTCTCCTTTTCTCTCTTTCTCCTTTTCTCATTCCTATGAATTCCGATCGAGTTATTTTAGAGATACGGGGAGCAACTGGAGGTGATGAAGCAAAAATCTGGGCGAACGATCTTGCCCGCATGTATACCCGATATGCGACCATTAAAGGATTTACCGTAACCAGTCTTGATGAGGGAGTTATTCGAATTAAAGGAAGCGGCGTCTATTCCCTTTTCTCCCATGAAGGAGGCGTCCACCGCGTCCAAAGAACACCAGCAACAGAACGATACGGAAGAATACATACCTCAACCGCAACCGTTGCAGTTCTGCCTGAAATTGAGGAATCAGAAGTGTATATAGACCCCTCGGATTTGGAATGGGAATTCTACCGTTCAGGGGGACACGGAGGTCAGAATGTAAACAAAGTAGCAACCGCGGTAAGACTTCGGCATAAACCCACAGGAATCGTCGTAACAGCCTCTCAGGAAAGATTTCAAGAGCAAAACAGAAGAATTGCACTTTCCCTTTTAAGGGCAAAACTGTGGGAAGCGGAGGAAGAAAGAAAAATGGCGGAATTAGGCTCTGCCAGATCGGCAATCGGAAGAGGTCTAAGAAGCGAAAAAATCCGCACCTATAATTTTCCCCAAAACCGTGTCACGGATCACCGAATAAATAAGTCCTGGCATAATTTAGAAGATATTGTGGATGGAAAAATGGAGAAGATGATGAAAGACTTGCAAAATGCGAAATTTTCTTGAAGTATACACAGCATGCCCCCAAGATAGGATGTTCTCTTGCAGCAGTTTCAGTGGCCACAAAAAGTCGTGTTTGCACTCCATGATCATTTTGGATTTAGCCGACAATTACCCCCCTCTGCACGATTTGATGGAATACGAATTCTTTCATATGCAGCCAATGCATATAATATGACAGAAACAATTTTTATGCGGGTCTAAAACTGTGGCTTATCTTACTATGCCGGAGCCCGGTCCGTATTTCTTTCTAAATTATTCTCCTGTATTCTCTCCTATTGCCGTGTTTAGTGTCTTGGTATCTCCGTCTCTCCAAATCTCGACGGAAACAGAATCCCCTACTTTTTTATCTGCAATTGCTTTTGCCAACCCCCCGTCTGCGTCCGTTACCCGTTTGCCGTCAATCTTGGTGATGATATCTCCGTTTTCAATTCCTGCCTGTTCTGCAGGAGAACCGGATATAACACTTTGAACATAAGCTCCTTCAGGAACTTCGTTAAGAAGTGCCAAGTCCCGTGTGACCATCCGGTATGAAACACCCAAATAGGGCCGGGAAAATTTACCTCCCGCTTTATTAAATTGATCCAGTGCGTCTTTAATTACATTTATGGGAATGGCAAATCCCAGGTTTTGGCCTTCCTGTGAAACCGCGGTATTTATCCCAACCACCTGGCCGGCAGAATTTAAAAGGGGTCCTCCCGAATTGCCCGGGTTAATTGCGGCATCTGTCTGGATCACATTATCTAAGCGTTCAACACTTCCCTCTAGAGGACTCCCTGCTATAATTCCCCTCCCCAGTCCTGAGATTACGCCAACAGTCACCGTATTTCTAAATTCCCCAAGCGCAGTTCCTATTGCAACTGCCATTTGCCCCACTTTAATTTTGGATGAGTCACCCAGTTCAATAGGTGTAAGACCGGTTGCGTTTATTTTTAAAATCGCCAAATCATTGGTCGGATCCCGGTAGATTTTATCCACGTTATATGTCTTATCATCCTTTGTCACTACTTTATATTTTGAAGAGGAGTCGGAAACCACGTGTTTGTTGGTAATAATAAGCCCGTCAGCAGTTATTATAAATCCGGTTCCGATGTCCTGTTCGGTTTGCCTTCCCGAATTAGGCTCGGAAGGAGAGAAGAAATTAAAAGGATCCTGCAGATTTTGGTCAAATATCCGGCCTAACTGTCTGCTTTGAATGATAGAAACGGTGACAACAGAAGGAGATACTTTATCAACAACATTTGTAATGGTGGATTCTTCACTTACAACTTTTATCTTCTCACTTCCCCCGATTGGCGCTTCTTGCGATGTCTTAAAAAGATTTGAGAAGTTTGGGATGGTAATCGCATTTGGGCCCTTTGCGGAAATTAATGCTAAAAAGACGATAATAAGAAGACCTAAAATGATGATGCGTTTCATATGTTTATAAGAAGATATAAATAATTTCTGAAAAAAAGCTGAAAAAATCAATCTGTCATCCCCGACTTTCCTGTCTGCCGACAGGCAGGCGTCGGGATGACAAGATGCTGCGTTATTTTATTAACGACTCGTACGCTTTTTCAAGCTGTAGATCAACATCTGGCTTAGTTGTATCATTTTCAATACTTACTTCTGGGATCAATCCTTTTTGGTGAATCCACTGCCCATTTGGCAATAGCCATTTTGCGGTTGTGATGTGAATTCCGGCTCCTGCTTTTAAGTCCATGGCCTGTTGAACCGTGCCTTTCCCAAATGAGGTTTCCCCTACCAGGGTTGCCCGTCTCCGCACCTGAAGAGCTCCGGCAACAATTTCTGAGGCTGAAGCGCTTCCTTTGTTGATAAGTACAGTCATCGGAACATTCAGAAGTTTTCCACGCCCGTTAA
>MFJL01000009.1:5689-14689 GCA_001779195.1 Candidatus Gottesmanbacteria bacterium RIFCSPHIGHO2_02_FULL_39_11
CAGCATTTTCCTGGATAACCACTGTCCCCATTTTTAAAAATTCAGATCCAATAAACACTGCACCGTTTAAGTATCCTCCCGGATTGTTTCTGACATCTAAAATTAGACCTTTATAAACAGAGGAGGGAATGCCTGAGGTTTTTTCTACAATCTCATTTATCGCACTCTCCCATTCCGTATTGGTTTCATCCCCGAATCGGGTAAGCTTAAGATATGCGATTTTGTTACACGTCGGACAATTCTCTTTAACTTCCTTACATTCAAGCATTCCTTCATTTGCGCATTCAACACTTTTTAAATCCCATTCAACGGAAGCAACATGAATTGCGTCTCGTTTAATAATCATCTCAGATGAAGCAGAGGAATTTTTAGGTAAAATTTGAAGAGTCACCGAAGTGCCTTTTGGCCCGCGAATTTTTGAAATGGCATCTTGTATCGTCCAGTCAAATGTTTCCTTGCCGTCTACTTTTTGAATCCAATCCCCGGGCCGAAGTCCAGCAGATTCAGCCGGTGATCCCTTCAGAGGGGCAATAATAATAATTTTTTTATCGGATACCCCCAGTTGTGCTCCGATTCCTTCAAGTGCTCCATTCAAATCATCTTTTGCTTCTTTATTTTGAGAAGGCGGAAGAAACATCGTATAGGGATCACCTAAGGATGAAACCATTCCGGAAATTGCTCCGAATACCATTTTTTGGGGATCTATTGCCTTTTTATCTAAATAATTTCTTCCCAAAAGATCCCACACTTCCCAAAAAAGAGAAAAGTCAAGACGAGCTGATGTGGCATTTTCTTTTCCGCTGATCTCTGAGGCAGGAAGAACTGAAATGATACCCCCCCCTCCTCCTCCTCTCTCTGGATTTCCGACACTTCTCTGACCAAAACGGTATCCAAGTCCCAAAGAGAGAAAGATTACGGCTCCTATAAAAAAAATATTTCTGAGATTTTTCATAATGATTACATAATAACGATCGTTTTTTGCATGGGGCGCATAATTACTTTTTTTCCGTGATATTTTTTCAGTTTTTCATGAACTTCTTTTTCTACAGAGATCCACGGAAAAGAGGCAGTTTCAAGGTCTTTTTTCAAAACAAGAATGCCCGCTACTCCCATCACCTCAAGCTTAGTCAGAACATCCAAATCCAAATCATTGACAAGCAAAATCGCGTTTTCAAAATCGTCATCCAGATTAAACATGGTAATATGGGGAGTTGCAACAACGTGAAGTATACCCTGCACCTCTCCCCCTTCACCTTTTTTACCCGTATACATATGTCCCTCAGTTTCAATTTCTATTTCTTCAGGAGAGACCCGTATGACTTTTCCTGAAATTCCAGAGGGAGATGCTGTTTTAGAAGTACTTCCGGCAACTTCCAAAGTGATCGTACCTTTGTTAACATCCATTTCCTTAAGAACCGCGCTTTGGGGACTTTTAACCGTTATTTTATGAAGCCAATTTTTTTTAAGGGCAATTATTTCCCCTTCTTTTACGCAGTCTCCTATTGAAACTTTCAGATACTTCCCTATATTCTGTGGATCAACTTTTAAAATCCGTGCCAGATGAATTGTCCGGTTCTGGGAAGTTGTTGAAAAACTCCACAGGGTTTCCTGAGGGGTAACAAGATCTCCCAGTGCAACTTGTGAGGCTGCTCCAGGTGGAATAGGCAGTAATATGCTTGTCTTCATCAGAGTTTAGGCTGATACTTTAAAAGGAAGAAGTCCTAAAAACCTTGCTCGCTTTACAGCAATTCCCAGGAGCTTTTGATTCTTTTGACTGATACCCGTGTACATTCTTCCGATTATCTTTCCCCGCTCGGAAACAAATTTTCGAATGTTTTCTATATCTTTATAGTCGGGAATAATTTTATTTTTTTCGAAATAATCGAATTTCGGCTTTATGATTCTTTTTTTAAGCAGCCGCCGGTTCTTATTTGATTTCATAGTTATATTGAATGTTTTTAAAAAGGAATATCATCCGCCGTTATATCTTCTCCTCCTGTTTTTTCAACTGGTGATTCTTCTTTTATTTCTTTTTTAGGAACTTCTGCTTTTGGTTGGGTCCCCGTAACCGGTTGCAGTTGGGAAACCGGCGCGCTTACGTTTACATTTGTACTCGCCCCTGTCTGCCCGTAGTCTTTACGGGAATCAAGGATAATCATGTCCTCAATGACAATTTCGGTAATTGTCTTTTGGGTTCCGTCCTGTCCGATAAAAGAGTGAGAGGAGATCCTTCCTTCAACGTATACTTTTCTTCCTTTAGTCAAAAGTTGTGAACACAGTTCTCCCAGCTTATTCCAGGCAACAATCCGATGAAATTCGGTATCTTCTTTTGTCTCCCCGGTTTGTGTCGTCCAGGAACGGTTGGTTGCCAGTCCAAATGTGCATACGCCGGTTCCTGAGGGGGTATACCGGAGCTCCGGATCGCGAGTGAGATTTCCAATAAGAATTACTTTATTTAGAGAACGTGCTGACATAGATTAATCTTTTTTGATGATTAAATATCGAACAACTTCAGGAACTGCTTTAATTTTTCCTGAAATGTCCGGCACCGACTTCTGTACTGCTTCAAATGTCATTAACCAAAAACTGCCCGCTTTGTGTTTTGAAATAGGGTATGCAAGAGGTTTGTTTTTCGCCCACTCTTTGGAGTCCAATAATTTTCCCTCTTTTTCTATTAATTTTTTTACCTCACCGGTAATTTTTTGTGACGCTTCATCCGATAAATCAGCAGGCACAATAAGCATCATTTCGTATTGACTCATCTTTGGAGTATACCAAAAACCATCCTAAATTTCAAAGATGAGAATTTTTTTGTAAACTATTCACTCCCTCAGCTACAAGTCCATAGGGAATATAAGTAGCAACGACATCTTCCGGTTTTTTCTCTTCCATATCCATAACTAATCGAACCCTATTTTTTGTGATATGAAGAAAATATTTTTCATTAAGTCCTCTGAGATTTCCCTTCTCATCCCGAATCCGGGCATGCTGGTGGGGATAAATTATTTCATCCGGTAAAAACAGCCTTATTGCTTTTATAAAGTTTTCAATTACAATATTCCTCTCCCCCTTCGCTGTTGGGGGGCTTTCGTTCAAATGATGCATTTTCCAGTTAGCCTCGGCATGTCCGACTAAAATAATTCTTTTATCGGTCCGAACCTCATGAATCCTTCTTTCAACAGAGGTAAGGTGACTTTGGGAAATTTCATTAAAATGCAGAAGGGTATGGTACGGAAGAAAGATATGAAAAGCAGAATCTGTTTCAAGAGTTTTTAAATGGTCAATAAATGGAAATCCCTGATTTTTGAAAAATTCTTTTGTTTTGAAAAATGTTGAAATATCTTTTCCGGCAATTGCATTCAGTCCGCTTAACTTTGGATTATCCCAGTTGCCTTCTAACAGATAAACATGAATTCCCCTCTTTTGCATGTCTAAAATGATTTCATAAATCCGCTTGATTGCTGCTTCAACAGAAGATAACAGTTCTTTTCTTTTTTCAGTTGGAAGAGTTGCTGCCCAGTCCCCGAAATAATCAAACTGAGAAAGCTTTTTGTTTCCTTTTTTATTTTCATAAAATTGGTGTTTAAGTTTCTCAATCTCAGGCGATCCCGTAATATCTCCCGCAAAAATCACATATTCAGGTTTTTCTGTTATGATTTCTTTTAGTCTCTCGTAAATACTCTCGTCTCCCCCGTGCAAACATCCTACATACACAAATGTTTCTTTATTAATATTTTGTTTTGATTTTTTCCCGTTGTGAAGATGAAGGTGAACAACAGCACCCAGATGAGAAATTGTTTGTGTCACTCTTTTACTTTATCAGCTTTGGGCTCGAAATAAAACTTTGGGAGGTAAAGTGCTATTTTTTGATAAGGTCATTCTTTCATCCGGAAGTACAACCATAACACCGCTTGTATCTCTGGGTAAATGGACATCTGCTGTCAATTCCTCATCTATACCAATTTGTTCAGATTCTATAGCAAGAGGAGCACTGGACATTTTTGATCGCGCTACAAAGTCTGCATTAACAGGAATCATATTACCATCCTGACCAATCCTTGGATCCGGCAACTGCCCATGGACAACAACATCAGGCTTAAAACGACTTATAAGTATCCTTGCGCTGTCTGCAGCTTTTTTATTTGAAATGGATGTCTCTGGCTTAATATCCCTTAAATCGTGATCCTGCCAGTAGGGACTCGCATGCGGGGTAAACACTACTGTAATTCCGTCTTCCTGGGCACCCTGCACTAATTCATCTATCTGATTTATCTGATTTAAAGTTTGGGGATCTTCAATATTGAAATCTCTCAGTGGGAAAAAAGGCCCGCTGATTAAAAGCGCTCTTCTTTCCCTTTCATGTATAAACCATCTTCCCTTAATACTCTCAAAGTAAGGTATGAGAGCTTCTCTGAAGCATATCAGTAGTATTAAAAGTAACTCTTTCAGGATCAGGCCCTGATGCTATTTCCATGGTGGTATTTTGATGATCAAAGTTTGCTAGAGTTACAACCACGTGTGCTCCCTGATTTTGCAACGGAACTAAAATCCTATCAATATTTCTTTGAGTTTCATCTTTCCGCAGATTTTGAGGAGTACGAAAGCTTGAGAACTAATTTTTCTATTTCCTTCCAATCGGAAACCCGTGTAATTCGGGGAGGGAGTTTAGCATGCTGATTCCAGGGATGATTAATCAGAAGCGAGGGAATCGGAAGCCCCTGTGCAATTTCCAGACTATCCTCAATCATCAGATCAATTTTAAGAGATTTTACAATCCGTGCTTTAAAAGAAACTGCATCAGTATCTCTTCCCCTGTCATGGAGATCCAGTGAAACATTTTCTGTAGGAAATTCATGTTTTTTAAGCCAGGAAAGAGTTGAGACTCGGGAATGAGCGGGACGGGCGGTAATATAATGCAGCTTATGGCCTTCCAATATCCATTTATTCAGAATGAGATTTGCTCCTTTATAGGAAGGATAAGAAAGAATAAATTCTTCATCCCGTTCAAGACGGTCAAAAAACACTTCAACCTCAGATAGGGATGCGGTAGTATATTTTTCCAAATGATAAAAATCAGGTGATTCTGAAAAGAGGACTCTCCCTTTAAATTCTTTTTTAAACTCTTTCCAGATAACCGGATGAGATTGTGAAATGGTATTGTCAATATCAATTCCTATGACGAGTTGCCGTGTGAGTGGGTTTGCAAATTCGTGTTCCATAGAGTTGTGTCATTCCGGGCTTGACCCGGAATCCAATTAATTAATTTCTGGATCTCGCATCAAGTGCGGGATGACAGAAAAAACTATTTTTCCTTAACAGAGGTACCTGTCGGTGTGTCTTCTACTAAATATCCTTTTTCTTCAATTTCTTTTCTGACCCGGTCCGCCTCTTTAAAGTTTTTTTCATATCTAAATTTTTCTCTTTCTTTTGCCAGTTTTTCAATTTCAACCGGAACGGGCTGTTGAACCAGTTTAATACTAGAAAGACCTAATCCTAAAACGTTATCAAAATCCAACAATAATTTTTTCTTTTCATTATCCGGAACTTTTTTATCTTTTATTAAATCCCACATGAGGGCAATTGCTGAAGGAATATTTAAGTCGTTATTAATGGCGCTTATAAATTTTTCTTTATAATTATTATCTTCTGTCATCCTGGCTTGTCCAGGATCTTTCTTCAAAGACAGATTCTGGACGCGCCCTTCGGGCTTGCCAGAATGACGATTTAATTCTTGGAAATCTTTTTTTAATCGAGAGTACGCATTCGCAGCTCCTTCTAATGATTCCCATGTAAAATTCATCTGAGTTCTGTAATGAGCGGTCATGAATAAATACCGGAGGGCCAGCGGATCAAATCCTTTATCTTCCATATCTTTTACCCGGTAAAAATTACCCAAAGACTTGCTCATTTTCTGTCCATCTATCAGCAGATGTTCCCCATGCAGCCAGAAGTTTACAAATTTTTTGCCGGTTGAGGCTTCACTTTGTGCAATTTCATTCGTGTGATGGATTGGGATATGGTCAACTCCTCCGGTATGAATATCAAGAGTTGGGCCTAACAGTTCCATACTCATAGCGCTACATTCCATATGCCATCCTGGAAATCCCCTTCCCCACGGGCTATCCCATTCCATCTGGCGTTTCACTCCCGGAGGAGTCCGTTTCCACAATGCAAAATCGGTAGGATGTTTTTTCCCTTTAACGATTTCAATACGTGCGCCTGCCTTAATGCTCTTCTCAAGCTTTTCAATTGTCTGTCCGGTAAGTTCTCCGTATTTGGGAAACTTAGTCGTATCAAAATAAACCCCGTCGGAAATGGTATAGGTAAATCCCTTCTCTTCCAGTTTTTTTACCAGTGTAATCATCTGAGGAATGTATTCTGTTGCTGGGGTAATAATTGCGGGTTTTTGGATGTTCAGCTTTTTAAGCATCTCAAAAAAATCATCCGTATAGAATTTCGCAATATCCCAAACGGATTTTTTCTCACGTTCTGCCCCTTTCTCCATCTTGTCCTCCCCCGTATCAGAATCGGATGTCAGATGTCCAACATCTGTTATATTCATGACCCGTTTGACATCAAACTGGTTATATTCAAGTACTCTTTCTAATATATCGGCAAATATATACGTCCTGGCATGTCCCAGATGCGCGTAATCATACACCGTTGGTCCGCAGGAATAATATGTCACAGCAGGAGGGTTTAACGGTTTAAAAGGTTCAATTTTTCGAGTGAGAGTGTTGTAAAGCTTAAGCATAATAAAAATAACGCAATAAATACCAATAACCCAATGCTATCAATAAATGGTTAAGTCCTATTAATTAATTTTTGAATTTTAAATATTTTTTTCATTTATTGGGTTATTGGATGATTGGGTTATTGGGTTATTTTATTGTGTCTTTCTGTTTCTATTTGATTCGATGCTTGATTGTTCTTGAATAACTTTATTTTTCCTGCCTCCCCGGGAAGGCCTACTGGTTGGGACAACAAGCGGACTGTTCTGTTGTGCTGCCTGTTTTTCACTTTCTTTATCTTCTCTCTCTTTTAAGAGATCGTAATATATTCCCTTAGCTTTCCGGTATTCTTTAAGATTCGGAATTCTCAAATGTGAAACTGTTGAATCGTTTAGCTGCAAGCTTTTTCGATAATCCTGAATTTTTGAACTAACTTTCTTTGCGTCTTTTTTCTGAACCTCCTCAGGATTCACATCCGGATCTCCGACATTTTTAAGATAGCTTGTTACTTCACTTCCATCTTTTGGTTCTATGTTTCCCCCCTGCTTCTTACCTAATAGTTGAGAAGCAACCGCATCAGCAGAAGCTACCTGTCCTAACGGTTTTACAAATTCCAGGGAGTTTTCAACTGATTTTTTGAGAACGTTTTTGATTTTTGACATAAAATCTTAAAAAAACCCCAGCGCCACTTTTCCCTCCTCCGTCATCTTTTCAGGCGTCCACGGAGGATCAAATGTAAGCTCAATATTTACCCTTTTAACCCCTTTTAATGTTTTTAACTCTTTCTCCATCGGCTCCGCTATGAGATCAAATAAGGGACACCCCATGGTGGTAAGAGTCATTACAACATCCACATTTCCCTTTTTATCTGATTTAATCCTGTAGATAAGCCCCAGATCAACAATTGAAATACCCATCTCCGGATCCGGAACATTCTTTAAAGCTGATAATAATTCATCTTTAGAATACATATTGATAAGAGAAAGAGCGAAAAAGAGAAGAAGCGAAAAAGCGATTAAGTTTCTTTATTTCGATCTCTCTCTTTCTCCTTTTCTCTTTTTCTCTTTCTCTAATAATTCACTCTCCCTTCCATCGCCCGTCCCAATGTCACTTCATCCGCATATTCCAAATCTCCCCCAACCGGCAGACCATGTGCCAGCCGTGTAATTTTTATTCCATCCAGATTTGGGATCTGGGATTTAAGCTTTTGGATTTCACGTCTAATGTACATCGCCGTTGCCTCCCCTTCCATAGTGGGGTTGGTTGCCAATATTATCTCTTTTATTTCATCTTTTTCAAGTCTGTCTATCAGCTCTTTAATTTTAATCTCATCCGGTCCTATATTATTCAGAGGGTCAATTGCTCCGTGAAGAACATGGTATACCCCTTTATATTTGCCGGTTCTTTCAACTGACAGTATTTCAATAGGCTCCTCAACAACGCAAACGATAGAATGATCCCGCTCTGGTTCTGCGCAAATTACACACGGGTCACTCTCCCCAATATTTGAACAAATGGAACAATATACCGTTGATGTTTTTAAATTTTTTAATGATTCTGAAAATTCGTCCAGTTGTGTTTGGGGAACGTGCAGAAGGTAAAAGGTTAGACGGCTCGCTGATTTGGGACCCACACCGGGTAATTTTTGGAAAGACTCCATAAGTTTTTCAACAGACCGGGGAAGAATTTTCATTTAGATATTTTCTTAATAGCATCGGATAAAACACTTGAGATGGAGAACACTTCCAGTTTGGGAAAATGCATCTTGGAAGGGATGGGGATGGTATCCGTAACCCAGATTTTATCAACCGGGGAGTCCGCTAAAATTTTATCGGCCCCTCCCACAAAATCAGCGTGGGTTGCACCCACTATCACTTTTTTTGCCCCTTTTTCCTTTAAAAGATACGCAGCATTAATAATAGTTCCTCCCGTCACAATAACATCTTCTACAATAATGACTGTCTTACCCTTCACATCTCCGACAACCCGCATGGACAAAATTTTGTGAAGATTATTAAGATCTCTTTTTTTCTCGATAAGAGCAAGAGGAATATCAAGTCCTTCAGCAAATCTCTGAGAACGCTTCAAGCCTCCGGCATCGGGAGTTACAATAACCAGATTGTCTTTTATTTTTTCAATTTCTTTTTGAAAAAGAGAAAGGCCGGAGAGGTGGATAACCGGAATTTTAAAATACCCCAAAATGGTATCATTATGAAGCTCAACGGTAATTAATTTGTCAAATCCGGCCGCTTCAATCATTTTAGCAACC
>MFJL01000010.1 GCA_001779195.1 Candidatus Gottesmanbacteria bacterium RIFCSPHIGHO2_02_FULL_39_11
CAGATATCTCAGCTATGGTCGCCCTTTTCAGACCCGGCCCTATGGAATGGATTCCAACCTTCATTCAGTCCAAAGAAAATCCAAAGAAAATAAAGTATGTGCATCCGGACCTCGCATCTGTCCTGGGAGAAACATACGGAATTGCCGTGTATCAGGAACAGTGCATGCAGATTGCCAACCAACTGGCCGGGTATACCATGGCTGAGGCTGATAAGCTCCGACTTGCAATCGGTAAGAAAAATCCGGAGAAAATGAAAAAGGAAAAAATAAAGTTTATCCAAAAATGCATCCAAAAAGGATACTCAAAAAAGGATGCTGAAAATATATTCGGTCTCATTGAAAAATTCGTCGGTTACGGATTTAATAAAGCACATTCTGCCTGTTATGCCATGATTGCTTATCAGACGGCCTATATGAAAGCTAAGTTTCCGGTCGAGTTTATGTGCGCGGTTCTCACAGCTGAGTCGCGGGGTGCATCAGGTCCCATGCGGGACGAGAAAGTTGCTCAAGCGATTTTGGAATGTAAGAGGGTTGGTATGATCCTTCTTCCGCCTGATATCAATAAGTCAGATATTGAGTTTAGTATTGAGGATACTACCAAAATTCGGTTCGGGTTATCCGCAATTAAAAATGTAGGAACTGCTGCAATTGACTCAATACTGGCGGCTCGAAGAAACGGTGGAGAATTTATTTCTTTTACCGATTTGGCAACCCGGGTTGATCTTTCTAAAGTTAACCGGAAGACAATTGAAAGTCTTATTAAATCAGGCGCTTTTGATAAATTCGGGAGACGCGCGGCTCTTTTATCATCCTACTCGGCTATTGTTGAAAAGATTCACTCTCAGAAAGGTAAAGAATCTGAGGGGCAATTTAGTCTGTTTGCTTTTGAAACTGAGGTTGATAAAAGTGACCACTTAGCAGATATTGAGGAACTTCCCAAAGAGAATTTATTGCAATTTGAAAGAGAAATGCTTGGATTTTATCTCACTGAGCATCCTCTGACTCCCTATATAAGCGTTCTTGAGAAAAAAGTTACAGAGAGAATAGTCAATCTAACTGCCTCAAAAAAGGTCATTGTAATCGGAGGAATTATTACCCAAATGAAAAAGATTATTACCAAAAGTACAAACAGTGAAATGGCATTTGTAAAGCTGGATGATTTTACCGCTACAATTGAGCTCGTGGTTTTTCCCAAGCTGTTTGCCATAACCAAAGAATTGTGGCGGGTAGACCAGCCTATCTTAGTTAAAGGAAGAGTATATGAAAAAGATGAAAGGCTGGCTTTTATAGTAGATGACGCAAAAATGCTTCAAATGTAGTCCTAATTCAGTCAGATATGCATCCCTTACATACTTGACTTGACGATCACTCCTTATATAATATGGAAATTAAACAAAGGATAAAAGAAGAAAAGAAAGATAATATTTATCCTATAAAAAGAAATACAGACAGGCCGGTTAATACAACCTTAGATAGTGAATCTGAAAAAGATAAGAGGCGATTTCTTTTAAGTTTCCAGATGGCTACTGAATTGGGATTTATGATTGTAATTCCTCTTCTTGCCGGGACTCTACTGGGAATCTATTTAGATCAACGTCTCGGGACAAAGCCTATATTTATTCTTGTTGGAGTTGCAGTTGGAATTGCTGTTTCGGTAGTAAGTATAGTCCGTATTATGGGTAGTCTGATTGACTCTTAAATTATGCCAACTCTGAATATCTCACTTAAAGCTGAAGAAATATTTAAAATATTCGGGTTTCACGTGACAAATTCTCTTCTTACCACATGGATCGTTATGCTTTTTTTAGTGGTTGTTTCTGTTTTTCTCACCAAAAAGATGACTCTTATACCGGGCCGGGTACAGCTGATTGGAGAACTTATAATTGGAGGATTGTTCGGATTTTTTGAATCTATTCTGGGAGAAAAAACTAAAATATTTTTTCCTCTGGTTGGAACCCTTTTTATTTTTATCTTGTTCTTAAATTGGTTTGGACTTCTTCCGGGAGTCGGTTCGATCGGATTTAATGAAATGATAGAGGGAAAAGAAGTATTTATTCCACTTCTTCGAGCCGGATCTGCTGATCTTAATACTACTCTTGCGTTTGGAATTATTGCTGTCGCGGCAATTGAGGTTGCAGGAATCAGGATTTTAGGCAAGGAATATATCAAACGATTTTTTAATTTCGAGAGTCCAATTTATTTATTTGCTGGACTCTTGGAGTTAGTAGGAGAAGGAACCAAAATCGTATCTTTTGCTTTTCGGTTATTTGGAAATATTTTCGCGGGAGAAGTTTTACTCGCGGTTGTATCCTTTATTGTGCGAATTCCAGTTATTATTGCCCTTCCCTTTATCGGACTTGAACTTTTTGTCGGGTTTATCCAGGCGCTCGTTTTTTCAATGTTAACCAGTGTATTTTTATCTCTTGCAACTACTACCCATGAGCATTAAGTTTAAGTGCAGATATTACTATTAATAACTATTAAATAAAGGGAGGTGTATATTATGGACAATGAAGGCATAAAGATGATCGCAACCGCTCTTGCAATAGGCATGGGGGCAATTGGTCCTGCTATTGCTATTGGTATGCTTGCGTCAAAAGCAATGGAAGCAATCGGACGTAACCCGGAAGCGGAAAGTAAAATCAGAACAAACATGATTTTAGCAATAGCATTCGCGGAGGCAATTGCTGTCTATGCACTGGTTATTGCATTAATTCTTAAATTTACTTGAGCTTATGGAAAATATTGGCATTCAACCCATTTATTTAATCGCTCAGATTATCAATTTTGGTATTTTAGTGTTTATTTTAACTAAGCTTTTATATAAGCCTATTCTTAAAATGCTGGACGAAAGGAAGCATAGGATTGAAGAGCAAATGATTCTTGCTTCTAAAATGAAGGAGGAATTTGAGAATGATGAGAAAAAAAGACAACAGATTCTTATATCGGCCAAAGAAGAGGCAAAAAAAATCATAGACGTAGCAAAAAAGACCGGAAAAAAAGAGGAAGCAGAGATTATCCAAAAAGCCAAAAATGAAGCTCAGTTAGTTCTTGAAAAAGCAAAAGTCGAGATTGAATCTCAAAAAGAAGAAATGAAGAAAAAACTCGAGAAAGAAACGGTAGAACTAGCCTCAGAGATGGCTGAGAAAATCATAAACCAGGCGTTAAATGAGGGTGATCAGGAATCCGTTATTCAAAGAAGAGTACGGGATATAAGTAAATTAATTTCTCAAAAAATATGAAATCAAAAATAAATAATCCTGAGGTAATTACCCAAAGCCTATTGGATGTATTGAAGGAATCGGGAGAATTGAGTTTATTACCCGAGATTGCCGATGAGCTTGAAGAGGAATTGGGGAAAAAGAAAAATCCCAAAGAAGTCGTTGTAATCGGAGCAATTGAGATAAAAGGGGATCAAAAAAAAGAACTGGAACACGTCTTATCCCGATTTTTAACTCACCCGGTTCCATTTACGTATCAGCATGATGCTTCGCTCTTGGGCGGATTTACGGTACAAATCGGAGATTGGTTTTTAGATGCAAGCATACGGCATGAATTAAACGAGTTAAAAACTGCTTTAGAATCTTAAAACATCTATGTCAAACCTTACGGCGAGTGATCTTATTGACTCCTTAAAGAAAAAAATCCAGAAATATAGTGAAGCTCAGGTAGAGGCGAGTTTTATAGGAAAAGTGGTAAAAATAGCAGACGGAGTAGTGAGTATTTCAGGACTTAAAGATATTGCGTACAACGAGATGGTTGAGTTTGAAAACGGAGTACAGGGACTGGCAATCAATCTTGAAGAAAATACGATAGGCGCAATTGTTTTGGGAGAATATCTGGAAATTAAGGAAGGATTTAAGGTCCGTGGCCTAAAAAAGCTCCTCTCCGTGGGAGTTGGAGAAGGGCTTATAGGACGGGTTGTTGATCCTCTGGGAAATCCAGAGGATGGCAAAGGAGCAATTAAATTTAAAAAATATAATCCCCTTGAAAAAATTGCTCCTGGGGTTGTTGCCCGTCAGTCAGTCAATACTCCCCTGCAAACCGGCCTTAAAGCAATTGATGCCATGATTCCGATAGGACGCGGGCAGAGGGAGCTTATAATCGGAGACCGGGCAGTTGGAAAAACCTCAATTGCAATCGATACTATCATAAACCAGAAAAACGAAAACGTAATATGCATATATGTGGCAATCGGACAGAAAGCATCCCGTATTGCTCAAATTGTAGCAACGCTTGAAAAATACCAGGCGATGTCTCATACCATCATTGTTACAGCAAATGCCGCCGACTCTGCAGCACTTCAGTATTTAGCCCCGTATGCGGGGTGTGCAATCGGAGAATATTTTATGGATGAGGGGAAAGACGCCCTTATTGTATATGATGATCTTTCCAAACATGCTTGGGCATACCGCCAAATTTCAATTATTCTTAAACGTCCCTCAGGGCGAGAGGCATACCCCGGTGATATTTTCTATCTTCACAGTAAGCTTTTGGAGCGCTCATGCAGGCTCAATAAAGAACACGGAGGAGGATCATTAACAGCGCTTCCTATTATTGAAACACAGGCTGGGGATATCTCGGCATACATTCCGACCAACGTAATTTCCATAACCGATGGACAAATATTTTTAGAATCCGATCTTTTCTATGCGGGTATCCGCCCTGCAATAAATGTAGGAATTTCAGTTTCACGGGTTGGCGGATCAGCTCAGATTAAAGCAACCAAACAGGTTGCAGGTACACTAAGACTTGACCTGGCACAATATCGAAATCTGGCTGCTTTTGCTCAGTTTTCATCTGATCTGGATGCGGTTACTAAAAAGCAGATTGAACGGGGATCCCGGATGGTTGAGCTTCTCAAGCAAAAACTGAACAGTCCTATGCCGGTTGTAGAACAGATAGTGGTCATATTTGCAGGAACTGCAGGATTTTTGGATGATATACCTATCGGAAAAATTTCTGAGTTTGAGACACGATACTTAGAATACATGAAGCTCGAACATGCAAAACTTCTTAAAACGATTGAAAAAGAGCAGAAATTATCAGATGAAACGATCGAGAAGTTAAAAAAAGCAATTACAGAGTTTAAAAAGACATTCTGAGGAAGATTATAGGTTCTAGGTGCTAGGTTCTAGATAAAAAATTTGAAATCTATAACCTAAAACCTATCACCTAAAACCTAATTAACATATGGCAAGTTTAAGACTAATAAAAGGAAGAATAAGATCTACAAAAAATATCGCGCAGATAACCAAAGCAATGCAGATGGTTGCTGCTTCAAAGATGAAAAAAGCACAGGAAATTGCAGTATCCGGAAAACCGTATGTTGAAAAAATATATGAAGCGGTACAGGAACTGTCAAAACACAGCGAAAAAGATATTCATCCCCTTTTTAGGGAAGGAAATAAAAAAGGAGATACTCTGGTCATTTTAATTTCTACAAATAAAGGTCTCTGCGGAGGGCTTAACGCAAATCTGTTTAGAAAAGTTGCCCAGTGGTTTCTTCCGTATGAGAGTGTGAAGTATATAACGGTCGGAAAAAAGGGTGAAAATTATATTGTAAGAAATAAAAAGGGACTCCTTGCGGATTTTTCAGAAACCGTTCCTTTTGTTGCTTCAGTTCCGGCTCTTTCTCAACTTGTCGTTGATGGTTTTTTAAGCGGTCAGTATAAAGAAGTCTATTGTGTATACAATCTTTTTGAAAATGCATTAAAGCAGGTACCGACTAAAAAAATGATTATTCCTATTACGGATTTTTCTTTGGAAAAAGGAGAGGAAAAATCTATGCAGGATGAAAAGTTCTCAGAATTTATCGTCGAGCCGGCTCCCGAACAGGTGTTGGATGCACTTCTTCCTTTTTATATTGAAAATCAGATTAGAGCATCAATTTTAGAAGCTGCTGCCTCAGAATACAGTGCCCAGATGATTGCCATGAAAAACGCAACAGATGCAGCTATGGATCTTACATCAGAGCTTACTCTTATATTTAATAAGATTCGTCAGGAGAAAATTACCTACGAGATAGCCGATATGGTTACAGCTCGTGCAACTGTTGCAAACTAACTATATGAATACAGGTACCATCGTTCAAATTATCGGAGCAGTTGTTGATATTCAATTTGAGGAAAGTCAAATTCCTGCAATTTATAGCGCATTGGAAGTTGATTCAAAGGAAGTTATAAGCGGAAAACTAATTCTTGAAGTTGCGGCTCATTTAGGGAGAGGAAAAGTAAGAGCTATTGCTCTTGCGCCAACAGACGGGCTGGTAAGAGGTCAAAAAGTAACGGATACAAACCATCCTATTTCAGTTCCTGTTGGAGAGGCGACTCTGGGTCATATCTTTAATGTTGTAGGAGAACTGATCGATAACACATCTTCTCTAAAAAACGTCAAAAAACTTCCCATTCATCATCCGGCTCCCAGACTTTCCGATCAGGCGGTAAAAGCAGAAATTCTTGAAACGGGAATTAAAGTAATTGATCTTATTGCTCCTTTTGTAAAGGGAGGAAAAGTTGCCGTATTTGGAGGAGCAGGAGTAGGGAAAACAGTCCTTATCCAAGAGCTTATAAGAAACGTAGCGACTGTTCATGGAGGAGTGTCCGTATTTGCAGGTGTTGGAGAAAGAACCCGCGAGGGGAATGATTTATGGCATGAAATGATTGATTCAGGGGTTATCAAAAAAACAGCTCTTGTATTCGGACAGATGAATGAACCCCCGGGGGCCCGCATGAGGGTTGCTCTTACCGGACTTACCATGGCTGAGTATTTTCGTGATGAGAAAAATCAGGATGTTTTATTATTTATTGATAACATTTTCAGGTTTGCCCAAGCGGGAAGTGAAGTATCAGCGCTTTTGGGACGGATCCCTTCGGCTGTTGGATACCAGCCGACCCTGGCTTCAGAAATGAGTTATCTGCAGGAGAGAATCACCTCAACCAAAAAAGGGTCAATCACCTCCGTTCAAGCTGTATATGTGCCGGCAGATGATTATACTGATCCGGCCCCGGTTGCAACATTTGCCCATCTGGATGCATCACTCTCTCTGGAGAGATCAATTGCTGAACAGGGACTTTTTCCTGCAGTTGATCCACTGGCTTCAACGTCCCGGATACTGGCTCCTGAAATAGTTGGAGAAGAACATTACCAGGTTGCCCGGGGAGTACAGAAAGTACTTCAACGGTATAAAGAACTTCAAGATATTATTGCTATATTGGGTATGGAGGAATTATCCGATGAAGATAAAGTAACCGTTGCGCGGGCCCGCAAGATACAAAGATTTTTCTCACAGCCCATGTTTGTAGCCGAGGCTTTTACAGCCAAGCCCGGAAAATATGTTCCCCTTGAAGAAACCATAAAAGGATTTAAGGAAATCTTAGACGGCAAACATGATGGGAAACCTGAACAGTCTTTCTATTTGATTGGGAACATTGACGAAGTGAAATAAATAAGCCAATAAATACCAATAATCCAATAAGTACCAATAAATGAAAAATTAAGTAATTTAAAATTTAAATATTTTCACATTTCTTGGGTTATTGGAAATTGGATTATTGGGTTATTTATATTTATGTCTACTTTTCTTCTTGAAATTATTACTCCTGATCGTGTAGTTTTTTCCGATTCGGTAAGTATGGTTACTTTGCCGACGGTTGCAGGTGAGATAGGTATTCTCGCCCATCATATTCCTTTGTTTACTAAAATAGTTGAAGGGGAGGTGAAAGTTAAAAAAGATGACGGAAGTAATTTTTTTCTGGCAGTTGGAAGCGGGTTTATCGAGGTCACTCCTAAAAAAACAACGATTCTTCTAAGCTCTGCTTATAAAGCTGAGGAGTTAAACGAGGCTGAGATTTTAGAGGCCAAAAAAAGGGCAGAGGAAGCACTTCGTGCAAAACCTGTTGGGGAAGCACTTATTGCAGCTCAAAATTTATTTATGCGTTCAACAATTGCCCTAAACGTTTTAAACCGGCAAAAGAAAAGGGGGATAAAACCTCTGGTTTAACCCTTTATTGGATATCTTTACAGATTAGGTCTCTTCTACTACACTTAGAGATTAGAATTTTGAGTGTTATAAAATTCGCTAGACGAATTTTTTTATGCAAAAAACAGGATATCTGGTTTTGGAGGATGGAAGTGTTTTTGAAGGCATGTCATTTGGGGCGATTAGAGAGACGCCGGGAGAAGTTGTCTTTAATACCGGAATGGTCGGATATCCTGAAGGTTTTACAGACCCTTCGTATTGCGGTCAAATACTGACCATGACGTATCCTCTTATCGGTAACTACGGAGTTCCTGCGCAATCGTTTCAAAATAATATCCCTCTTCATTTTGAATCGTCCCGAGTCTGGATTGCGGGTTTAATTGTATCCTCATATATTGAAAACTCCTCCCATTACCAATCCGTTCTGAGTCTTTCCAATTATCTTGCTGAAAATGATATCCCTGCTCTTTCGGGAATTGACACCCGAAGCCTTACTAAGACGCTTCGCACCTCAGGAGTTGCCAAA
Organism: Candidatus Gottesmanbacteria bacterium RIFCSPHIGHO2_02_FULL_39_11; assembly: GCA_001779195.1. Taxonomy (GTDB): domain Bacteria; phylum Patescibacteriota; class Microgenomatia; order 2-02-FULL-39-11; family 2-02-FULL-39-11; genus 2-02-FULL-39-11. Next base: position 8,508 of record MFJL01000010.1, read on the forward strand.
GGTGTAATTACCTTTAAAACTACTCACCTTAAAAATCCTCCGAATCGGAGGATTTTTTTTAAGGACATAAATAAAGAGAACTTGGTTTCATACGTTTCTACCAAGGAAATTAAAATATATGGAAACGGAAAATATAAAATTTTGTTTATAGATTGCGGTTGTAAATCAAATCAACTTCGTATCCTTCTAAAACAGAATGCAACCGTTATTCAAGTTCCATGGAACTATAATCTTTTATCTGATCAAAAAGGAGTAAAGTTTGACGGAGTTTTTATAAGTAATGGTCCGGGTGATCCTAAAATGATCAGAGAAACGATTCAGACGGTTTCTGAGGTGTTAAAAAGAAACATTCCTACCTTCGGAATATGTCTGGGGAATCAAATATTAGCCCTCTCATCAGGAGCTGACACGTATAAACTAAAATACGGACACCGGGGCCAAAATCAGCCGGTTCGCGATCAAAAGACAGGAAAGTGTTTTATCACCACTCAAAACCATGGATTTGCTGTCGATACTAAATCATTGCAACAGGGATGGGAGAGCTGGTTTACCAATCTTAATGATGGAACCAATGAAGGAATACGACATACAAGTAAACCCTTTTTCAGTTGCCAGTTTCATCCGGAATCCATGCCGGGGCCAACAGATACCGAATGGCTGTTTGAATATTTTATTGAACAAATTAAAAAGTACAAAAAAATATGAAGCAAACAAAGAAATTACCCAAAAAAGTTCTTCTTCTTGGCTCCGGAGCTCTTAAAATCGGAGAAGCAGGAGAATTTGATTACTCGGGATCCCAGGCGGCAAAAGCTTTAAAAGAAGAAGGAATTAAAGTAGTACTTATTAACCCGAATATTGCTACGATTCAGACGTCCAAAGAAATTGCAGATACCATTTACTTTCTTCCGGTTACTCCATTTTTTGTAGAAAAAGTGATTCAACATGAGAAGCCTGAGGGAATACTTTTAGGATTTGGAGGACAAACTGCTCTTAACTGCGGTTTGGAACTTTATAAAAGGGGAATATTTTCCAAATATCAGATCGAAGTGCTTGGCTCTCCGGTTTCATCTATCGAAAAAGCAGAAGACAGGCATAAATTCCGCGATTTTATAACAGATCTGGGATTAAAGGTTCCAGACAGCAGCACGTGTGAAACAATTGAACAGACGGAAAAAATTGCAAACAGTCTTATCTATCCTGTCATCATACGCTCAGCTTTTTCTTTGGGGGGCTTAGGGAGCGGAGTTGCAAGAAATAAAGAGGAATTTTTGGAGATTTCAGGAAGAGCACTCGCACAGGTAGCTCAAATATTAGTTGAAGAATATCTGGAACATTGGAAGGAAATTGAGTATGAAGTAGTCAGAGACAAAGGAGATAATTGTCTGGTTGTCTGCAACATGGAAAACTTCGATCCCATGGGAATTCATACCGGGGAATCAATCGTTGTTGCTCCTTCTCAGACATTAAATAACCGCGAGTATCATTTGCTTCGGGAAATTGCAGTTAAGGTTGTTAAAAGTCTTCCAATTGTCGGAGAGTGCAATATCCAGTATGCATTAAACCCCAAAAACGGGGATTATAGAATTATTGAACTTAATCCGCGGCTTTCCCGTTCTTCAGCTCTGGCATCCAAAGCAACCGGATATCCTTTGGCCTATGTTGCTGCAAAACTTGCTCTGGGGTATGCCTTATCAGAGATACCCAACCAGGTGACGAGGGCAACCACATCTTTTTTTGAACCAGCTCTGGACTATGTTGTCGTTAAAATTCCCAGATGGGATTTTTTAAAGTTTAAAGATTTAAACGAAAAATTAGGAAGTGAGATGCAGAGTGTCGGAGAGGTTATGGCAATTGACAGAAACTTTGAATCGGCTCTTCAAAAGGCGGTGAGAAGTCTTGATTTGGATTATGAAGGCCTCATTTCAGATGAATTAGATAGAAAAAATATTAAAGATACCGGTTTTGAGTTTTACGATCTTACCGCGACTCCCAGCCGACTGTATAATCTGGGGTTTAACCTTTTTTACGGACAGTCAATTGATGACATATATGCTCTTACGGGGATTGACCCCTGGTTTTTGGATCGGCTTAAAACAATTGTTGATCTGTATAAAAGAATGTTGGCCGAATCCCCTTCATCTATTAAGAGGGAAACATTAAAAGACGCAAAACAAAAAGGATTCTCAGACAAGCAGATTTCTCAAATTTATTATAAAAAAGAGGAAGATGTAAGGTCTCTTCGAAAAAAATGGGGAATAACTCCCAAAGTTTGCCAAATAGATACTCTGGCAGGCGAGTTTCCCGCCAGAACCAACTATTTGTATCTGTCCTACTTGCGAGAACAGGGGGATCGTATTGCCCTCAAGAAAAAATCTATTGCAGTACTAGGAGGCGGGCCATATCAAATCGGTTCATCTGTTGAATTTGACTGGTGTGCAGTAAATACAGTACTGACCGCTAAAAAAATGGGATATAGAACCATTATGGTTAACTGCAACCCCGAGACGGTGTCAACTGATTATGATATACCCTATAAATTATATTTTGAAGAACTTTCTCTTGAGAGAGTATTGGATATCTCAGACATTGAAAAATGTCCCTTTATCGTTTCTGTGGGAGGACAGATTCCCAATACTCTTTCTCCCAAACTTGCTAAATCCGGAGTTAAAATGCTTGGCACACCCTATAAGTCAGTTGATATGGCTGAGGATCGGGAAAAGTTTTCGCAACTTTTAGATACATTACATATAGATCAGCCTCCCTGGAAAAAGCTTACAGATAAAGAAAAAGCTTTGGAATTTGCAAAAAGAATCGGATTTCCGGTTCTAGTCAGGCCCTCCTATGTGCTTTCGGGAAGAGCTATGTTTGTAGCTTATGCGCCGGATCAGTTCGAAAACTTTCTTTCTCAATCTACAACATTCGTTAATAATGACTATCCCATGGTCATTTCCAAATTTATAAGAGGTGCAAAAGAGGTGGATTTTGACGGGGTATCCCAGCATGGAGAGATTATTGTTTCCGCGGTTTCAGAACATATCGAACATGCCGGAGTCCACTCAGGAGATGCTTCTTTAGTTCTGCCTGCTTACTCTCTTTCTTCATCCCTTAAAAAGAGAATACACGACGTTTCCTCAAAAATATCAAAAAAGCTCAGCATCCACGGACCGTTTAACATTCAGTATTTAGTAACCCAAACGGAGAGCGGAAATGCGGATGTTTCGGTAATTGAAGCAAATTTAAGAGCATCTCGAAGTTTTCCTTTTGTATCTAAAGTTTTAAACACTAACTTTATTTCAATTGCAACTCAAATTATGTTAGGAGTTAAAGTTAAAAAGATTACAATTGACGACCCGGTAAATTATGTAGGAGTAAAAGTTCCCCATTTTTCATTTACCCGGCTTCGTCAGGCAGATCCAGTTCTTCGAGTTGAAATGGCATCAACCGGGGAGGTGGCAACCTTTGGGCGCGATGTCCATGAAGCTTATTTAACCTCCATACTCTCAACCGGTCTTCCTTGTCCTAAGAAAACTGCTTTACTATCTTTAGGAGGGGAAGAGGGAAAGGAAAGAATGCTAAGAGGCGCCAGGATTTTAGCAAGACTTGGATTTAAAATATATGCAACCTCGTCAACCTGTAGGTTTTTAAATACCAACGGGGTTAAGGCGGATTTTGTATATAAAGTACATGAAAATAATCATCCGAATGTTATTGATCTGATCAGAAACCGTGACGTGTCGATGGTTGTTAATATAAGCGATCGAAGAGATTTAGCTTTCAAACACATAATGAAAGAGACAACAGACGGATATCGTATCAGAAGATGCGCAATTGACATGAATGTTCCTCTTTTTACTAAAGCAACCATAGCTACCATCTTTATTGAATCTCTGGAAAAGTATACAGTAGATACTATAGCCATTAAATCATGGGCAGAATATATTAAAAACTCAAAGCGCAAAACCCAAAGCTCAAATATTAGAAAGGGAGGAAAATAAATATGAAAAATAACTTTTATAATAAAAGTCTTATCAGTATTAAATCCGTGTCAAAAGAAGACAGCTTGTATATCTTTGAAATGGCCGACAAACTGAAAAATGAAGTTATTAAAAAAGGAAAAACAAACGATCTAGAAGGAAAAATTTTAGCGGCATTATGCTACGAACCCTCAAGTCGTACATTTTCCTCTTTTATTACAGCGATTCAGCGTTTGGGAGGAGGATTTATTCCGTTAAACGGAATGGAACATACTTCTGTTGCCAAAGGAGAAACTATTTCAGATACGGCAAAAGTTTTTTCATCCTACGCTGATATTATTGTACTTCGCCATCCGGTAGTTGGTAGTGTCTCCGAATTTGCGAAATCTGCAACCGTGCCGGTTATAAATGCAGGGGATGGAAGTAGAGAGCATCCGACGCAAGCTTTTTTAGATTCTTACACCATAGGAAAACATTTTAAGTCATTTGAAAATATTACGGTGGGATTGGTGGGGGATCTTCTTTATGGTCGTACGGTCCATTCCTTATCTCTACTTCTCTCAAAACTGGGAGTTAAGAAATTTATTTTTATATCTCCCGATTTACTGAAAATGCCTCCTGAGATTGTATCCGGCTTAAAAATGCTTAATTGTGAAATTACTGAGTCAGAATCTCTTGATTCCAGTATCGGAAATATGGATATTATCTATATGACCCGGGTTCAAAAAGAACGTTTTTCTGATATTCTAGTATACGAGAAGTACAAATTGGCATATATTTTAAATAAGTCTCTTATGCAAAAAGCTAAAAGCAGTAGCATTGTTCTTCATCCTCTCCCCAGAGTTGGAGAAATACTGGAAGAGATAGATAGCGATCCGAGAGCTTTGTATTTTCGTGAGGAGATGAGAAACGGATTATATGTGAGAATGGCGATAATAAAAAGCATACTTATGCAATAATTTTCAATTTACAATTTACATTCAAAATTCAATTTCCAATTTTCAAACAATTGAATCATTGAACATTGAAAATTCATTGAGAATTGAAAATTCAGCTCTATGTTTCTTACAAAACTTCCTGCCCCCATCGATATCCATGTCCACCTTCGGGATCCGGGGGATACTCATAAAGAAGACTTTTATACGGGTACTTCTGCAGCATTAAATGGTGGAATTAGCGCAGTTTTTGACATGCCGAATAATAAGACTCCGATTTTTACTGAAGAGTCACTGCGTGAAAAGGAAAATATTGCCAAAGTTAAAGCAGTTTGTGATTACGGATTTTATTTCGGAAGTACCGGAAAAAATATAGAGGAATTTCCCAAAGTTTCTGAGAGGGTAGTGGGATTAAAATTGTATTTAGATCAGACAACCGGAGATTATCTTATCCGCGATCTTGCATCAATTAGGGACGTATTTATTAAATGGCCGAAAGAAAAAGTAATCGTAATTCACGCAGAAGCAGAAAATGTCAGTTTGGTTATAAAATTGGCAAAAGAGTCAGGAAATAAAATTCATATTACCCACGTAACGACAAAAGCGGATTTGGAGCGTATTATTGAGGCTAAAAAGATGTCTCTTCCCGTCACCTGCGATGTAACTCCCCATCATCTATTTTTGACAGATAAAGATGCGGTAGAGTTAAAGGGAAAAGGACAGGTAAAACCTTCTTTGGCAAACCTGACTGATAAAACATTTCTGTGGGATAGTCTGTCATGGGTTGATTGTTTTTCGTCAGACCATGCACCTCATACCGAAGAAGAAAAAAACAGCCCCTCTCCTCCCTACGGAATACCGGGACTGGATACCATGATCCCTCTTCTTTTAACAGCAGTAAAAGACGGAAGTCTGGAAATGGATGATCTGATACAAAAAATCAGTACCAATCCCCATAAGATATTTAATATTCCGGTTGATAAAGACACCTATACAGAAGTTGATCTAGATGAAAATTATGAGCTGAAGAAAGAAAATCTGAAGACAAAATGTTGCTGGTCTCCCTATGAAGGATGGCAGCTCCATGGAAAAGTAAAATCGGTTTATATAAGAGGAAAAAAGGTGATGGAGGACGGAAGAATTCTTGTCGAAAAGGGATTTGGGAGGAATATGATGCTATGACCCCAACTCCTTTGATAGGGGGTTGGGAAGGTAATAGTTTTTGAGTATAATACTTAAGTATGTCAAATCTTTCAGTCAACTTCTGTGGAGTCCATTTTAATAACCCCTTTATTCTTCCTTCAGGAATTATTACGGAGGTGAAAGATCATGTGCGGGCAATTGAGGCAGGATTCGGAGGAGTCACGTTAAAATCCTTAACCTATGAACGCCGCGAGGGAAATCCGCTCCCCCGCATGTGGAAATTTGATTGCGGGATGATAAATAGTGTGGGACTCAGAAATGCAGGTATTGAAAAAGGATCCGAGGAGATCGCTGTTTTTCTCAAGGAGCATTCCGGAAAAAAAGTTCCCATCCTTGTCAGTTTATTTGCTACAAAGGTCAAGGAGTTTCTGTATTTGGTTGAAAAAATCGTTCCCCTAAATCCCTCTCTTATCGAATTAAATCTTTCCTGTCCCAACGTCGAGGATGAATTCGGTAAGTCGCTCGGTATGGAAAAAGGAGCATCGGGTGAGATTATGTCAGAAGTGAAAAAGATTTCAGGAAAAATTCCCGTTATCGCCAAGCTTTCTCCCAACGTCGCCAATATCGCGGATATCGCAAAAACATGCGAAGCAAACGGGGCTGATGGAATTGCCGCAATAAATACATTGGGTCCGGGAATGGTCATTGATATTGTAAAAAGAAAACCGATTTTGGGAGCAAAAAAGGGTGGCATGTCAGGTCCGGCCGTGTTGCCGGTTGCCGTCCGGTGCGTATATGAAATTTATGACGCGGTTAAAATTCCCATTTTAGGAATGGGGGGAGTCATGAAAGTGGAAGATATCATTCAACTGATAATGGCAGGTGCAACATTAATCGGAGTCGGAACTGCTACCTATTACAAAGGGATGAAAGTAATTGAAGAATTAAAATCAGCTTTATTAAAATATATGGAGGGAAATAAAGTTAAGGATTTGAAAGAATTAGTTGGTGTGGCACATAATTAATATGTCATTCCCGCGAAGGCGGGAATCCATGATAGTTAGTTGTTAAACAGTGATGGATTCCGGGTCAAGCCCGGGATGACAAAATATATGACTTTTCGAAAAAAACTATCATCTGCTTCCAAGAAAAATAACTCTCTTCTTTGTGTAGGACTTGATACTGATGCCAAAAAAATATCCGGAAGCCAATTTGAATTTAATAAAAAAATAATTGATGCAACACACGATTTAGTGTGTGTTTATAAACCCAATACCGCTTTTTATGAGAGCTTAGGTGCAGAAGGAATTGAAAATCTTAAACAATCGATTGATTACATAAAAAATACATACCCCGAAATTCCGGTTATTTTAGATGCAAAAAGAGGAGATATAGGAAATACAAACGAAGGATATATTGAATTTGCGTTTAATTATTTAAAAGCCGATGCAATTACTTTACATCCTTATATGGGGAAAAGATCTCTTGACCCATTTTTAAAAATGGAAGAGAAGACGTTTTTTATTTTATGCAGAACATCAAATGAAGGGGCAGGGGAATTTCAAAATTTACTTGTTAATAGTAAACCTTTGTATGAATTAGTCGCTCAACATGTTAAAGATGAATGGAATTACAATGGAAACTGCGGATTGGTTGTTGGCGCAACGTATCCTAAAGAGCTTAAGAGAATCCGTGAAATTGCACCTGATCTTCCCTTCCTAATCCCTGGTATTGGAGCACAGGGTGGGGATGTGGAGAAAACAGTAAGTGCCGGTATAGATACAAACGGAGAAAATGCAATTATTAATTCGTCTCGGTCAATTATTTTTGCACAAAACCCCAGAGAAGAAGCGGAGAAATTAAAAAAGTTGATTAATTCTTATAGGAAAATCTGATTATGGGAAAGAATATTTCTGAGGAAGTTGCAAAATTACTTTTAAGTATCGGAGTGATGACATTTCGTTTTGATCCTCCATATACGTATACAACAGGACTAAAAAGTCCTGTTTATCTAGATAATCGATTAGTAATGTCCTATCCAGAAGTGAGAAAAAAAATCGTCAATTACTACATTAAAGTTTTAAAAGAAGAGATTGGACTTGAAAATGTAGAATGGATATCAGCAACAGCCTCTGCAGCTATCCCTCAAGGAGCCTGGGTTTCATGGCAACTAAATTTACCTATGGTATTTGTCAGACCATCAACTAAATCTTATGGCAAAGGAAATAAAGTCGAAGGATATATAAAAAAGGGAAGCAAGGTGGTAATAATAGAAGATCATATTTCAACAGCTGAAAGTGTTGCCGGAAACGCTGCCGCAATGAGAGAACTGGGAGGAGTAGTTGAATACTGTGTGACAACAACGAGTTATCAGTCGGAAAAATCTCTGCAAACGTTAAAAAATAGTGGAATCAAGCTTATTCCTCTCACAACAGGAAAAATACTTGCTGAGACCGCACTTAAAATGGGAAAGATTACCTCTGATCAAAAAGGAAAAATTGATGCATGGTTTACTGATCCTCCCAACTGGGCCAAAAAGATGGGGTTAGAGTAAATTAGAATGTTGATTTAGATCATCTTATTGTCTATAATTTATAATTATTACCATTAATTATAAATAGAAAGGTATATAAGTATGTTAAATCTAAATCAAGTGCTCGTTTTTTCTGCAAATCCCAAAAAACTGGTCGAATTTTATTCCAAATTATTTAAAAAAAGTGCCGATTGGACCGGAGGCGAATTTCAAGCATGGAAAGTGGGAGACGGCATGCTCGGAGTAGGACCTCACTCAGAAGTTAAAGGAAAGAATGAAAATCCGGCTCAGATTATGTTTATGTTTGAAAGTGTGGATGTTGCGGGAGAATTTAACAGAATAAAAGGATTAGGAGCCAAGGTTATTGCAAAGCCATATCATCCAGGTGAAGATCCTAAAATTACTATGGCAACGTTTGCTGATCCTGACGGAAATTATTTCCAGCTTATTTCTCCCATGACGATGTAAGGCTGTTTCAAGTGAGGTGAATCTGATATTTAATTGTTACTGGACATCGAAGTTCAGATTGACAGTTGGGGTGTTTTTTGATATTTTAAAATATGCCACTTAAATATATCTTTGTTTCAGGCGGTGTCATATCAGGACTGGGAAAGGGTGTTACCGCCGCCTCTATAGCATTTCTTCTCAAGTCCTCCGGATTTAAAGTAACCCTTATCAAGTGCGAAAATTATCTGAATGTGGATGCTGGAACCATTAACCCCATCGAACACGGGGACCCGTTTCTGTGTGAGGATGGAACCGAGGCGGATATGGATATCGGAACCTATGAAAAATTCTTAGCCAAAAATATGCACCGCCATAATTTTATGACAATGGGTCAAGTGTATCAGACGGTTATTGACCGGGAAAGACGGTTTGAATATCAGGGGGAGGATGTAGAAGCTATTCCTCATATTACAAATGAAATTCAGGAAAGGGTTAAAAACGCAGCCAAAAAAGATGCCGCAGAAATTGTAATTGTTGAACTGGGAGGAACAGTCGGAGAGTATCAAAATCTTTTTTACTATGAAGCAAACCGAATAATTGCTCTTCATCATCCCAACGACGTAATCCATGTTCATGTAAGCTATTTGCCCACCCCCAGCCACCTTGGTGAGCCCAAAACTAAACCTACCCAGCAGTCAGTACGTGCTTTAAATTCCATGGGAATTCAGCCTGATTTTATTGTTGCTAGATCCGAAAAACCTTTGGATAAAAGAAGACGGGACCGCTTTTCTCTGTTTTGCAACATGAGACCGGAAGACATTATCTCCAGTCCCGATGCTCAAACGGTATATGAAGTTCCTATCCAATATAACGATCAGGGCATTTTACAAAAGATTTGTGAAAAATTATCCCTTCCCTACAAAGAACCGGATTTGTCAGAGTGGAAGAAACTAATTGCTCAAGTAAAATCAAGAAAGACAAAGGAGATTACGATAGCAATTGTCGGAAAATATTTTGCAACAGGAGAATATCAGATTCGGGATTCGTATGCTGCTCTTATGGATGCAATTGAACATGCCTCCTGGCCCAATAACGTAACGGTCAAAACCAAATGGATAGATGCTGAAAAAGTTGAAAAAGAAGGAGTCGAAAAGTATATCAGCAATTGCGATGGAATCATTGTTCCTATCGGATGGGGTGAGAGGGGAGCTCTCGGAATGATTCAGGCTGCCTCATATGCACGGAAAATGAAAATTCCATATTTGGGACTTTGCTATGGAATGCAACTTGCCTGTGTGGCATTTGCCCGTGATGTTATCGGCTGGAAAGATGCAGATACACAGGAAAATAATGACCAAACTCCACATCCGGTTATTCATCTGATGCCGGCCCAGGAAGAAATTATGGAGAGGGGCGCATATGGAGGAACGATGAGACTTGGGGCATGGGATGCAATTGTTAAAAAGGGAACCATTGCCTATGATGCCTATGATAAGCACAACTGGTTTATTAATAAAGAGAAAGGTCTCACCTCCGAGCGCCACCGTCACCGGTTTGAATTTAACGACCAGTTTTTAAGCGATTTTGAAAAAAATGGATTTGTCATTGCAGCACGCAGCGTGGTTGAAAATCTCGTTGAGATTATTGAGCTTCCCCGGTCTGTGCACCCTTTTTATCTGGGAACCCAGGGACATCCGGAATATAAAAGCAGACCCATATCTCCGCATCCTTTGTTTGTGGAGTTTATAAAAGCATGCTTTACTAAAATTTCTAGTTGACTACAGATAGTAAGTCAATTAGGGAACTTAAGAATTTATGAAAAATCTTTCCCAAACTGATCCTGAAATTTCAAATCTCATAACCAAGGAAAAATTGCGTCAAATAAACGAACTCGAAATGATTCCTTCAGAAAATTACGTTTCTCCTGCTGTTTTGGAAGCAAGCGGTTCTGTTCTTACCAACAAATATTCAGAAGGGTATCCGGGTAAAAGGTATTATGCGGGAAATGCAGTTATTGATGAGATTGAAAAGTTAGCAGTAGAGAGAGCTAAGAAATTATTTAGAGTTCCTCACGTCAATGTACAGCCCTATTCCGGCTCTCCTGCAAATCTGGCTGTCTATATGGCAGTATGCAAGCCTGGTGATACCATCATGGGACTGGATCTGACTCACGGGGGGCATCTGACCCACGGATGGAAAGTTTCTGCAACCGGAATTTTTTATAAGAGTGTTCAGTATCATGTAAAGGCTGACGGGCGGATAGATATTGAGGAGGTTAAAAAACTAGTCCGGGAACACAAACCTAAACTTATTTGGGCAGGAGCAACGGCTTATATGTATGAATTTCCTTTTAAGGAATTTGGGGAAATTGCTCAGAATTGCGGTGCCTACTTTGCCTGCGATATTGCTCATATTGCAGGCCTTATAGTTGCTGGAACTCATCCTACACCTGTTCCTTATGCTCATATTGTGACAACTACAACACACAAAACTCTTAGAGGTCCCCGGGGCGCTATGATCATGGTAACGGGTGTTGGAATTAAAAAAGATCCGGATCTTCCATCCAAAATTGATAAAGCCGTTTTTCCCGGTCTTCAGGGAGGACCCCATGATAATACAACCGCCGCAATTGCCGTAGCCCTTCACGAGGCTAGTACTTTAAAATTTAAAAGATATGGAAAACAAATTGTTAAAAATGCCAAGGCTCTCGCATCCGGTTTAATGGAACGGGGGGTAAAACTGGTAGGAAACGGTACGGAAAATCACCTAATTCTCCTTGATTTAACGCCCTTTTTTGGACCAGGAGGAGGATATTTTGCTCATTATGCTCTGGAATTTGCCGGAATTGTCGGAAACCGTAACACAATTCCTGGGGAACCATCATCCCCCTTTTATCCTTCAGGACTAAGGTTGGGAACTCCAGCTCTTACCACCCGGGGAATGAAGGAAAAAGAGATGGAGAAAATTGCAGGCTTTATATTTGAAATATTAGACAACATAAAGAGTAATAAATTACCTCAAAAAAAGGAAGATAGGCAACCGTATCTTGTAAAATTTAGAGAAGAAATAAAAAAGAACAAAAATATTACTCAGATAAAAAAAGAAGTCAACCAGTTCGCCTCAAGGTTTCCAATATTTTCCTATTAAATTCTTTCATGTTAGACTCGTCATGCTGAATTTACTTCAGCATCTGACTTAATAATTAAAAAAGATCCTGAAACGAGTTCAGGATGACGGTTTGCTTTAATGCTATAATTATTTTCTATGTGGCGCAGATATAATTCTACTTATGACCCATCTTCTAATATGCCCTTCCGGATTTCTAGGTCTAAAATTGACCTGTTTATCCAGTGTCCCCGATGTTTTTATCTGGATAAACGTTTGGGAATTTCCCGCCCCTCCATGCCGGGATTTAGCTTAAATTCCGCGGTTGATGCTCTTTTAAAGAAAGAATTTGATCTATTGCGCATCAAAAAAGAAGCTCACGTTCTCATGAAAAAATACCATATTGACGCAATTCCTTACACTCATCGTGACTTAGATATTTGGAGGGAAAATTTTAAAGGTAAAGAATATCATGAGCCGGAGACAAATTTTATTATAACCGGAGCAATTGATGACATTTGGCAGAATCCCAAAGGAGAGCTTCATATAGTTGACTACAAGTCCACAAGTACCGAAAAAGTGATAAGTCTAAATGACAAGTGGAAGGATGCGTATAAAAGACAGATGGAAATGTATCAGTGGATTTTTAGAAACAGCGGATTTCCTATATCAGAAACGGGATATTTTGTTTATGCCAACGCTTCAAAAGCCAGAGCTCAATTTGACGGAAAACTTGAGTTTGAGTTATCTATTATTGAATATGAAGGAAATGACTCGTGGATTCTTCCAACGCTTAAACGCATGAAAGAAGTTTTAAATTCAGATACTGTTCCTTCTTTTACGGATACATGCGAACACTGCCAGTTTGTACTCAAATCTGCGCCGAAATTAAAACCCCTTGCACAGGAAATAAAAGTATCTAAAATAAGAATTACAGAACAATTATCTTTCTAATTTACTATTGTCATAAAATAGTATTGTCATGCTGAATTTATTTCAGTATCTTCAGAAGATTCCTGAACCGAATTCAGGACAGGCTCTGAAACGAGTTCAGGATGACAGAAATAAAAAATGTCAAAACTTAACTGGTTATTAACCCTCTCCTCATTAAACGTTATCCTGGTCACGATTGAACGATTCTCCTTTACTACACAAATTCTTCTTCCTCCGGATAATTTTCTTCGTCTTCATGAAGTGTTTCAGATTGCAACTCTTATTCTTTTTACGGTTATTCTTCCTGCTTTGTATTTAAAAGAGCTGACAAAAAATTTCGAACTTCTTAAAAAAAGAAAAGGCGCAATACTTTTGCTTGTTTTTATCGCAGGAGTTTATTTTTACGCAACCGGTAATGGAATTCATGAGCTGGGAAGTTTCTTTTTTAATCAGTACTGTCCCACCCAAAATTTTTCTTCCATACAGTGCAAAGGAATGTTTATAAACGATTATTACTTTGGAAACGGATTATATTTTTTCGGAGCGGCTCTTTTAGTTATCCCGCTTTTGATGTTTGAACGGATCAGTGGAACAGACAAAGTAAGCAAAAAAGATAAAATTATTCTAATAGTAAACAGTATTTTTTACAGCCTTACTATTTTTGCATATGCAGCGTTTGATAGGGTAGAAGTAGGGCTTATTTATAGTTTAGTTATGATGGTTGTAACTCTGGGGTTTTTTATAAAAATTCGCAAAAAAATGTGGAACTACCCATTCATCACTTATTCAACAATTGCTTATACCCTAGGAGGATTGTTCTCATTAATAGTGAGATTAATTCGGACTTGAAAAGACTCTCATATGATTGATGAAAGATTTGTAATTTTAGGTGTTTTTATTTTCTTTCTGGGAAGTATCGGCTATTTTAAAGAAACAATTCTGGGAAAAGTTAAACCAAATAAAGTCACGTGGTTTCTCTGGTCTTTAGCCCCGCTTATCGCTTTTTTTGCGCAAATAAAACAGGGAGTAGGTATCCAGTCGTTGTTAACTTTTATTGTAGCTTTTATTCCCCTTATTATTTTTCTTGCTTCATTTGTCAATAAAAAATCATATTGGAAGATAGAAAAACTGGACATCATATGCGGAAGTCTTTCTGTATTGGGACTTATTCTCTGGCAGATTACACAGGTGGGAAATATTGCAATATTGCTTAGTATAGTTGCTGATTTTCTTGCTGCATTTCCCACAGTCATCAAGTCATACAAAGAACCGGAAACAGAAAACTATGTGATTTATTTTACGAATGCCATAGCTGCTCTAGTTACTTTACTAACCATAAAAGTCTGGAGTTTTGAGCAGTTTGCCTTTCCACTTTATATTTTCCTCATAACCTTACTTATTGCCGTGCTGTTAAAGTTTAAAATCGGGATGCTTTTTGCAAAAAAGTGAGATGTTGAATAGAAAGGGCAGGGGCTGATATAATAGCCCAATAGAGTTTCTTCAAAATATGTTTGAAGGGGCTTTAGCGCTTAAATTTCAGCGCTTGCTCGGAGCAAGCAATAAAATTCTGTGAAGAATTTTGCTGAAATTTAAGGGCCCATAGCTCAATGGTAGAGCGCTTCCCTTTTAAGGAATCGGTTGAAGGTTCGAGTCCTTCTGGGCTCACTGATATAGATTGATATATTAATTCTTCTTTTCATGCATTAGAATATTGAATTTTAACCTTGACAAATTAGTAGACTATCGTATATACTCTAGACTACTATGAATTACACAGTTGTTGCCACAAAAATTGATCCTCAAACAAAAAAGGAAGCCATGGAAACAGCTCAAGAGTTGGGAATGCCTTTGTCTGTTGTTATTAAAGCCTTTTTAAAACAATTTATTAGAACAAAATCTGTGGAATTTAGTGCTCGAAATGAAGAACCCAGTGAATATTTAATTAGAACAATAAAACAAGCTTTAAAAGATAAAAAAGAAGGAAAAGCATCTCCTGTTTTTAATACCGAAAGAGAAGCTATAAATTGGCTTAAACAACAGGGAATATGAAATTTCAGCTTGCTCCCATGCTTATTGATAAGCTCAAGAAACAAGATGTTAGAATCCGAAACAGTTTTAAAAAGACACTCGAAACTTTTTTTAAAGATCCCAACAATTTAGAACTGGACAATCATGAGCTAAAAAGAGAGTGGAAAGGATTCAGAAGTATCGATGTAACTACAGACCTGTGTGCTATATATCAAGAGGATAATTTGGAAGGTGAACCAATTGCATATTTCGTTGCTTTAGGCACTCATAAAGAACTTTATAAAAAGTAAAAACTCTTTCTTCATATATTAAAGTTAGGGACTACATTATATGTCTTCTTTCCTTCTTCAATTACAATAATTTTTCCATTTATCTCTGTAAATCCAAGTTCCTTGAGCTTATAATAAGTCTTGATCACACTCTCGAAAATGGGTTCCACCTGTGGTACAGTGGGCTCACTTTAAAAAATATATGAAATTCGATAGTCATTTATTTAAAACTAGTTCTACTAATTTAGAATATATAGAAGCAGGCTCTGGTGACACGGTTCTATTTTTACACGGTTTGGGTTATAAAGGTACAACATACAACGAAGTTATAGAGCAGATTTCCCACTCCCATCACGTATATGCACCAAATTTACACTTTAGCGTTCATGCTCAGGCAATCTCAAGTCTTGAAGAATATATCGATGTTTTACAGAAGTTTATCCGAGCTAAAAAGTTAAAGAGAATTACTATAATTGGACACTCTTTTGGTGGTGGAATAGCACTGAAATTAGCAGAATCGAATTCTAATATCTCACGGTTAATACTTACAGGTACAGCTGGTTTACCAATGTCTTATTCTATCGCACAATTTTCTTTTCTTCTTATTGTAAAAACCTGGCACGAACTTAAATATAAAAAACCGTTTTCGATTTTGGTACGACTAGTATGGGATTTTTCGTTATTTACTATAAAATTGCTACCACATTTTTCGAAAATGACGCAAGCTGTTACGAATATGACCAACGAGGAACACATACAATTTCAAAATATTCACATACCAGCTCTTTTGTTGTGGGGTAAGAATGACGAAATATTTCCTCAATCGTATGCAGAACGTCTAAACCATAAACTAACAAATTCAAAGTTAATTATAGTTAACGGAAATCATGACTTGATATTATTTGAGTATCAAAAATTTAATAATCTATTTACAGAATATTGTAAACAAAAAACGGGGTCACGAAACTGAGAAATTTAATGATATTACAAAGTTCTTTCCTTGCTTTCGCTAAGCGAAAGCAAATCGTGCGCAAAAAATAACGGAAGCGCGGCGGGTGGGGGCGCCGCGCACACATTGCGAGCCGCGAAGCGGCGAGCTAACAGATTGACTTGAAATACGTTCGGATTTGTTCGAAAACGTTCACATTAGCCTCATGATAATAAAAACTTATATAGTCTCTTCAATTTCGAGCTTATAAAAATTCAAGTTCCTCACAACTCCCCGGTATAGATTTCTCACACCAAGTTATGAATCCTGGGGAAGGGTCTCTTAGTGAAAGAACTATTCAAATACAGGGATTTAGAGTATACAGTGGACAAGGAAAAGATGCTTCTGTTTATAAACAGGTGGTTGAAAAATTAGTTCCTGAGTACCAGATGGAAAAATATAGAGTTGAGCCTGTATTTGTCAACAATCCCAAAACGAGAAAAACTGTTTATTGGCCGCCAGATCATCACGATGTACCCATACTGATGGAAGATTTAGTGGATTTTATTATTAACAATAAAGGAACAATTGATCCTCTTATTATTGCAGGCATATTTCATAAGGAGTTTGTCGTTATTCATCCTTTTATGGATGGCAACGGCAGAACAGCCAGACTAGCAACTAAAGTACTTTTGGCTGATATGGGATTGAATACTTTCAACCTTTTTAGTTTTGAAAATTACTACAATAGAAATGTAACTAATTATTTTAATACTGTCGGTATTTTAGGTAATTACTACGATATTGCTGCTTCAATTGATTTTACCAACTGGCTAGAGTATTTCACTGATGGAATAATTGATGAATTATTAAGAGTCAAAAAATTATTACCTAGAGTTTCTATCAGCCCTCAAACTGAGCTAATGCCTTATCATAAAAAGATTTTAGATGTCATAAAAGAAAAAAGTTATATTAGAGATCGCGATTATGCCAAGCTGACTGACCGTGCCAAAGCCACCCGAAGACTTGATTTTAAGAAACTTATCAATATAGGACTTATTGAAAGAAAAGAAAAAGGGAGAGCGACATACTACCGGTTGAAAGAAAAATAAATTTAGGACTGTTCCCGGATACTTAGTTACCTGGCATTTTCGATCCAAAAAAAATTTAGCCATCTAAAACTATAGTATATTTATACAATTTATTTAGCAAGATTTACTTATCAGACTGACATTTCGCGATGTTAGAAAACCTTGAAAACGGTACACTTGGTACTTCAAAACGCGAGATTCCTCCACTCGCATTGACTCGGTCGGAATGACACATGCCCGAATCCTTACTGTCCAGTTTTCAACTTTACAGGTGTCCACTTTTCGATTTTAAATAATAATGACATTTCATGATTGACAAAACTTATATATATTTATAGACTTCTACATTAGAACAAATTTATCTGTCCAGGATGATAAGTAGAGTTTAGTCCTTATGGATACGGGTGCTTCTAGTTAAGATAGGTCTTAAGCGGAAACTATCAACCCTCTTGTACAAGAGGTTTTTTATGAACTATAGTTGTTTTTCTTCAGAATCAGTTGCATCAGGTCATCCTGATAAAATCTGTGATCAGATTTCTGACGGTATACTGGATGCCTGCATATCTGAGGATAAATATTCACATGTAGCAGTTGAGAGTTTGGTAACGGTTGATAGAGTAGTTTTGGCAGGGGAAATTAAATCAAAAGCAAAAATAGATTTTATAAAAGTGACAAGAGGTATCATAAAAAAACTTGGATATACTAATCCTCTTTTTGAGTTCACATACCTCTCACCTATAGATAATTTTCTCCATCTTCAGTCTCCAGATATCGCACGAGGAGTTGATAAGGGCGGGGCAGGCGACCAAGGAATGATGTTTGGATATGCAACATCTGAAACACCTGAATTTATGCCTCTGCCTATTACGATTGCACATGCCTTAGTAAGAAACATGGATAAAGCCCGGGAGGAAAAAACACTTTCCTATCTGCGGCCGGATGGAAAAAGCCAGGTAAAAGTACGATATGAAAAAAGGAAGCCGAAATGTATTGAACAGGTAATTCTGGCTGTTCCCCATAATTCTGATATCGGGAATAATGAAATGAAAAAGGATTTATTCAAATATGTAGTTCAACCGGCAATCTTAAAATACGGATTTGATATAGCAACAAAAGATTTAATTGTCAACGGTACGGGTCGATGGGAAATCGGAGGACCATCATCTGATACTGGTCTAACCGGCAGAAAAATTATAGTTGATACCTATGGAGGAATGGGCCGGCACGGAGGAGGTTGTTTTTCCGGCAAAGATCCCACCAAAGTTGACAGGAGTGCAGCTTATGCAGCAAGGTTTATCGCCAAAAACATTATAGCCCATGAAATGGCATCGCGGTGCGAAGTGCAAGTGGCTTATGTAATCGGAAAAAAACAGCCGGTTCTCCAAGCAATTGAGACATTTGGCACGGAGTTAATCGATAAAAAGAAAATAGAGAAATATGCATGGAATCTGCTTGACTTATCGGTTCCAGGAATTATAAAAGGTCTTGATCTTCTACACCCTTTTTATAAAAA
The DNA here is from genome assembly GCA_001779195.1 of Candidatus Gottesmanbacteria bacterium RIFCSPHIGHO2_02_FULL_39_11. GTDB lineage: Bacteria > Patescibacteriota > Microgenomatia > 2-02-FULL-39-11 > 2-02-FULL-39-11 > 2-02-FULL-39-11. The sequence continues at coordinate 27,407 of MFJL01000010.1, forward strand.
AACTGCCAGTTACGGCCACTTTGGAAGAAATGAGTTTAACTGGGAGAAAACGGTGAATTAAGTTATAACAAGGTTAGGTATTTATCTAAAAAGCGTTCTTGCTACATCTATCATATTCACCTTCCCGTTATGGTCGAAATCATAGGTAGTATTTGAAGTTGCGTAGTACGGAATAACAACCTGAAAAGGAGGATAAGGAGTAGGAGTGGGAGTTGGGGTCTTGGTAGGAGTAGGTGTCGGGGTACGGGTGGGAGTAGGGGTGGGAGTTTTAGTAGGAGTGATTGTGGGGATGGGGGTAGGTGAGAGATATCCCGGCATAGAAATAATTGCTTCTTTGTATATTCCATGTCCGTATCCCCCGATGCTAAAAGCTTTTATCGTATATCGGGCAGTAGATTTAAGATTTGGTATGGTGACTACGTGATTTAATTCTTTTGTATAGTTGTTTATCTCCATCCAGTTTCCTCCATCCTCTTTGTATTCGATTTCAGTTGTTGCTACTTTATCCGTGTTCCATGATAAGGATATGGAATTGGTGGAAGGAGTTGCCGAAAAATTCGTTATTACTCTCCGAAGAGGATCTAACGTGTCTGTCTGCCATATAACGCGTTCTTTTCTCATTCGTTTGATGATGGGACCATAGGTAGGGTTAGCCATGAAATTATCAAGCATAACCAGATCATCCTGGTTAATGTTTATCAGGTTGTTCATTTCATGAGGGTCATTCTGTAAATCATAAAATTCAAAGTAGTTTTTCGTATAATTCACCCAATTATAGGTATAGTTTGTCGTGAAATCGCTTTCGAAATTAGTAGGGATGTAATGAACCCATTTATAATGATCGTAGATAAGTCCCCGCATAGGTTGGACATAGCTGTCTGCATCGCTTTCCCGGAAAAATTCCATTAAAACAGACGTACGATGAGTGGTGGTATTTCCCATCGCGGCGCTATAAAAACTTTTACCCTGAACATCTGTGGGTATAGAAACACCTGCAAATGAGAGGAGAGTGGGTAGGACGTCTATGCTTGAGAGAAGTGCCTGGTTTGTTTTGGGAGTGACAACACCCGGATAGTTGATGATAAAAGGTGTTTTGACAAGCTCTTCATACATGAATGCTCCTTTTTCAGAAAGCTGATGTTCTCCTAAGAACACTCCATTATCGGTCATAAATACTATAATCGTGTTATTTCTTATTCCGAGAGCGTTTATTTTTTGGATAATTTTTCCTATATTTGTGTCGATACTGGTAATCGTCTCATAAATATCTTTTGTGTCACGTCCAATCGTTCTTCCGTCCTCGTTAATATGAGCAATAACCGGATCTACCAATGCCGGATCTTCGCATCCGCTGGCAACTGGGGGATCCTTACATTTTTGTCTTAGTTCAAATCTTTTCCGTGCATAAGATGCTGACTGCTGAGGAGGTTTTGTAGAGGTGTTATCTGTCATGCTTACCGGAGTCGGAATAATGGCATTTCCATATAAATTTTGTCCGGCGGGAGGAATGTTGGGCCAATGAGGGGCAAAAACCGGAAGCCATATAAAAAAAGGTTGATTCGGGTGATTTTGTACGTTGTCGTCTATGTATTGAATGGTTTTATCAGTGAGAAAATCAGTTACATAGGTACCGTTCGGTTTTTGAATGGGAACCGGAGTTGCTGCAGGATTTACCGTGCGGTCGATCAACTGATAGTTGGAGACGCCGTTCCATTGACTGGCGGTTATATATCCTGCATCCGGGTTAGGAATGAGACGATAGTCAAATCCGTAATTGTCAGGAACAGGGTTTATATTATTTCCTATATGACATTTACCGATCATTGCAGTACGGTAACCTGCACTTTTGAGAATATCTGCAATAGTTTTGGTGATGGGGGGAAGTTGTTGAAGATTATAGGTAAGACCATTCGTATGAGGCATTTTACCTGTCAAAATGGATGCGCGGGAGGGTGCACATTGATCAATAGCAAAATACATACGGGGGAAATAAGCGCCCGTCTGGCCCAGAGAATTAATATTGGGAGTTTGGATGATGGTATTTCCTGTCAGTCCAAGGGTGTTGTAAGGCTGGTCGTCGGTAATGATAAAAATAATATTCGGTTTGGAAGGCGTTTGGGCGTGAATCGGGAAAGGTAGTATAATCCCTACTGTAAAAACAGCAAGTCCGAGTATTACTCTATAAAATTTTCTATTTAGACGGAAAAATTTCATAATAATGTTATAGTACATTTAAAAGGCCAGTAATTTCCACTCCATGTCCGTCTCCTGAATCGGAATAAAATCGGTATCCTCCGGGATATTCAAAAGGGGCCGAGGCATAAAAATAAACGTAAATAGATTCTCCGGGTTGTAACATGCGGGTTTTTATTCCGTATTTTTCCAAAATAAAATTGTGATGTCCTTCCATATTTTTAATGAGAATTCGGGTATTTTGCCACCTTTGAATTGTGATTTCATTGGGAATAAATCCCTTATTGGTAATAGTGACTGATGTTTCTTGTATGGAGGATGATGGAGCTGGGTTGCGGTTTTCTTTTATATGCATGAGAATTATTAGAGTCAGAAGGGTAATAAAAACTAAGGACCCTATTAAAAAAAATAGTCTCTTTTTAGTTGAAAAGGGATTCGCTTTTTTCATGCTCCTGTATTTTAGTAATGTTATCTTATGATCGCTCTTACCACATCCATCATATTCACCTTCCCATTTTGATCAAAGTCATAGGTTGCGTTGGTAGTTCCATAATATGGGAGAACGGCCTGAAAAGGAGGATAAGGAGTGGGGGTGGGAGTCCGGGTAGGAGTAGGTGTCGGTGTTCTTGTGGGGGTAGGGGAAAGGATTTTTTTACAGTCTGAGGCGAGTATGCCGATATCTTCACCGCCATCTGACGATTTTCCATTGTAATAAAGATAACATTTATCGGTATTGGTTATGAAGAAGTTTGCCCGGTAGGCGTGTTTGGAGTCAAAATCACTTGGTCTTCCATCATCCTCTCCCCGTCTGATGATGGGGTTAAGATCGGCGATATCCCATTTGATTCCGTCGTTACTTTTTGCATAAAAGATATTACTAAATCCCGTTCCTTGGGGATTGCTGGGATCATACTCCGTAAATCCGTTGAAAAAGTTATGATAAATCCCGTTCACTTTACTGATACTCATTCCACCTAGGCCGCCTTTAAGATACCAATTATTATCTGGTGGTATACCGATATCTACCGGTAGAGTGTCTTTTGCGTTTATATCTCTATATTTTGTCCACGTTATTCCGTCGGGTGAAGTTGCGTACTGCCAGTATTTCGGTTCGTTTCTCGCGCCTTTTGCTGTCGAATACCACATTTTCCATATGTTTTCTTCCTGATCGTAGATGATCGAGGGAGTATCGACTTTGAAGAGATCAGAACATTTTTCCGGTAGTATTTTTATTCCCAGATCATCCCAACCTCCAAAAGGATCTCCTGTTTTTGATCGCATCACTCCGATTCCGGTATAACTGGTGGATCCCGTACCGGGCGATCCATCCGGATGAGTGCATCCGAGTAAAGTTCCAGATGTAGTACTTGCCCGGTAATACAGATAATATCGGTCGCCGTGCTTTACTACCCAAGCTTTGTGAGGAGAATTAAATCCCGGTGTAACCAGGTTAGTCGTTGTGATGATTGGATTTCCAGCATATCTCTGCCAGGTGATTCCATCAAGAGAAGTTGCGATACCTATAGCAGGGATATAACCGGTTGAGAATCCCGTACCGAAATACCACATCAGGATCTGATTTCCGACCTGCAGCGCAAAGGGTTCAGCAGTAAAGAAATCATCCCAGTGTGGACTTATGTTGCGGGAAAGCACTGGGTTGGGAATATTTCGTATCAATTGAGTGATGTGGTAATCGCCATAGTTTGTGGTGAGAGGGTAGGTTTTAGTGGGGGTTTGGGCATATACGAAATTAGGAATGAGGAATAAAAAATTAAGAATCAAA
>MFJL01000011.1:0-11954 GCA_001779195.1 Candidatus Gottesmanbacteria bacterium RIFCSPHIGHO2_02_FULL_39_11
CTGGTATATTAAGTCAGACAAGTAAAACGATCAAACATTATGCATGGATAGTATATACTATCCGTGGATGTGCCCAATGAATTGGATAGGCTAATACCCATCAGCAAGATACTTTGCTTTAGTAAGACTGCCTCCCGGTCATTGGTATCCATCGTACACTTTTAGCTTGAAGCGCGTTTACTGCGCTGATATGGCAACCAGAATGTGTCCATGATGCTGTTTCGGCCGGGTCACCTCCAATTGTTGGGATACACCCCAATATACAAATATTCAAGGAGGTGAACCATGAAATGGTATCTTGGTATTGATATCGGTAAATTAACGCATGTTGTCTGTATCATGAATGAGTTGGGAGAGGTAGTAAAACTACCACTCTCATTTACTCAAAATTCTCTTGGCTGGCAACGGTTTGACTCGTACCTTAACAGCATAATAGATCACATGGAGTATCCTTCGGTTCAGGCTGGATTTGAAGCCACCGGGCATTACTGGACAACTCTATATCTGAAACTGAAACATCTGGGTATGAAAGTGAGCGTTCTGAATCCTTTAGAGGTAAAAGCCTTTAGAAACGAAGGCATCAGAGGCAACAAAACAGATTCCATTGATGCAGTCAAAATTGCCAAGCTTCTTCGTTTCGGTGATTTCCGTGAGACCTATGTTCCGGATGAACAGACAACAGGACTCCGGCAACTAACCAGACTAAAAATTGATCTGTCAGTCATGCAGGCACAGCTTAAACAGAAGTGTCTGGCAATCCTGGATCAGGTTTTTCCGGAATACGGAGCCTTGTTTTCCGATGTCTTCGGTACATCATCCAGAGCACTGTTATCAGAGGCATCTACCCCTGAGGCAATTACTGCTCTCTCAACTACCAAGCTGACCGGAATTCTGCGTAAAGCCAGTCGTGGACGTCTTCGGGAAAACAAAGCCCGGCAGATTAAACAACAAGCCTGTGTATCAGTCGGCATCACGTTTTCCCTGGATGCATTCACACTGTCTCTGGATGTACTATTATCACAAGTTGATCATCTGGAAGAACAGATTGTAGAGCTCAATACTGAAATTGCCAAACGGGTAAAAACAATAAAGACAACCATACAGTCCATCCCCGGTATCGGTCCTGATACCGCCGGAGTGATACTTTCTGAGGTAGGAGATTTCAACCGGCTCATCTCTAAAGACGGAGCTGAAAAACTGGTAGCTCTGGCGGGTCTGGATCCCAAAATCAAAGAGTCAGGGAAATACAAGGGTAAAACCAAGATGAGCAAACGCGGATCAGCCTATCTGAGGCATGCAGTCAGAAATGCAGCATTTATTGCAGTGGCTGTTTCCAAAGACCCGATGTTTACCAGGATTTACCAGAAACATATAGACAAAGGCAAACATACGGAAGTAGCTCTTTCTCATGTAGCCCGAAAGATGCTCCATGTAATCTATGCATTATTAAAGAACAAAACAAAGTACAAACCAGTTGTTTGACAAACGATGTGTATGTCAACATTTGGAGGTTGACATTATGTAGCTTGTCTTACTCAGGTTTGCAGCCAGGTACCGGACGGTACTTGGCGAAAAAGCTGATTAGATGGGTATATACTGGAAAAACATATTTCAAACCTGAGTTTTTTCAGTATAATAATTAAACAAAATTTTTATTGCTGCTTTGTTGTATGCGCTCTACTTTAAAATCCTACATTATCCTGCTTGAATAAATATTGATATACTTACCTTATGAACTCCTTCATCACTGTTCAATCATTTGCAAGCCGAATAGAAGCGGAAATAGTAAAAGGTTTACTTGAATCGAACGGAATAAGATCAATAATTTTTTCTGATGATGGGGGAGGAATGAGACCATTTCCCATGTCATACGTACCAGGTGTTGAATTAAAAGTTTCTAAAGAAGATTTTGAAAAAGCAAGGAAAATAGTAACGCCGGAGAAATCAAAAGCCTAGATTGATAATAATGTGACTGCGTGATACCTTGCGCGATTCCTGCGTGATATAATAGAAGTATGTTTGAGCCTAGATACACTATCACAAACCAGATTGCCAACCGGCTTTCTCAGATTGCTGAGATTAAGGCCATGGTTGGTCATTCTACTCTCCTGCCTACACGGGAGGCCTTCCTGCGCCAGGCTGCCGCTGTCAAAATGGCACACACTTCAACCTCAATTGAGGGTAACCGACTTGAGGAATACCAGGTAAAACAGCTGGCTGAAGGAAAAACAATTCGCGCCGAAGAAGATCAAATCAGGGAAGTAAAAAATTACCTTTTGGCCCTGCGGGGAATTGACAATTTGGCGGATACTAAAAAGAAATTCGGGACAGAAGATATTTTATTTATACACAAAACAGTTACCTCCGGTCTTGTTGAACCCGAGAAAGCAGGGAAGTTCAGGTCCACTCCGGTTTATATCATCAATACTCTACCTAAAGGCAATGAGGAATTGGCTTATACGCCTCTCCGTTCCGGAGAGGTGTTAGATCTAATCAAAAATCTGCTGGATTGGTTAAATAAAAGCAGCCAGATTCACCCCGTCATCCGAGGCGGACTGTTTCACTATCACTTTTAAACAATTCATCCTTTTACTGACGGCAACGGCCGCACCGGACGATTATTAACTTTATTGCACTTGTACCAATCCGGCTGGGACTTTAAAAAAGTTTTAGTTTTAGAAGATTATTACAACCGCAACCGAAAGAATTATTATAAGTCCCTCCAAACCGGAGAAACATACACCTCCCGCAGAAATGTGGATCTAACCTCATGGCTGGAATACTACGTAGAGGGCTTTTTAGATGAAGTCGGGAGAGTCCGTGACCAAATTCTTAATCTTTCTGTAGTTGGGGGTATTACTCCCGCAAGAAACGTACTGGATAATGATGAGTTGCGCCTGGTAGATTTCGCCATATCTCTAGGAAGAATAACCAGTTCTGATGCAGTTGATATTCTGAAAGTTCCCAAAAGAACCGCCCAGTCAAAACTGAAGCGCCTGGAAGATATTAAAGTCCTGACAAAACACGGTGCCGGCCCTGCAACCTACTATATCGTGACTCCTCTTAAAAAATCTGATTCCGCCTAAAAAAACCAGTCCGAAGTACACTTGTGTTCCAAAAACATTAGTGTGATAATAAATTCATGGAAGCGCAAAATAATACCAACCAAGCACAAAAATCTCATGTATTCTCTTCACGATCTTTTAAAAGAAACAATAAAATACTTTTGTGGGCACTGAGTTTAATTGTTATACTCTCAGTTAGCGGACTTGGAGTTTATCTTTTGTCCCGTCCTAAACCGGATTTTACTTCCAACCCCGTACCTAATGTTATAAATGGTTCGCTGTCAGTTACACCTGCCGTATCACTTAAAAAAATTAATTATTCTCTTCCCCAGGATTGGAAGATTATTAAAGATAGCAGTAATACTTTTGAAGTTGGCTATAACCCGGGTACTCAGGTAGCCCAAACAACCAGTACTGGTATACGTATTCAAAATACTAGCCCGACGAACCCCAATGACGAAACTCCTATCACCCTTAGTCTAAAATCTTATGATGGCAGCTCTGAGCGCAGCTTTTTAGATAGGGAAATCGGTGAAAAGCTTAGCTCTTTTAACATATGGCCGGGTTATAAAGAATTTGAATATCAAATTCATGGGAAAAATTGTTTTTTCCTGACGGGGGTAGCTATTTCCAAGAACCCTCTCACATGGGGTACCTGCATCCTTTCTCCGACCCAAGCCTTATTAATAACTACCTGGGATAGCGACTTTGAGTCTTTTCTACCCACGTTAAAGTTTTATATCCCTTAACTCGCTTTCGGCCACTTTGGTAAATGAATGCGGCCGGAATGGTAATATCATCTTGGCCGCTTTGGTGAACGCAATCGGCCAGCATGGTGGAATCCGGCCGATCGCCGACAAACCGGGAGGTCTGACTGCATTCGCCGGCCGTGATTTCTTCTTTTCAAATGTCCCGTATGCAAATTGTTTATTCCTTCCCCTCGCTTCCAATTACTTTAGAAAAGGGATAAAAGTTTCAGCAATTAGCCAGAGGTTGAGAAGTACTATTACGCTTCCAAAGATAATCGCGAGATATGTGGTGGCTGATTTATTGGTAAGAATTCCCATTACATCATGTCTCCGCGTTAAATAGATTAAGGTAATAATAGGAATGGGAAGAACCATGCTTAAGATAACCTGGCTGAGAACAAGTGCATGAGTCGAATTGATTCCCAAAAAAATAATAATAAATGTCGGTACCATAGTAGCAAGTCTTCTTATAAAAATCGGAATTTTAAATCCCACAAATCCCTGCATAATTACTTGGCCGGACATGGTGCCTACAACTGAGCTTGATATTCCTGAAACAAGAAGGGATATCGCAAAAATGGTGCTTGCCGCGTTTCCAAAAAGGGGAGTAAGCGTTTTATATGCTGTATAAATATCCGCAATATCCGTTTTTCCGTGCGCGTTAAAAGTTGCTGCTGCCATATAAAGCATAGAGATGTTAATCAGCCCCGCAAGCCCCATGGCTATAACTACATCCGGAAGGGTCAGATGAAAGAGGCGTCTTTTTTCGAGGTTATTTTTAGGAATTACCCGGCTCTGGGTTAAAGAAGAGTGAAGATAGAGAACATGAGGCATAACCGTTGCTCCTATTATTCCAACAGCCAAAAAGATACTTTGACTCCCCCCAAGCCACGGAACAACGGCATGGTAGCCTACTTCTTTCCAATCAGGTTGAGAAAGAAATGTTTCAACAACATAACATACTGCAATAACACCTACCAGTCCTGCAATTACAATCTCAAGAGGCCGATACCCGTAGTTATCAAGCGTTAAAACAGCAAAGACAATAAGACCGGTAATAAGAGCTCCATAGACGAGAGGTATTCCAAAAAGAAGATGTATGGCAATTGCAGATCCCAAAAGTTCCGCAAGATCTGTGGCCATAGCCGCAATTTCAGCGCTTAGCCACATACCTATAACAACAGGTTTTTTAAAATGCATTCGGGATAACTCAGCAAGATTATATCCCGTTGCAAGGCCCAGTTTTGCAGAAAGCATCTGAAAAAGCATGGCCATCAGATTTGCCATCACTACCACCCAGATAAGTTTATATCCGAACATACTTCCGCTTTGGATATTGGTGGCAAAATTACCCGGGTCTATATAAGCAACAGAGGCAATAAAAGCAGGTCCTAAAAAAGGGACTAAGGAAAAAATATTAACAACACCGTTTTCGACAACCCGGTATGCATGGTTATCTTTATTTTTTGGGCTCATATTTCGTACCCGTTGTATTTAAAACGATTGCATTTCCATGAGGATCTTCTTTAGGAAAATTCAGAAATGAAGCAAGTTTAATAATGGTTTGGTCTGAAAAGGCATGCTCCAGCTTATCTGCTTCCCTATGGACAGCAGTAACGGGTATCCCGAGCGTTTTATGGAGAAAAACTTCGATTACCCGGTGTTTGTATGTAAGAGTGCTTCCCAGAAGTTTACCCTCAGGTGTAAGAGTGATGCTTGAATATCTCTCATATTTAATCAGCTTTTGATCAGATAGTTTTTTCAAACTTTCTGAAACCGTTGATTTCTTCAGTTGAAGATTTTTGGCCACATCAACTGACCGTACATGATTTTCATTTTGAAGAGAAAGAAGATAAATCACCCGGATATAATCCTCCTTTGTGGCCGTTATTTCACCCTTTCCCATAAGTTCGTATTACCTAACTTTTAAGCATACAAAAGACTGCGGTAAATATCAAGTCTCATTTTGTGATATCTTATCTTTATGCTGGGTAGATTTCGCGATCACCTCATAGAGGCTCAACTTCTTAAGGACGAAAAGTTCACCCGTTTGGGATTTTTAGTCTTTGGCATCGTAATACTTCTTTTAATCGCAGATATTATCTACTTAAATTCAATTATTATCTCTACTCACGCACCGGTAAGTACCCCCTCAATCCCATCAGCAAAATACTTGATTGAAACACCCACACCTGTCTTACCGACTGTTGAAGAGATAAATATATCTGTGACTCCTCTTCCTACAGCTAAAGTAGAATTGCAAATATTGCCTACATCAGCACAAAACACCAAAGTTTTGGAATATTTTATTTCACTGGGCGCTGGATCAAGTCAAGCAGGAGATTGGGAAGACATTCGGGGGACAGAGGTTTCAGTAGATTTTTCAAAATATCCCGGTATTAAGGAGGTTCATTTTGAGGCATCTGTTGCAATTCCCACAGCAAATCAATGGGTTTCGGTAAGATTATTTAATAAAACGGATAAACACCCGGTGTGGCAATCAGAAGTCACAACAAACCCAAATACATATGCCTATTTGACATCTCCTCCAATTATTTATGATCTTGGGGAAAAAGTTTATCAGGTCCAAATGAAAACCCAGCTTCAGTCTCTTGCGAATCTTCAGCAGTCAAGGATTCACATCACTTTACAATGAGTAACTTGACGATTTTACATACATTTGTTATAACCTAACATATATAAACTTCCGAAGCATCACACGTCCCCATCTAACTACGAAGACAAGCCTCTTCAGGAAAAATGTGGAATTGTTGCAGTATTTAATAAAAATTATTCACCCAGTTTACCTCTGGCACTTCTTGCAGCAAGCGGCGTACAGCATAGGGGACAACAGGGAGCCGGAGTTGCTCTCCAATTTAAGAAAAGTCTGAAAACGTATACGGGTCACGGACTTCTTCATGATGTTTTTCCCCAACTAGTTATCGATGAGCTGAATAAACCGAGTAAATGGATACTTATTCATTGCCGTTACGGTACACACGGGGGATATGATAAAAGAAACCTTCAGCCCTGTGTAGTTACATCAAAAGAAGGAGTACCTATTTCACTTGTACATAACGGAGAGTTTGTAGGAGTTGAGAAAATAAGAAGTGCAATTTCAAAAGAATTTCCGCCGGATATTTCCGATACCTATTTATTTGCCCAGCTTCTGGCAGAAAGTGAGGGCTTGACATGGGAACATCGTCTCATCAGTGCTCTTTCTCAGGTTGCGGGTGCGTATAGTCTTTTAATCGGAATTGACGGAAAGCTGTTTGTTACCCGGGATGAGATGGGAATTCGGCCTCTTATTTTGGGTCAGATAAAAGATAAATGGATTGTAGCATCAGAAACTCACGCGCTGACTAAAGTCGGAGCAGTAATACTCCGGGAGGTCAAAAGGGGGGAAATTATTCGAATTGATTCAAGCGGAATGAGTGTAATTAAACGGGGGGTAGAAGGATCCGGACATTTTTGTGATTTTGAGTGGGCATACTTTGGACGGCCGGATTCTCTTCTTCCCACTCATGAAGAAGAAGGTACAGGGAGACATCCGTCTGATTGGCTTTCTATCTCTTCATTTAGGGAAAGATGCGGAGGCATATTAGCTCGGGAATGGCCAATTCCTCAGGCATCTTTTGTCTTGGGAATTCCCGATTCAGGCATGGCAGTTGCAACCGGATACGCAACAGCCCTAAAGCTTCCCTACCGTCAAGCAATTATACGGGATCACTTTGATCCTCACGGAAGCCAGAGACTTTTTATGAGAGATGACCAAAAAAAAAGAATCAAAAATAAAGTGCTGGGAAAATTATCTTTAATCTCTGATAACTATACCTGGAAAGACGCGGTTGTTGTTGTGGGGGACGACTCGATAGTTAGGGGTAACGTTGCCTCTAAAATTACCAAAGCCATTTTTGCCCGGGGTGCAAAAGAGGTTCACTGGATTATCGGTTTTCCTCCCGTTGCCCATCCCTGCTATTTAGGAGTCAGTATCAGAACCAAAGATGAATTAATTGCGGCAAAATATAAATCAGATCCCAAGAGGATTGCAAAAAAAATAGGCGCGACAAGCGTAAACTATATCAGTCATAAGGGATTTATAAGAGCCAGATTATTATCTTCATCTATTAATACTCCAGCAAACTTATCTCATATTTTTTTGGCAAATGGAGGATGTGCAGGATGTGTCACGGGACAGTACCCTATAAGCCGTGAGGGCCATCCCTATCGACTATGAAAAAAATCGCGGTTCTTATTTCAAATGCCGGGACAGGAACCAATTTACAGGCAATTATGGATGCAATTAAAACAGGCCAACTGAATGCGCAGATTAAGATGGTTATAAGCGGCTCTCCCAAGGCTTACGGTCTTATACGGGCTAAAAAAAATAATATTCCCATTTGTATTTTAAAACCAAACAACAAGGGAGAAGAGATATTAAAAAAAGTAAATCCCGATTATATTATTTTAACCGGCTGGAAAAGAATCATTCCTGAGTCAGTAATTAATCAGTTTCCGAATCGGATTTTAAACATTCACCCAGGACTGATTCCTGATGCCCTTGACCGAGAGGTTAAAAATCCGGACGGGACCGGTGGGTTATGGAATAAAGGAAAGATGACAGATGTGGCAATCGGGAGCTTTTTGGATGCAAAAAGTACCTATGCCGGATCGTCTATTCACTTCTTAACCCATGAGTTTGATTTCGGACCAGTACAGGGGAGGTGTTTTGAGCGCATATTGCCCCGGGATTCAGTAGAGTCGCTATACAGTAGGTTAAAGAAAAAAGAAAATGACCTGTATGTTTCTGTTTTAAAAAAATTATGCAATCAAGAAAAAATTGTAGCTCGGGGTGAACCGGAAAACACTATGAAAAAAAACAAATTCAAGTATGCATTAATAAGCGTTTTTGATAAAACAGGCATCTCTGAATTTGCAGAGAAATTAGTTTCGCAGGGGTACACCATTATTTCCACAGGCGGAACGGCAAAAGTTCTTAAAGAAAAAGGCATAAAAATTACCCCCATTGAAGAGATTACCGGAAATCCGGAAAGTTTTGACGGGCGGATGAAAACAATCAGTTTTCAGATAGAATCAGGCATTTTATATAAAAGAGACAATCCTTCTCACCTGAAGCAGGCAAAAGACCTGCATATACCCAATATTGAAATGGTGGTATGCAATTTATATCCGTTTGAAAAAACCGTGCAAGATAAAAACGTTTCATTATCGCGGGCAATTGAAAATATTGATGTGGGAGGACCTACCATGATTCGCGCGGCGGCAAAAAACTTCAAAGATGTTTTGGTTGTTGTTGATCCCCGTAACTACCCCTTAATAGGAGAGGCTTTGACAAAAAACGGAATTAATCTGGAAATACGCAAACAGCTATCCGCCGAAGCATTTGCTCATTTATCTTTTTATGATGCACAGATTGCGAGTTTTTTAAATTCAGAAAAATTCCCCCGGGAACATACACTGCCCGGAAGAAAAGAGAGAGATCTTCGGTATGGAGAAAATCCTCACCAGAAGGCTGCCCTTTATTTTCAGCCGAATACTCTCTCTCCTCTTTCACAGCTTAAAAAGCACGCAGGACGGGAGTTATCCCTTATTAATATTACAGATATTAATGCAGGAATTGAATCTCTGCAGTTTTTCCAAACTCCCGGCGCGGTTGTTATAAAACACAACACTCCCTGCGGCATTGCTTTGGGGGAAACAGGAGAGGAGGCGTTAAAGCGGGCAATTGAAGCAGATCCGGAATCGGCATACGGAGGCGTAATTATATTAAACACCGCATGTGATAAAAAGACGGCGCTTGAGATTACGAAATTTAAAGATGAAAGAAGAGGAAATATTGATATTGTTGCGGTACCTGAAATGACTACCGAAGCACTTCATATACTTACACAGCTTAGAAAAACGATGGGAATTTATACGTTCGGAAAAATAGGAAGTGAGAATTTCAGCAGAAATAATGTAAAGTGGATACAGGGAGGATTTATCCTTCAGGAGGGGGATTCTGATATTGAAAAAAGTTTTAAAAGTTGGGAAGTGGTAACTTCCCATAAACCCTCACCGGAACAGATAAGGCAGGCGCAGATTGCGTGGAAGTTTATCTTGCGAATTCCTTCCAATGCTGTAATTGTTGTTGATTCAAAACTCCCGATGACTAGAGGTATCGGCTCCCGTCAGACTTCCCGTGTCCGTTCAACACGACTGGCACTGGAACAGGCAAAAACATTTACGAAAAGCGCAATTCTGGCAAGCGACAGCTTTTTCCCCTTTGATGATTCTGTAAGGCTTGCTGCAAAATATGGAATCGGATTGATCGTACAGCAGGGAGACTCCATAAATGATGCCCTTTCTGTTGCAGCCGCAAACGAAAAGGGGATTCCCATGATATTTACTCACCGCCGCGCTTTTTGGCACTAGAATAGTATGAAACAATTAAGTGTACTTATCATCGGATCAGGAGGAAGAGAGCACGCACTGGGATGGAAACTACGCTCTTCACCTCGGGTTGGCAAACTTTATTTTGCTCCGGGAAACGGCGGTACAGCAAAGTTAGGGGAAAATATCGATATACGAGTTGAACAAATTGAAGAGTTGGCACGTTTTGCCAAAAAAGGCAGGATTGATCTGACAGTTGTGGGTCCTGAAGCACCGCTTGTCAACGGAATTGTAGACCTATTTCAAAAAAGGGGTTTAACAATATTCGGTCCGAACAGGAGGGCTTCTCAACTTGAAGGGAGTAAAGCCTGGGCGGCGAATTTTATAAAGAAATGGAACATTCCTCATCCTGAGTCTTTTATATTTAATAATGCGGACAAAGCAAAGAAATTTGTTAAAGAGTCAAAATGGTCAGGAATGGTTGTCAAGGCAGACGCATTGGCACAAGGCAAAGGAGTTATTGTGTGTGTATCAAAGGCGGAAGCAGAATATGCAATTGATGAAATTATGGTTAAAAAAACTTTTGGGGATGCGGGAAACCGTATAGTAATTCAAGAAAAACTAACGGGAGAGGAAGTCTCAGTCCTTGCATTGTGTGACGGAAAAAATATTGTTCCTCTTTTACCTTCTCAGGATCATAAACGGATTTACGATGATGACAAAGGCGCAAATACGGGAGGAATGGGCGCTTATGCCCCGGTTCCTTTTGTCTCTCCTAAACTTCAAAGAGAAATTACAAAAACTATATTAAAACCAACTATTGCGGGACTCAAAAAAGAGGGCATAGAGTATAAAGGGG
Organism: Candidatus Gottesmanbacteria bacterium RIFCSPHIGHO2_02_FULL_39_11; assembly: GCA_001779195.1. Taxonomy (GTDB): domain Bacteria; phylum Patescibacteriota; class Microgenomatia; order 2-02-FULL-39-11; family 2-02-FULL-39-11; genus 2-02-FULL-39-11. The sequence goes on from MFJL01000011.1 coordinate 11,067, forward strand.
TTTTATATGCGGGGCTAATGCTTACAAAAGAGGGTCCAAAAGTACTTGAGTATAACGTGCGCATGGGTGACCCTGAGACGCAACCCCTGATGATGCTTCTCAAAAGCGACTTACTCCCAATTATTAATTCATGCATAACCGGCACGCTTAAAAAATCTCAGGTGCGATTTAAACAAGGCTACTCAGTTTGTGTTGTTTTAGCAGCCGACGGGTACCCCTCCTCATACGAAAAGGGTCAGGAAATTCACGCAGATAATAATTACTCAAATAATAATCCGTTTGTATTTCATGCCGGAACTACCCAAAAAGGCAATACGATACTTACTTCAGGAGGAAGGGTTTTAGGAGTAACCTCCTATGCTCCCACATTAAAAAATGCAATAAAAAAAGCATATGATTTTATAAACGAAAAAAAAGTGAGCTTTAATAACATGCAGTACAGAACGGATATCGGGAAAAAAGCATTATGAAAGTCCGGGTATCCAGGATAAATACTCCTCGACTTCAGGTCCCGTGGTCGCAAGTGCAACCGGCGCCACGGTTTGACTTAAAAATGACAGATACTGGGAGGCTTCCCGCGGTAAGTCTTTCAGATTTTTAACATCTTTTAATGCGTGACCGTCCCACCCGGGAAATTCGACGATATGGGGTTTAAGACGGTCTAAATAATCTTGATAGGGTAAGTAGGGGAGTTCTCTTCCTGTTTTTTTATCCGTATAGTGAGTCACCACCCCAATAGCTTCACTTTGGGTGGCTGCATCCAGATGAGTTGCCGCAAGATTAGTATACCCGTCTGCTCTTCTTAGGTACCGTAAAATCGGCAAAGAGATTTCATATACATCCCGGGGACGTCCTGTTGATTTTCCGAACTCGTTTTGTTCACTGCGG
>MFJL01000011.1:12001-41235 GCA_001779195.1 Candidatus Gottesmanbacteria bacterium RIFCSPHIGHO2_02_FULL_39_11
TGTTACATCCGGATATACTCCGTGATAGGGATCCAGTCCCGCTGCCTGGGCAAATTCGATTGTGAATATTTTTTGAGGATCACTCCAAGCTCCTTTCAAAAATGAATACATTGTGCTTATAACAAATGGCTTTATTTTCTCACGGGCTACACTCAGACGCTCCAAAAACTCTTTTTCACTTCCGACCTTTTTTTTATCTTTCCCAAACGAGGTAACCCACACATTTTCCATGTCCTCATATTCCCCTCCGAAACCTTTGAGCAGTTTCTGGTACAGAAGGTAGTGGTTTTTGAAGATATTTTTCCAGTTCGGATTTAACAAATCTCTCATAGAGAGTGCAATCCGCAGATAAATATCTGCATAACTTGTCGCAATTCCCCGCGCGGTTGATCCCCGTCCCCCCACAGAAACTGAGTTTAATGCTGCTTCAAAAGCCCGGTGAGTATCTAAAGAAAGGAATACTCTCTCATCAATAATCAATTTACCGGGTAATTTAGTCGTTCCAAACTGTTTTTTAATATGATCCATTTCACTTACGAGATCTGAAGGATGAATTACTTTTCCCCGGGTTATAACTGCGGTTGCACCGGGTTGAATAACTGCAATAGGCATATGATGGGTTACAACTAATTTTCCGAAAGCGGATGTCTCATGCCCGGCATTGGCTCCTCCGTTAGGACCAAGGGAAATAAGTTTTTTCTTCCGGGAAAGAATGGTATTCAGCTTTGCCGCTATTGCTCCTTTCCCTGAATCTCCAAATGCCGCATCCGCGACAGAAACACATTTTAGTTTAGTTATTTTGGAATATTCTTTTGTGAATTGTGGGGTAACGGGAGATGATTTCTGTGAGGTAACTCTGTGATAGATGGCGAGGATTTGTTTTGAATTCATAGAAAAGAACACTTTATTATAGTATTCTTTTTCAGAATATATTAATAGTGGCGATTGTCAAGTTTTGTTATACTATTTGAGGTATGCCCTTTCGAATTGAAATAATTTCAACTGTTTTTGATACTCGAACGGAAGTCCGCAAGAAAAATCTTCATAAACTTGGGTTTAAAAGCATAAAAAAAATCAGCATCGTTGACGTATATACCATTGATAAAAGGTTTAAAAGAGAAGAACTTCAAGAAATTTCCGATACTCTTATTAATCCCATCGTACAGAGAGCTTCTGTTTCAGAAGGCATATCTCCTCCTGCATTCTCATATGCGTTGGAAATTAGCTTTCTGCCGGGGGTTACTGACAATATAGCAAATACCGCAAAAGAAATTATTACAGACAAAATGAAAGTAAGTTTTGTCCCTCCGGAAAATGTGTATACCTCTCAAATTACTTTTATAACGGGAGACATCACTTCTGAAGAAGCAAATAAAATCGCTGATTCCCTTTACAATCCTCTTATTCAGCATGCATCTGTTGTTTCCTACAAAACGTATAAAAAACAAGGCGGGATGCCCGCTCTTTTACCCGTTGTCAGACTTAATGCCGCACAAAACGCAGAGGAAGTAAATTTAAATATTACAGATAGTAAACTTAAAGATCTCGGAAAAAGAGGAATTATAGATAAAAACGGAAAGTTTCAGGGACCTTTGGCGCTGGATTTTATATATATGAAAACTATCCAAGATCATTTTAGAAAATTGGGAAGAAATCCTACAGATATTGAGCTTGAGTCAATCGCCCAGACGTGGTCAGAGCATTGTAAACACACCATTTTTGCTGACCCAATCGATGAGGTTAAAAACGGGCTATACAAAACTTTTATCCAGGGAGCAACACATACAATCCGTGCCAAAAAAGGTAAAAAAGATTTTTGTGTCTCTGTTTTTCATGACAATTCAGGCGCGATCGAGTTTGACCGCGATTACCTGATTACTCATAAAGTGGAAACTCACAACAGTCCCTCAGCTTTGGATCCGTTTGGAGGAGCTGTTACCGGAATTGTAGGAGTAAATCGGGATGCAATCGGATTTGGATTAGGAGCAAAACCGGTTGCAAATACGTATGGCTTTTGTTTCGGGAATCCTGATGACACGTCGTTTCTTTACCGAGATTCAGCGCTTACACAGCCGCTACTCTCACCCAGAAGAATTATGGATGGGGTTGTTGCGGGAGTAAATTCCGGAGGCAACTGTTCAGGAATTCCCACCCCTCTGGGATTTGTCTTCTTCGACAACCGGTATAAAGGCAAACCCTTGGTATTTGTAGGCACGGTAGGGTTAATACCTAAAAAAATAAAGGGGAAACCCATCTTTAAAAAGAAAGCGCAGAGGGGAGATTATATCGTTATGGTTGGCGGACGAGTTGGGAAGGACGGTATTCACGGGGCTACTTTTTCATCTGAAGCTCTCTCTTCCGGAAGTCCAGTAGGAGCAGTTCAGATCGGAGATCCTATTACTCAGAAAAAATTAAGCGATGCCTTAGTAAAAGAAGCACGGGATAAAAGACTGTATACAAGTATTACGGATAACGGAGCAGGAGGCCTCTCCTGTTCCGTTTCTGAAATGGCACGGGAATCAGGGGGGGCAAAAGTCGAACTTGAAAAAGTACCCCTGAAATATCCGGGTCTCTCCCCTTGGGAAATATGGATTTCAGAATCTCAGGAACGGATGACCCTTTCAGTACCCAAAAGAAAATGGAAAGAGCTGTCAGAACTTTTAAAAAGAAGAGGAGTAGAAGCAAGTATTATCGGTACATTTACCACAAACGGCAAATGTATCGTCACCTATCATGGGAAAAAAATTATGGATATAAGCATGAATTTTCTTCATAACGGCCTGCCTCCCCGTCCTATGAAGACGACCCCTGCGACAATCATAACGGAATCAGACGGTATTAAAGAGCCTAAAAACTATGCGGGTGTTTTAGAAAATTTACTTTCACGATTTAATATTGCCGGATTTTCATTTATTTCAGAACAGTTTGATCATGAGGTTGGCGGAGGTTCTGTGACAAAACCTTTGGTGGGAAAGGGACGGGTGAATGCGGATGCTGTGGTGTTTCGTCCGCTTCTTACATCAAAAAAAGGGGTTGTAATTTCCCAGGCTACTTATCCGACATACAGCGATACAGATACGTACCGAATGACTGCATGTTCAATAGATACGGCTATCCGAAACGCAGTTACGGTAGGTGCCAATCCCGAATATTTAGCCCTTCTTGATAACTTTTGCTGGTCTCAACCGGATAATCCGGAGTACCTTTACAAGCTTAAAAAATCGGGAGAGGCCTGTTACGACTATGCAGTAGCCTACCAAACTCCTTTTATAGCCGGGAAAGACAGTATGTATAATGATTTTAAAGGGTTTGACGGGAAGGGAAACCGGGTTAACATTTCCGTCCCTCCGACTCTTTTAATCTCATCCCTGGGGATAATTGAAGATATAGAAAAAAGCGTGACCCCTGATATTAAATATCCTGGTGATTTGATATACCTCTTGGGAGATACACAAGATGAGTTAACCGGATCTGAATATTATAGTATGCTCTCAGATAGTCGCGGGGGGAAACTTTTAACGGGAAATAGAGTTCCTAAAGTTGATGCCAAAAAAAACAGTCATCTGTACAGGTATTTTTATGACGCAATACAAAAGGATTTAATAAGCTCGGCAATCAGTGTAGGAAGAGGCGGAATTGCCGTTGCCCTTGCCAAAAAATCAATGGCAGGGAGATGCGGAGTTGATGTATCTTTAAAAGGTATTGCGGATAACCTCAGAACGGATACCATCCTTTTTTCAGAAAGCCAGGGAAGAATTATACTAACTATTGATCCGAAAAATAAAATGAAATTCGAAAATGTATTTAAAAATATTTCTCATTTTTTGATAGGGAAAGCAAGAGAGGATAATAAATGTATTATAAAAAGCAATAGAGGTGAAACGATTGTAAATTCTGATTGCAATATTCTTTTAAAATCGTACCGTTCTACCTTTAAAGATTACTAACATGAAACCAAAAGTGATTATATTCTCGGGGTATGGGTTAAACTGTGAGGAAGAAACTGCGTTTGCCTTTAACTTAGCGGGCGCTGTTTCTGATATCGTCCATATTAACGACCTTATTGACGGACTGTATTCCCTTTCCAATTACCAGATTGCCGTTTTTCCCGGCGGGTTTTCATACGGGGATGATACCGGTTCTGGTAATGCATTTGCCAATAAACTAAAAAATCACCTATGGAGAGAAATTGAGGCATTTGTAAAACGGGATACGTTAACTTTGGGTATCTGCAACGGATTTCAGATTATTACCCATCTGGGACTGGTTCCCGCACTGGAATATCGATACGGAGAAAAACAATCAGCTCTTCTCCATAATTCATCAGCCCGATATACGGACAGATGGATAGATTTAGAGATTACTAATTCTTCCCCCTGGCTAAAAGACATAAAAACTCTTATGCTTCCTATTGCTCACGGAGAAGGGAAATTCTATGCATCACCCCAGACTCTTTCCAAAATGAAAAAAAGGGGTATGATTGCTTTGAGATATATTAAAGGAGAAATTTGCACCTATTTGGACCTAGAGGCCAACCCGACAGAGACACTTGAGAATATTGCAGGAATAACCAGTGAAAATGGTAGAATATTAGGCATGATGCCTCATCCGGAGAGAGCAATGTTTTTTACCCAGTTGCCTCACTGGACTTACCTGAAAGAAAAATATAAAAGAGAAAATAAGCCCCTGCCAAAATACGGACCCGGACTACACATATTTAAAAACGCAGTTTCCTACTTTACCAATTAATGAAACAAAACACCTCTTACACTTATTCCACATTTATTTCTCCCTTCACCTGGCGTTATGGCTCAGAAGAAATGCGCCGTATTTTCAGCGAAGAGCTTAAATTTCATATCTGGAGAAGTATATGGGTAGCACTTGCCAAAGCTCAGCATAAAGCCGGCATGGTAAGTTTGGAAGAACTGGAAGATCTCGTTAAACATCAGGAAAATATAGATATTGAAAGAATTTTGGAGATCGAAAAAGAGACAAAGCATGATGTAGTTGCCGCAATCAAAGAATACGCAGAGAAAGCAAAAATAGGAGGAGGCAAAATTCATATGGGAGCAACCAGCATGGATATTGTTGATAATGCCGATATGGTACGCGCGCGTGAAGCTCTGAATTTAATAGAAGATAAATTGAGAAAAATCATCCTCCTCTTATGCAGTAAAGTTTTGAAATATGCAGATGTTCCCTGTATCGGGTTTACTCACCTTCAGCCGGCTGAACCGACAACGGTCGGATACCGTTTTGCATTTTATCTCCAGGACACATTTAATAATTTAAAATTTCTTCATTTCGTAAAAACGAACATAAAAGGAAAAGGCTTTAAAGGGGCAGTAGGAACGGGTGCAAGCTACACAAAATTATTACAGGGATCAAAAATTACTTTTGGGGAAATGGAAAAGATTATCATGGAAGAACTGGGTTTGGAATCAGCTCTAATTACGTCTCAGGTTTATCCAAGACAGTATGATTACCTCCTCCTTACTTTGCTTTCATCAATTGCGGCATCTTTATCTAAATTCGCGGGAGATTTAAGAATCCTACAATCGCCCATGTTTGGAGAATGGTCAGAGCCGTTTGGAAGTAAACAAGTCGGGTCATCTGCAATGCCCTTTAAGAAAAATCCTATTAATGCGGAAAAAATATGCTCTCTTACCAGATATATTGCAGGCCTTCCCGCGATTGCTTTAGAAAACTCAGCGCTTTCTTATCTGGAAAGGACACTGGATGACTCTGCTAATCGGCGCTTAATAATGGCAGATTCGTTTCTTGCTCTGGATGAAGTATTAATAACAGCAGAAAAAATTATTGAGGGCATGGTTATCTTTGAAGAAAAAATTAAGTTTAATCTGGAACTTTATGCTCCGTTTGCGGTTACTGAAGTAGTTATGATAGAAGCTGTAAAAAAAGGTGCAAACCGCCAGCAAATTCATGAGATAATTCGCGGTCTTTCCATGGAGTCGTGGCAGGAAATAAATATCGGCCAAAAAAATTCGTTAAAAGAGAAACTTCTTAAAAATAAAGATATTGCGAAATTTATACCCTCAAATACATTAGAAAAGCTTTTTGATATTAGGAAGCATGTGGGTAATGCGCCTTACCGATCTTTACAATTAGTAAAAGAGGTGAAAAAATATTTAAAGGTATCACAATTATGAAAAAGACACTTGTAGGAATTCTCATGGGTTCAGATTCTGATTTACCTATTATGAAAGAGGCGGGAGAGATCATGGAAGAATTTGGCATAGGGTATGAAATGGGGATTATCTCCGCGCACAGAACTCCGGATGTGATGTATGAGTACGCGGGAAGTGCTTATGACAGGGGCTTAAAAGTTATTATAGCCGGCGCCGGAGGAGCTGCTCATGTGGCCGGAATGATAGCATCACTTACTTCACTCCCGGTTATCGGAGTTCCCATCCAGTCAAAAACATTAAACGGAGTTGATTCCCTGTACTCAATTGTTCAAATGCCCCCGGGAGTCCCCGTCGCAACGGTATCTATAAACGGAGCAAAAAATGCCGGACTTTTAGCTGTTCAGATTCTCTCTATTGTAAACACAGAATTATACAAGAAAATGACAGAGTACAAAAAAAGGCTTCATGATACAGTTGTTGAAAAATCAAAGAAATTAGAAACTGCAGGATTTAAAAAATATAAAAAATAATATGATTCAAAAACAAACCCTTTTAAAATCGATCCCTCTGGTTCTGAAATCGGTTAATCTTCCGGGAGTTAAAAAGCAGCAGGGGAAAGTGAGAGATATTTTCATAACGGGGAATAAAAGAATTTTAATCACAACAGACCGACAGTCTGCATTTGATGTGATTTTGGGATGTATCCCTTTTAAAGGCGCTGTCCTAAACCAGCTTGCTGCCTTCTGGTTTAAAAAAACAAAAAAAATTATTCCTAATCATCTGATATCAGTTCCTGATCCTAATGTAACTGTTGCACACAATTGCGATCCGATTCCCGTTGAGATGGTAGTCCGTGGATATATTTCAGGTGTAACAAAGACCTCCATATGGTATTCATATAAAAACGGCGAGCGCTTTATTTACGGTTTAAAATTTCCGGACGGGTTACACAAAAATGAGCGTCTTCCAAAACCGGTTATAACTCCTACTACTCACGGAGGAGGAAAAGACGGACATGATGAAAGACTGACACGGGAAGAAATTATCAAAAGAGGACTGGTCTCTCAAAAGCTTTATGATCAGATAGAAAAAACATCACTTGCGCTTTTTGATCTCGGAACTAACCTCTGTGAAAAAAGGGGACTGATATTAGTTGATACCAAATATGAGTTCGGTTTACATAACGGAAAATTAATGTTAATAGATGAAATTCATACCCCTGACTCATCCCGATTTTGGATCAAAAAAACATATGCAAAAAGATTTAAAGAAGGAACGGAGCCTGAGAATTTTGATAAGGAATTTCTGAGGCTTTGGTATGCAAAAAAGGGATATAGGGGAGACGGCCCTCCGCCTCCCATGACGGATGAGTTTATTATTGAGGTTGCCAGAAGATACATCGCGGTGTATGAAAAAATAACCGGAAAAAAATTTAAAGCATTTTCATACCCTATTGAAGAAAGAATTATCAAACGCGTTAAAAAAATACTTCTCTGAAAAATAAATCTTTGACATATCCCCAGTCCGGAGTGAATTATGCTGATATGGATCCCGTAAAGAAAATGGCTCAAGAAGCGGGGCGCTATACAGCAAAAAATCTGATATCTAATGGATTTTCAGAAATTCCTGATTCCAGAGGTGAATCTGCCTATATCTGGAAACAAGGAAATATCCATATGGCCTCTGTTGTGGAAGGACTTGGTACAAAGAATTTAGTAGCAGATGAAATGAGGAAAATTACCGGAAAGACCTATTATGACATTATTGGACATGATACAGTTGCAACAATAATCAATGATCTTATCTCAACCGGAGCAACACCTCTGGTAATTCATGCTTATTGGGCAATTGCCAACAGCTCGTTTTTATCAGATTTGGAAAGAATAAAAGATTTAATAAACGGATGGAAATCAGCTTGTGATTTATCAGGTGCATCCTGGGGCGGGGGAGAAACTCCGACACTTAAGGGAATTATAAATCCCGGCACCATAGATTTAGGAGGATCAGCAGTAGGAATTATTAAGTCAAAAAAACGTCTTATAAGAGACAGTAATCTAAAAAATGGAGATCGCATAATTTTACTTGGAAGCTCGGGAGTAAATGCAAATGGAATTTCTTTAACCCGTGCAATAGCAGATAGATTGCCTCAAGGATATGCCACAAAATTGCCGGACGGAAAGTTATACGGAGAAGTGCTTCTTACAAAAACTAACATATATGCAAATCTTTTGGAAAAGCTTTTTTCATCACATATTCAAATTAATTATATCTCAAATATAACCGGACACGGGTTGAAAAAACTCATGCGCGCCCGTCCTGATTTTACCTACCGGGTAGAAAAAATACTGCCTCCTCAGCCTGTTTTTTCTTTCATACAAAACCATTCTACACTTTCTGATTTTGAAATGTATCAGACTTTTAATATGGGAATGGATTATGCACTTTTTATACCGGAAAAACACGCGCCTAAGTCTTTAAGTATTATAAAAGAAGAAGGGTATGAGGCAATCGATGCAGGATACGTTTCTCCCGGAAAAAAACAGATTGTAATTGAGCCAAAGAATATTGTGTATCTCAGAGACAGTTTGGATCTGCGTTAAAATCGGTCAATTTTACTGAGAAAACAGTTTGTTTTGAGGAATAATCTGTTTTGTTTGAGAGGAACTGCTCCACCACAGTTTTGAAACCGCCCCTCCTCCTCTTTCGTAGTATTCTATTTTAACGGCGTATTTTTGCCCGGCAGTTAATGAAATGGTTCCGCTCCATTCTTTAGGAGACTGGTTGACCCATTTATTTATAATCTGCTGGTTATTTACCCAAAGCCTTACTCCGTCATCCGTGTATGTATAAAACCTGTATGTTTGTGAATACTCAGGAAGCACAAATCCGCTCCACCGTACGGAAAAGGTATCCGGGCCAAGTGCAGCCTCAGGAGATCCAGCCCCCCAGTTAAAGTTAACAGTAGGATCAACTCGTGTAATTGAATTGCCGGTGAAATTTATATTATTAAAGTAAATTCCTTTTAATCCGTCTCCTGAAGATGAGGGGGTCGGAGAAGCACTTGGGGTCGGAGTTGTCGTAGGAGTAGACGTTGGCGTTGGAGTAACAGTGGGAGTTGGAGTAGGAGTATTAGTAGGTGTCGGAGTAGGTAATGGACCGGATGTTTTAAAAAGTTGAGATTGGGGTAGTATCTGTTTTACCTGAGAGGGTGAACTCCATAATAATTTGGCAACTGCCTGCCCGCCTCTCTCGTAAAATTCCATTTTGATATCATATTTTTGATTCCCGGAAAGTGAGATGGTTCCTGAATTTTCGGTAAATCCGTGGTCTGTCCAGTTATTTATAATCTGCTCGTTATTTACCCAAAGCCGTACTCCGTCATCAGAATCCGTGTAAAAAGTATACGTCTCATTTTCTTTAGGAAGAACTTGTCCCGTCCATCTTACGGAAAATGTATCCGGGCCGACAGTAGGATCAGGAGATTCCGCCCCCCAGTCAAAATTAACGGTTGCGTCGGTTCTCTTTATACTTGTTCCGGTAAAATCTATAGTGTCATAATAAGTTCCCGTTAATCCGTTGTTACCGCCTGTCCCCGGAGTTGGAGTGGGTGTAGGTGTTGGTGTAACTCCGCTATCGGCAGATAAGTCCCACACCAATTTAGCGACTGCGTCTTCTGTATGATCATAAAATTCCATTTTGATAGCGTGATCTCCCCCGCTTAACAGTATGCTTGCCTGGTAAGAAGTCTCTGCCTGATTTATCCATGTATCAATAAGAAGCTGGTTATCAACATAAAGCCTGCCCCCGTCATCAACCGTCATGGTGAACGTGTATTTCCCCTGGGCAAACTGCTGAATTTTTGTCCACCTTACCGAGAAGTCATCCGCAGATATCGCGGGATCGGGAGAATTATATCCCCAGTTAAAATCTATTTTTTTATCCTGTCTTGTTGTTGCGGGACTTCCTGTGAGATTTATGTTATTAAAATATTCCGCGTTAAAGGCAGGCGCTGCGTTAAAATTAGCCGTGTACGCGGTATCGCTTGAGGGAACAGTAATGGTATGCCGGACTTCTCCTCCGTCTGACCAGGATGCGAACTGATAAACATTCCCGTTTAACTCCTGCAAGATTGGAGCGCTTAATACTCTTTGAAATCCGACGACATGCGCAATAGTTTGGGGCGTATTTGTAGGTTGACCATCTAAAAGAATTTGAAGTCCGGATGGTTGTGTTTGAAAAGTAAGATTTACTTTAACGGGATAAATCGTTACCGATTGTGTCGTTGATACATTATCAGCATCTGTTGCGGTTATCTTTATCTCATACCATGTTTCCCAGGAAGGTTCTCCCTCTGTTGGAATCTGGAATGTTCCGGTTCTGTTTTGAACCGGTCCGTAGAAAGGATGGGTATGTGTCTGGTGGTGAAGCAAAATTTCTGTTGTAAAGGCACTATCGGGAAGATTGTTTCCCTGACTATCCGTTGCTTCTGCCGCATAGGAAATAGTATCTCCCGCGTGATACGTTGAATTATTAACAGGCTGTGTGATAGTGACTGAAGGCGGAGTACCGACCTTGATGGTAATTGGAGCCGCGTTTCCCGTCCCGGGTCCGTCGCTTACTGCGAGCTTAACTGTGTAGGTTCCTTTTTGATTGTAAATTTTAGTCGGGTTGGGATCTGTTGCGAATGTGTTATCTCCAAAGTCCCATAAATAAGTAATAGAATCTCCATCCGGATCGTTTGTTCCGTCACTTGAGAAATGCACAGTAAGTGGGGGATTTCCGCCGGTTATATCAGATGATGATTTGGCAATGGGAATTTGATTGCCTGTGGAATAGGTGATCCGGTAGAGTCTCTCCGGATAATAGGTAATATAATACATGGACCCGTCAGAGGCAATTTTGGCATCCACAACGCTTCCTGCGGATAAATCAAAATCAAATGTTCCGGATTTTGCCCCGTTTGCATCCAAAGTCAGACCTTTAATAAATCCGAGTGCATAGTCTCCATAGAACAAATTTCCTTTATATTGGGAAGGAAACATATTTCCCTGATAGATTGGTCCTAGGGAAACGGATGCGCTTTGTCCCGCGTGGCTGTATGAAAAAATGGGATCAATAAAATTACCGGTATTATTTCCCTGGCAAAACCCTTCACACGTCGGCCATCCGTAATTTCCTCCTTTTTGCACCAGATCAATCTCCTCCCACGCGCTTTGTCCGACATCCCCCACATATAGTCTTCCGGTTACGCTATCAAACTGAAATCTAAAAGGATTTCTAAATCCATATGCCCAGATTTTCTCCTCAACTTGCGACTGTCCGACAAACGGGTTATCAGAGGGAGTTGTCCCGTCTTTATTCATTCTCAGAATTTTTCCATGCGGGTTACTAAGATCCTGAGAATTAGCAGTGTTTCCGTTATCTCCGACAGATAAATACAGCTTTCCGTCCGGACCAAATCTGATCGTTCCGCCGACATGAAGCTCATCTGAAGGGATTAAAGTCTGGTAAATGGTGACGGCGGATCCGTTTGCAGTATCTCCGGATGCATCAAAGCGAACCAAATGGTTTAATGTGTCTGTCCCGGTATAGTAGAAATAAACATAGTGATTGTTTGAAAAATCAGGATCAAATGCAATTCCCATAAGCCCCCGGTCTCCGGTATCAACGGTTTGAAACTGAGTAAAAAGAGTAGGAAGAAGTGCTCCGTTTTTATACACCAACACCTTTCCCGTTCTTTCCAGAATAAAAATTCTTCCGTCCGGAGCAAAATCAAACCCGGTTGTTTCACTCATCCCCGAGCCTATAATTTGCGTGGTTTGGAAATTAGGAGGAGGTACCGCATAAACTTTTGCACGTATAGAATAGATGATCAAGGAAGAAACAACGACTAACAGGAAAATGAATAATTTTTTCACGAATTTACCTAAAAATATAGTTGTGGAAATAATATAGGATGAAATCTGGTCTTGTCAATAGTTCCTAAAAACTATTGTATATCACCCTATATTTCAGTAACAGGGTGCCCTTCTTATTAAGTTTTCTTACCCCTTTTAACTCCATAGTTATATTGAGTCTACTTGGGGATACTAAGGAATTTCCCAGTCCGAAAAGTAAAGGTTCTATGGTTATCCATATCTCGTCTATACGTTTTTCTTTTAAAAAATGAAAGTTTACCTGTTCGCCTCCTACAACCAGCACTTTGCTGTATCCTCTTTTATTAAGTTTTTCGATAAGTCGGGAAGACGGCTCATCGGTAAACTCAAGCATCTCTTTAACGGCTATGTTGGAATATTTTTGAGGTGTACGTGTCATAACAATTCGTAAACATCGGGGAGAAAGTTTGATGACGGATTTTGCGGCATCAAATGTCTTTCTGCCCATAATTATTACGTCATTTTTCTCACGCAGTGAAAAGAAATATTCCCGATCTTCCGGGGAAGTCCAATTATAAATTCCCGCTTCATCCCACTTTGTCGTTTTACCGTCCAGAGACATTACCATGGCCAGAATGACTTTCATATTTTTAACTCAGGTGGTTTTTTATTTTCCTGATAGAAGTGCTACTTTCTCATCTCCCGGATGGGATGAAATCATATTATTTTTTAAGAGGCAAACTAAAATAAAATGTAGATCCCTTTCCTTTTTCACTATAAACCCAAATATTGCCTCTGTGCCTTTTAATTATTTCTTTTGAAATATACAGCCCCATTCCAAATCCGGGAAATGTCTTTCCCATATCATCATTTACCTGATACAGTCTGTCAAATATTCTTTTTTGCTGATCCTTTGCAATACCAATACCAAAGTCCTGCACACTTACCGTTGCTTTTCCGTTTAATTTCCTCAGTCCTATATTAATATCTCCTTCATTAGAGGAATATTTGATGGCATTGGTTATAAGATTGGTAATTATTTGATAGATTCGAAATCTATCCGCATAGATTATTACAGATGATCTTTTCAAATAGTTAATTTTCTGTTTTTTAGCAGTTCCCCGTAATTCGTTTATTACTTCTTTTAATAATCTATCCAAGTTGAACTTCTCTTTATTAAAAGTTAGTTTTCCGGTCTGAAGACGGGAAACATCGAGTAAATCGCTGACCAATTTCTGCAGCTTCTGGGTCTGTTCTTTAATACTATGCAGAGTTTTTTTAGAACGGGGGTCATTGTAATTTTTTATCCGGTTTAAAAGAGATTCTATATATAACTTCATACTGGTAATAGGTGTCTTTAACTCATGGGATGCCATATTTACAAAGTCATCTTTTCTTTGTTCCAGTTCTTTTTGTGCCGTTACATCATGAACAATCTCGGCTGCAGCTATCACTCTTCCGTGCCGGTTAAGAATGGGGGCTGCGCTCACCTGTATGTATGTTTTTTTCTCATCTTCTTTTTCCAGGACAAATTCTTTTCCAACAACTGGCTTGCCGGTTATAAGCGCTTGAGAAAGGGGAGATTGAGAGGGGTTTGCAAGTTTTCCGTTTTGGGTGAGTGGAATTTTAAGGGAGATGGGAAGTTTTGTACCCATGATTGCATTTATTTTTTTATTTCCCTGTATAATAGTTCCTTTACTGTCTGTGATGAGAACTCCGACCGGTAATTGTTGAATGATTGTCTGTAATCTTCTTTTTTCATCTGCTTCCTGTTCAATCAGGTTATCAATTTTTTGCTTAAGACCCCCAATAATGGTTGATAGGATTAAATACAAAATGGATAGAATAATCGTTGTCTCAATTCCGGAGGTCAACTGTGCTTGGGTATAATGCCTGGAGTACATAATATAAAAATAATAGCCCGGGGTTATAACCGTTGCGGTAAATCCTCCTTTTATTCCGTCCCTAAAGCTAAAATAAGTTATAAGTACAGCGGATAATGAAATGACATACACACCGTACGCACTCGGATCCATGGAAATAAAATAGGCTAAAACTTCAAACAATGCGTAGATAAAGATAGTTAAGAGGAAGGGAAACAGAAAAGAATAATGGGTATCCCCCAAGTGGGAAATCGGATTAAGATACGCTAATATCTTTTTATCCATATTATAAGCCTATCTTAGCATGTATGTACTCTGAAAGATAATTACTTCCACCTGTATCTTTTTATTAAAGACCACATTTAATTATGCTCAAGATATAATCTGTAGTATTGATAGTACATAGTTTATGTGTTAAACTATTTAATAGATAAACTATATCTATGGCAAATAATGCATATATCGAAGAGCTTTTCAACGTCATGATGCAGTTTGGCAAGATTGTCGCGCATCAGACCCAAGAATCTCATGAAGAGAAAGTTGCAACCATGTTACAGTTTGCGGCACTTCATTTTTTGAAAAGTAAGCCTGCTCAAACGGTAGGAGACCTGGCAAATGATTTAAAACTCTCGAAATCCTCAACTACACAGCTTATCAAACGCCTCTCCCATGCAGGACTGGTTAAACGGGATTCAGATAAGGATGATCTTCGAATCACTCGTATAACGTTAACCCCTGCGGGGGAAGAGGAAATGATATTGCAAAAGAAGAAAATGCTTAACAAAATCGGAACCTTATTTTCAAAAGTTCCCCAAAAAGATATCAAAGAACTTATTCGTATTTACCGGGCTATCATTGAAGGAATAAAGAAATAAAACCTATGAGTACAGCTGTTCAATTTATTAAACGGCCTTTTCAGTGGTTTCTCAAAACCAGACGAAGAAATAAAGTTTTTATTCTACTTGCAATCGTAGTTTTATTTTTTGTCCTGTTGGGTCAAATTCAGAGAGCAAACGCAAAACCCCACTATATTTTTGCAAAAGTTGCGCGGGGAAATATAACAGAACTTGTTTCTGAGACAGGAAATATAGGCAGCAGCAGCACAACTGGTATTTATTCTCCGACAAACGGAACGGTTGAGGAAATATATGTCGCAAATAACGATCCGGTCACCCCGGGACAGAATTTATTTAAAGTAAAAAGCAGCGCTACCGAACAGGAGAAAGCGCAGGCCCTTTCTTCATACTTGACTGCTAAAACAACTCTGGATACTGCCAACTCCAACCTGTACACTCTGCAGTCTGTCATGTTTTCCAAATGGGATACGTTTAAAACGCTTGCCCAAACGGATACGTATGAAAATTCAGACGAGTCCCCCAAAAACGACCAGAGATCCTCAGCAGAATTTCATATAGCAAAGGATGACTGGCTCGCTGCGGAGAGTAATTACAAAAAACAGCAAGCGGTAATCTTTCAGGCACAGGCAGCATTAACAAGCGCACATCTATCCTACCAGGCAACTATGGATACCACGGTAAAAGCAACTGCAGGAGGGGTTGTTGCAAATTTGCAGTTATCTGTCGGAGATACGGTGCAGACAAAAAGTTCAACTTTGATGATTATATCGGAAGTTGCCAATACACAGGTTGATGTATCGTTAAACGAGGTAGATATTCCAAAAGTCGCGGAAGGTCAAAAAGCAGAAGTTACCCTGGATGCATTCCCGGGGAAAACATTTAACGGGAGCGTTAAAAGTATCGATACCGTCGGAACCAATACATCCGGAGTTATCACGTACCGTGTTTTGATAAGCATACTTAATCCCGGCCCGGGAATAAAACCCGGTATGACCGCAAATGTAGATATTGAAACGGCAGATGCCACAAATGTGTTGACGGTTCCTAATAATGCCGTCAAACCGTATCAGGGGAAAAAGGCAGTACAAATTCTGGATGCTAGAACCAAAAAAACTAACTATATCCCGGTAGTAATCGGTATTAAGGGTACGGAAAAAACAGAGATAAAAAGCGGAATTGCAGAAGGAAGTGAAGTTATAACGGGAACCAAAAATGGACCGTCCGCGTCGGCACTCATGGGACCTTCAGGCCAATAAATGTAGGTATGAAAAACACTTCTTCCCTTATTTCTTTTTCTGATGTTTCAAAAACATACGGAAATGGCGAGGATGCCTATCCGGCTTTAAAAAAAATTTCCCTTACGATTTTTCGGGGTGAATTTGTTGCCATTATGGGCCCTTCAGGAAGCGGTAAATCGACACTGATGCATATTATCGGTTGTTTGGACAGTCCCACGAGCGGACGCTATTTTCTAAATGAAAAAGATATCAGCAGTTACAATGATGATCAACTGGCTCATATCCGAAATCAAGAGATCGGATTTGTTTTTCAGGCGTTTAACCTCCTGCCCCGGACCACGGTACTCAAAAACGTGGAGCGTCCTATGATGTATGCCGGTATACCGCAGGAGGAGCGGACAAAGCGTGCCATGGAGTGCCTGACTCTTGTCCATCTGGAAACAAAGGCCAATAGTTTATCCAATAAAATCTCCGGAGGCCAAATACAACGGGTTGCAATAGCCAGGGCGCTTGTAATGAACCCCTCTATACTTTTAGCTGATGAACCTACCGGAAACTTGGACAGTAAAACATCTCATGAGATTATGTCATTTTTTCAGGAACTTAATAAACAGGGACACACCATTGTTCTTATTACTCATGAGAATGATATTGCTTCATTTGCAAAAAGAATAATAAATATAAAAGACGGTGAAATTACTTCTGATAAAAAATCCATATGAATTTTAGAGAACTTTTTATTACGGCACTTATGGCTCTCCGGGGAAATTTGCTTCGTACCCTGTTAACCATGCTGGGGATTGTAATCGGAATTGCATCCGTAATTTTGATTATTTCATTAGGGGATGGAGCAACAAAAGTAATTACACGGGAGATAGAAGGATTTGGTACAAACAAAGTGATTATTTTCCCAGGATCATTCCAGGACGGAAGCTATGCAACGATAAAAACACTTACCATAGATGACGCAAAAGCACTCATGGCGCACGCATCCGATTACAATATTACTAATCTTTCCCCGATTGTAAACTATTCGGGAAGCATATCTGGAAACGGGGAAACGATAAGTACCAGCGTAACAGGAGTTGCGGAATCTTATATCTCCATGCAAAACAGCGAACTTGCAGAAGGAGAGTTTTTAGGAGAAGAGGATATAAACGGGTACGCACGAGTTGCAGTAGTGGGACCCAAGGTGGTTTCTGATTTGTTCGGAGAGGATGCAGACGTGATAGGAAAATCCATCAAAATTGACAAGAGATCATTCCGTATTGTCGGAGTTACCGCTCCGAAGGAAAGCATAGACCGGCCTCCCCCGGACCAGCTGGTGTACGTTCCGTATACGACAATGATGAAAATGATACTCGGACAATTCCACCTGCAGGGGATTCTGATTCAGGTAAATAATTCGGACCTGGTTGATGACACAATTAATAAAATATCTCTGTTTCTCAGAGATAGGCACAATCTTGAACCCTCACAAAAAAATGATTTTTCCATCCAAAGCTCAAAGGATCTTCTGAATACTCTCGGAACAGTAACCGGACTGTTAACCGGTCTTCTTGCCGGAATTGCCGGGATCTCCCTTCTTGTCGGAGGGATAGGAATCATGAATATCATGCTCGTAACTGTCACGGAACGGACCAAAGAAATCGGACTCTTAAAAGCAATCGGAGCACGGAAACGGGATATTCTTACCCAATTTCTGATCGAATCGGTTGTTCTCACTCTGGTCGGCGGCGCAATCGGAATGACGATGGGGATTTTATTCTCATTTCTCATCACCTCCGTTGCTAAAATTCCTTTTATCATTTCTCCGGTTTCTCTCCTTCTTGCAGTCGGAGTCTCAAGCGGAGTCGGTATTGTATTCGGGATTTACCCCGCTTCGCGTGCCGCAAAATTATCTCCTATTGATGCTCTTAGACATGAGTAAGTAAAATAGGGTGATGAGACCATTTTCCCAATCAGTCCAAACACCGGAAGAGTTATATAAAGAATTTAACTCAGGAAAATTCGGACTAAATACCAATCAGATACTATACAATCAAAAAAAATACGGACTGAATGAAATTTCAGGACACCGTATCTTTTGGTGGCATATACTTCTCCGTCAATTTAAATCACCTTTTTTGTATCTGTTGATTGCCTCTGCAGTTCTTTCCTATATCCTGGGAGAAATAATAGATGCGGTTATGATTGCCCTTTTTGTCAGCATCAATACAACTCTTGGCTTTTATCAGGAATATCATTCTGAACAAACGTTAACCGTATTGAAGAAATTTATTGTACCAGAGGTCAAAGTTATAAGAAATAACGAGGATGTCAGCGTAAAAAGTGTCGATATAGTTCCCGGAGATATTATACAATTTGAAGCAGGAGACATACTTCCCTGTGATATCAGACTATTTGAGGAAACCAATCTGACTGTAGATGAATCCGTTCTAACCGGGGAGTCTGTTCCTTCTTGCAAAACAGCTTCCGTTTTGGATACATTACCCAAAAATGTTTATGAATCGTCCAATATATGCTTTTCCGGAACCACCGTTGTGAGCGGGAAGGGGAAAGGAATGGTTGTAAGAACCGGAAAGCATTCTTCCCTGGGAGAGATAACTAACCTAACCGTTGAAACTCATCACGAAAGCAGTTTTGAAAAAAGTGTTTCTAAATTCAGCCGCCTTTTACTTTACCTTATCCTTATAACATTGGTTGGAATATTTATTCTTAACCTATTTATAAAGAAGGAAACGATAAATATTCCGGATACTTTAATTTTCTCAATTGCTCTTGCGGTAAGTGTCATTCCAGAAGCCTTGCCCGTTGTAATCACGTTTTCACTTTCCCGCGGAGCACTGCGCTTAGCCCGTAATAAAGTTATAGTAAAGCGTCTTTCCGCAATTGAAGATCTGGGGTCAATTGAAGTACTCGCAACGGACAAGACAGGAACTCTCACTGAAAATAAACTTACTCTCCATAACATATACGGAGATGAAAAAACACTTTTGTATGCTTCTCTTGCCGCGACACTTCTTGAGAAAAAAATACAGTCC
This sequence comes from Candidatus Gottesmanbacteria bacterium RIFCSPHIGHO2_02_FULL_39_11, assembly GCA_001779195.1. Classification (GTDB taxonomy): domain Bacteria; phylum Patescibacteriota; class Microgenomatia; order 2-02-FULL-39-11; family 2-02-FULL-39-11; genus 2-02-FULL-39-11. The sequence goes on from MFJL01000011.1 coordinate 31,049, forward strand.
ACCCACTCATTTGACATAACCCTCCTTAACTCATTATCAGAAAGTGAAAAAAAAGAATTCGGGAAATATCAGAGACTGCAGGAAAATCCGTTTGACCCTGAGAGAAAAAGGAGCAGCATGATAATTAAAAACAATAATAATTACGAACTTATTGTAAGAGGCGCAACTGAGGAAATTTTAAAAATTTGCACTGGGATAAGAGAAGAGAGGAAAAAAGAAATAGAGGAATTTATTAAAAAAGAATCCGGCAATCGTATAATTGCCGTTTCTAGGAAAAATATTCTTTTTAAGGAAAGTACGGATCAAACCAAAGAAGAAAAAGATTTACAGTTTTTAGGGCTTATTTCTTTTGTAGACCCCATCAAAAAAACGGCTCAAAAAGCGGTTAATGATGCTAAAATGCTTGGAATTGAGATTAAAGTTTTAACCGGGGATAGTCCTGAGGTTGCCGGAAGTGTAGGGTATCAGATCGGCTTAATTCCAAATCCGACAAATGTTATTACAGGATCTGAATTTGAGAGTCTCACCTCAGAAAGTCAACACGAGGCAGTGTACAAATACAACATCTTTGCCCGGGTATCCCCTGAGCAAAAATACAAAATAATACAGCTTCTGGAGGAAAAACATGAGGTAGGGTTTTTAGGGGAGGGGATAAATGATGCTCCGGCTCTAAAGATAGCCAATGTGGCAATTGTTGTTGCGAGTGCAACCGATGTCGCGCGCGAATCGGCTGATGTTGTTCTCCTGAAAAAAAGCCTTGGGGTTATCATTGATGGAATAAAAGAGGGGAGAGAGACATTTGCCAACACTTCAAAATATATACGGGCTACTCTTTCATCAAATTTCGGCAATTTTTACACCGTTGCGGTTGCCTCCCTTTTTATAAATTACCTGCCCCTTCTGCCTCTTCAGATTTTACTTATAAATCTGCTGACGGACTTTCCGATGATTGCCGTTGCCACAGACCATGTAGATCCTGCCGAGCTGAAAAGTCCGCGTTCGTATGATATAAAGGAAATTGCCCTAATCGGAACTCTCCTGGGTGTAGTAAGCTCTATTTTTGACTTTATTTTCTTTGCGTTATTTTATACCATTTCCCCTCAAGTACTCCAAACCAACTGGTTTATCGGAAGCGTTCTTACAGAACTTCTTTTCTTATTTTCCATACGTACCCGGCTGTCTATTTTTAAAGCTAAGCCTCCTTCTTTAATTCTCGTTATCCTGACCGGTCTTGCATTTTTAACTGCAATTATTCTTCCCTATACCCTTCTGGGCCGCACTCTTTTTAGCTTTGTTCCTCCGACTCCCAATTACTTAATTACCATTCTTGCGGTGGTTTTAATCTATTTTGTTGTCACTGAAATTATAAAAGTGTTATATTACCAGTCGAATCGAATTCATATACACAAGCAAAAAGAGATGTTAAAATCCCGGGAAATAATCGCAGATGATATTATTTTTAGGAATACTTAAATAGGACAGCATTTTTTTGTAAGATCTTACCATCGCGTCAGGCCCAGAAAGATAAAATAACCGATATACAAAGTCAGGAACTTCTTTGATAATCATATCCGGTGTAATATATCCCGTTTTTCCTTTCCAACTGGATGGAATTTTCTGGGAATTTGTCAGAACATAAATTATTTTTATTCCTAATTTTTTAACCGATTGATCCAAAATATTTTTATATACCATTTCATCCGCATTCGATACTGCATAGAAAAGAATAATATTTCTCTTTTCGCTTTTATGGATGAGGTACTGGATCATGCTTCTAAAAGGCGTTATTCCGATGCCTCCTGCAATAAAAACAAGTTTTCTATTTTTATCCTTTGGAAGGGTAAAGTCCCCTGCAAGCTGGGAAGCAAACAGATAACGTCCCGGGGAAAGACCAATCAGGGCTTTTTTAAAGCTGCTGGAACTGGTTGGGTATGCTTTTATTGCCAGTTTTACTTCTTTCTCGGTAGGGGATGAGGCAACCGTGAAGTATCGCCGGTTCCCTCTGGTGTCCGGATTGGTATGGGGAAGAGTCCATTCTAAGTATTGCCCTGACAGATACGAAAGTTTTTTATCAGGCATAAAAGTAAATTCGTGTACTAAGGGAGCAATCTGTTCTTTTTTTATAAGTTTAAGTTTGAGTCTTTGTTTAGAGCTGACTAAATATGAAAAAATATTTCCAATAAGTAAGGATAATTCAGGAGTTGAGTAAAGAGGACCTATATGAAATGGGAAGCCAAAAAAAATTCCTACGATAATTCCATATAGTATTTGCAATTTTTTAGTAGGAGGAGTTGTAAGAGGCTCTGTAAGCATTATGGTTCCGAAAAATATCAAAGGCCAGGACGTAAAAATCTCAGTTAAGGAAATTATAAGATTCCCTTTATCAAATATTCGGTATGTCAAAATTATTACAATTCCGGTTATTAGAAATGAGAAAAAAAGGTGAAACCTTCTGATTTTTCTGACGATTAATAATCCTGCCATTAAAACTACAGGGAGTAAAACGGTACTTCCCACCCACCAAATTACCTCACCGTATCCAAGTAATCCTAAAATAAATAGAGATATAGCAGCAGGATTAAAAAAATGTTTTCTTCTGAATGTAAATAGGTATTTCGACCCCGTGGCAAGAACTGAGGCTAAGATAAGAGGTAACGTCTCATTGGGATTTGATGGAGGGGATACTATAAGAAAAAGAATTAGAGAAGTAATATAACCGGATTCGATATTTGTTGGAGCTTGGAATATTACAGAAAATAATTTGTTTGAGATATAACAAACTATTAAGATTAATAGGGAACCAAAGAGTAATTGTAAACCGCTAAAAGGAAGAAAACCAAAAAACCCTAAAAGTATTGCAAAAAATGAAATTACCAAAAGTCCATACAGTACCAGTCGGTACATCGTAATCGAATTTAGGAAATTATCTATTTTTTCAAGCATATTACTTGTAAAAAATCTCAGAAGAAAAATTAGGGGATTTTTCTATCGAAAAATCCGAATTTAACATCAGATATTCAAAATTATACTCTTTTTTTAGAACTTCTGGCTGAATAAAAAATAAACAAGTCGAGAGAGCATCAGCTAAAACTGCGATATCTGCAATTGCCCAAGTTGCCAATATGTTTGTAGGAGAGGATAACGTATGAGGATCTATAATATGATTAAATTTTCCCCATTTACGCCTGTTTCCTGCGGAGGCACAAATACTTTTATTTAAAATAGAAGCAACACCAATTACCTGTTTTAAATTATTAGGATTTTCAAGACCTACTCTGAGAGGTTTATATTCTTTGCTCTTATACAGAATATCCCCTCCTGCATCTATGCAGTAGGAATAAATTTTTTCTTTATGTAATAAATTTCCGACTATATCGACAAGATATCCTTTCCCTGCAGCTCCAAAATCCAAAAGAGCAGGTTTTTTTAGATTCAGCTTTAACGCGTCATATTCCATAGCATCCCTCCATAAAGGAGGGTGATTTAATTTACGTGTTGATATTAAGGAGTAGTTACGGTCGTACCCGGCATCTGACAATATCTGGCCAATAAGCGGGGTAAATGCACCATCGGTTAAATAATAAAGTCTTTCATAAAGGGAAAAAAGAAAATCTGCATGGGAAGGCAAATTATAGATTCCGGTCTTTCTGGACATGCGGGTAATCAAAGAGTCCTGTCTAAAGCGGGAGTATACAGAATCAAATTCAAAAATAGTGTCTTTAATCTTATTAAGAAGATTTTTTTTCTTAGAAGAAGAAAGAGAAGAATAAAGATCAATTTGCCACCTGGTTCCTATGGCATCAAATTCATACTGCATTTTAGACTTTTGCCTGCTGTTTTATTTTCTCGATTGCATCGTTAAATCCTTTAGGACTTAGAGAGGAGCCCGCGACTTTATCCAATTTTACCTCGTCAATATTTTTTCCGACAACCAGAGGCTTAAAATTTGAAGCAAATATTCCCTGAAATTTAATCGAGTTCGGACGGGTTGCTTCAGGAGTAACCTCTGCATCCGTTATAAGTCCGTCTTTTAAGGTAACTTTAACCTGAAGATGTTCATCCCCACCGGGGGATACGTACTCTCCCTGGGCAGAATATGTATTATCTTTATAGCTTGAAGCAGATAGTGGACTGCTTGCAGATGCACCCATAGTTTTTGAACTGTCAGGAGTTATCGTCAATTGTGTTCGTTCAGGTGACTGGGAATTCGTTTTATTTTTTGATCCGAATCCGACAATTGCCACAACTAATATAATAACCAGAGCTCCCACAACCAGCTTGGGAGACATAGAATTCCCTGATTTTTCTTCGCTTTGAATTCCTTCAGAAATGTGTGAGTCTTCCATATATTTTTATTTTTTTTAATAACGAGAAATTTATTGTAGTTTATATTTTATGAGTATGTCAATCGGAAAAATACCTCTTTCCCTGTTGACAAGGTGAAAATACCGGAACTACAATCCAAATTAGATATATAAAAATGAGCAGGTAATCCCCTGAGATATTTTTTTTCTTTTTTTGATTATAGGAGCCATTTATGTTGTATTTTTCGGAATTATACGGAAAAAAGGTTTATTCAGAAGACAACCGGTATATAGGTAAGATTCATGACTTTCTTTTTTTAGCTGCCGAGACACCCCTTATTACCAAAGCTGTAATTAAAACTCCCAATAATACAGAATCCATATCTATCCAAAACTTCAGAAGACATAATCGCGATTTAATATTAAAAAATGGTTGTACCCGAGAAAGCGTAACTATAAAAGTAGGAGAGATATCCCTTCTTAATCATCTTCAAAACCAGCAAATTATAGATATAAATGGAGTTAAAGTCATACGGGTAAATGATGTAATTGTGAGTGATCTTCCCGAATACGTCATATCAGGAATTGATGTGGGAGCTTTGGGAGTATTCCGCTGGATTGGGGCGGCTAACATCTTAGTTAATATTCTCAGACATTTTAATTTTCATCTTAAATCCGAATTTATTCCCTGGAGCGATATCCAGCCGGAAGGTGTTGCGGGAGGACGGATTGTTTTGAAAAAAGAGATAGAAAAACTTAAAAAAATCCGTCCGGAGGACCTGGCAGAACACCTGGAACACGCGACCGTTCAAAATGTATTAAAAGCATTAAAAGTAATGGACAAAGATATAGCTCTGCGCGTTATTGCGGATTTAAACCTGGACTATCAGACGGAAATTTTAGGAAGGTACACCCCCGAACATGCCGGACAAATTCTATCCCTTATTGATCCGGATCAAAGTGTAGATGTCCTCTTGTCTTTAGGTAAAGAAAAGAGAGAAGAAATTCTTCCTCATGTTGAAAGTACAAAAAGAAAAGAAATAGAACATCTTCTTCATTATGCAAAAACTCCGATAGGACATCTGATGACAACTGAATTTTTATCCGTTCCCGCTGATACTACCGTCAGAAATGTTATTGAAAAAGTCAGAAAAAAAACAATAGACTTTTCTGAAATGCTTTACGTTTACGCGATTAATAATAATAATCAAGTGGTTGGTGCTTTAAACTTACATGAGCTTCTGCTAAACAAGCCGGATGTCCCTTTATATAGATTTATGAATCAAAATCTGATTTTAGGAAGACTAACCACTCCCAAGGAAATAATCCTAAGACGCATGCTGAAGTATCACATTTATGCTATCCCCATTGTTGATGAGAACCGTGCACTTTTGGGAATTGTATCTCTGCAGGATATATCAGAGGATATCATTAATCAGTACTCATAATTCTATGTTTCACAACAAGTGGCTCAAACGGTTCGTTATTTTTTTGGGGGTGTTAGGACCTTCCGTCGTCACAACCATGGCCGGCAACGATGGAGCGGGGGTCATCACGTATTCCTACGCGGGTGCAAAACTGGGATACGCGGCCCTTTTTACCCTTCCTATTCTTACTATTTTGTACGGGGTCACCCAAGAGATGGGATCGCGGATAGCGATTGTGAGCGGAAAGGGACTCGGGGATGTGATCCGGGAAAAATTTGGAGTACGGATTGCGATGGTTATATTTGCTCTTATTCTTATTGCTAATTTCGGAACGATAGTAACAGACATAGCTGCTTTAAAAGTATCAAGCCAAATGCTGGGGCTTCCTTCTCTTCCTTTTATAGTCCTGACGATTGCCTTCTGTTTTCTTCTGGTTACATTTGCTGAATACGAAAAAAGTCAGAAGCTATTTTTAACGGGAATGGTATTTTACTTTGCATACCTGTTTTCAGCAATTAAAGGAAACCCCGACTGGATAAAATCAGTAACCTCTCTTTTTGTGCCGCCTTCAAACCTCTTAACCAAAGACTATATTGTCATGTCCATTGCAATTCTAGGAACAACCATAACCCCTTGGGGACAATTTTTCGTGCAAAGCTACATGAAGGATAAAAACGTTTCCGTCAGTAAGCTTCCCTATGCCAAAATAGAAGCCTACATCGGAGCTGTCATGTCTAATTTTTTTTCCTTCTTCATTATAACCGCAGCAGCAGCCACCCTTTTTGCAAATAAAATTCCTTTGGATTCCGGAGAACGTGCAGCTGATGCCATCCGGCCGTTTGCGGGAAATCTCGCCAGTGTCCTTTTTGCTGTCGGACTTGTCAACGCGGCAATTATCGGGATTATCATCGTGGGACTGACATCCTCTTACGCTTTCTCGGAATTCTTCGGATTTACGGGGTCCCTGGATGATCCGTATAAAAAGGGTAAAGTATTTTATCTGAATTTTCTTCTCAATATAGGTGCCGCCGCAGTTCTGGTTATTACTCCTTTTTTTCCTTTGTTTACAATTGTCATTTTTACCCAATCGTTAAATGGTATTCTTCTTCCCATATTTTTCTATTTTCTTCTTAAAGTGATAAACGACAAGAAAATAATGGGAAATTATACAAACGGGAAATGGTATAACCTATTTTCTGTTGTCTCAATTATTTTTATAGTAATCGCCGCACTTTCCGCTGCCGCTCTTACCCTGTTTGGGATATAGATCAGTATAGTTTTTCAAGTGTTGTAGCCCCGCCAGCAACTACAACAACAGCTTTAAATTTCACTTTCTGATTTAAAATATAGTCAGACTCTTTTTCATCTTTACTTGCTTTGACGGTCACATCATAGTGAGTATCACGGTCAATTCCCGTATCTTCATTTACAACAAATGTGGAAAAGTCGCACTGGTAAAGATAGAAACACGCTTCCTCTCCAACATTTGCATTGACAATGAATCCAACAACCGTTAAGGTATCACCGTCATTTCCGGGACTGGCATCAACAATTTCTCGGATATTAACCGGATCAGATATAGTAGGGGTGGGAGTAATGGTAGGCGTAATACTGGGAGTAATCGAGGGAGAGGGAGTCAGGCTAATAAGTGGGTATATTAAAGTCGAAGGGTTAGAGGTACTTCCCAATAAAGTAACAATAAGGGGATATGGGGAGCTTCCGTTATTTTTAGATTTGTTTAAAATTGGCGGAGTCCCTGAGAGCTTCTTTAATATATCAGGTGTCGGAGTAATTCCATAAACTACAAGTTGTGTTCCTGTCGGAATAGATTTTAAAGAATCCACCCGGTCGCCAATAAGAGATACTTCACCATCTTCAGTTAATAGGATTGGGTCACAAGAGTTATCTTTTGTATTTTTACACACAAGAGTTCCAGAAAGAGAGGCTCCCTGCGGTTCCACTTTAGGAGTTGGGACAGGATTTAAATTTGCCAGAGACCTCTGGTCATAAGACGCGTTTTTATAGGAAGGATTAGACATATTTAAAGCATAGGCAATCACTACCACAACTATTCCAAGTAAACCGGATCCAACGGTCGCAAGAGCTTTAGTGCTCCATGTATTTGAAGGCTTTTTACGGGGCAAATTATCCAGACTAAAATCCGTATCTATTTCGTATATATCATCCGGCATATATTCAGTATAAAGTCTTACGAACTGCAGTTCAATCTGTAGTGATATAATTTAGCTATGAATAAAAAAATAAAAACAGAACTGGCAACTTTCGGAGCCGGATGCTTTTGGGGAGTGGAGGAAATATTCAGAGAGCTTCCCGGAGTTATAAAAACAACGGTTGGGTATACCGGCGGGACAGTTAACAACCCCACCTATGAAGAGGTATGTACGGGGACAACAGGGCATGCAGAATCGGTACAAATTGAGTATGATCCCAAAGAAGTCTCCTATGAAAAACTGTTAAAAATATTTTGGGAAAACCATAACCCTATGACTCTCAATCAGCAAGGGCCGGATCACGGGCATCAGTACCGGTCTGTAATTTTTTATCATAACTCAACACAAAAAAAGGTAGCGAAAGAATCGTTAAAAGAGTTAGAAAATTCCCATAAATGGAAGGGTGCAATCATCACCGAAATAGTAAAAGCTTCACCATTTTGGATTGCGGAGGAATATCATCAGCAGTATTTGAAAAAACGAGGATTATCTTCGTGTCATTTTTAAAATGAACCTTCAAATCTACCATCCCGTCGTTTCCCACATTATTTCTCTTCTTAAAGAAAATAATTTTCGGTACGAATCATTCGAGCATGCCCCTGTACGGACAAGCATCGAGGCGGCAAAGATAAGGACAGGGTATACCCTTTCCCAAGGAACGAAAGCCTTAATTGTTCGTGTAAAAGCAGACGGAAAAAAGTTTTTGGTGATGCTTGTCATTCCGGGAGATAAAAAGTTTGATTCTGAAAAAGTGAGAACCCTTCTTCATTCTAAAGATATTAGATTCGCAACAGAAGAGGAAGTCATAAAAATTACTGACGGGGTATTACCCGGAGGCGTACCTCCTTTTGGAAATCTTTTTAATATCCCAGTTTATATTGATCCAAAAGTTTTAGAAAATGAAAAGATTATTTTCAATGCTGGAGACAGGAGCTTCTCAATTGCAATGAAATCGGAAGATTATTTTACTCTGGTCAGGCCAATTGTCTCCCCCTTAACCTCAGAAGGATAATTTGTTACAATCGCCCCTTACTTATGAATTTTCTTGAAAACCCGACGTTAAGTTTATCTATTTCGAATAATTCTAATGAACTTCTTCCTATTACAGGAAAAAGTAATACGGTTGATTTATCGGAAATGACAACAGAACAGCAAGCTGAGTTTAAGAGTTCTATAGATAAATCCCGAGGAAGAGCTAGAATTTTAGTGCATCCTTTTTTCATATTTCTTAAAAAAATTCTTGACCGGTATGATGACGGAACCCGTACTACTAACTACTTCAATGGCATCATGCGGGTTATAAAAAAAAGGACTCCGGAAAGCACCCCTCTTATTATCATGGAAGAGAAACAACGAATGAGCGATACATCTCATTTTATAGATTCATTGCCACAGGATTATGAACCGGTATATTTGATTGCAACAGAAAAAGCTACCTGTACCCCTTATCATGACGGCTTCATACCGTATACAAAACCTCACCCTCAATGGGTGGAGGAACATATTTCAGAACCAGCTCTGACCCACCCCATAACATACCAACCGAACACCAACCCATGGTAGACTAAATGATCCGAAAGGGGGCAAAAACAGACACGTTCCGGCTCATCAATTGTGCCGGAGGACCGCAACAATTCTTGCTCATTATTTTAAAGTGGATATTTCATCCCTTATATACCCGGAGAATATATTGAGCATATATCAGGATTATGGGATTATTCCGAAAGAATAAAATGCCGGGGGAAAATTTTACCTATCAATGGGAAATGCAATCAAACAGGCAGAGACTCCTCCTAGTCCTTGATGAGAGGCCAAAATAAGAGGATGATTAGGTATCGTCTCGGATGCATAGGCAAGATGGGTATGCGTTTCCCGAAGTTTTTTCATATTTTCCAAAGCTCTTATCTGCAAAGAAGTATTTTTTTTAGGATTACGGGAATCGAAAATAATAGTTTCAGTAGGTCTGCATATGCCGATTTCAGCAATCTGCGCGCGTCTAATTGCTTGTCCTTTTTCCTCGCCTATGTCGCTTAAATCTAAATAAGAAGGAGCCATACCCCAAAGAACTCCTTCATCTGCAGCCTGCTCCTGTAATCCAAGGGATAAACCTAACCGGGGAGAGTATTGATGTCCCATAAGAGACGTCGTAACCGTAATTTCTTTATAGGCATCCGGTACACCTTGCAAACCCTTCGATAATGCATCCATTTCAATAGGGGCACCCA
>MFJL01000012.1:0-7724 GCA_001779195.1 Candidatus Gottesmanbacteria bacterium RIFCSPHIGHO2_02_FULL_39_11
ACGGATCGGTAAACGGGACAGATCTACTCTTGATATTAGAAAAATACATAACATCCGCAACCTCAGGAGAAGACATAAATCAAGACGGGAAAGTAAACCTCCTGGATGCTGTAGTAGTACTCAAGAACTGGGGACTCTGAAGAAAATTATCCAAAATAAGATAACCGTGTGGTACGTGGGACAATAAACAAGTTCTTCGGATAGGACGATTCTTGTTCAAAACTGGAAACCGTAGTAACGTATAATAGTGATGAAAATAGGTGAAGTATTTATTTTTTTACTTTTTTCCCTTATTTTCTTGCCGAACTTTTTTACTGCACATGCAGCAAGCACATGGTATGTCTCAAAATCGGGAAATAATTCGAGTGGCCAGTCATGGGCAACGGCATGGAATGAACTTGACCGGATTGACTGGATAGTAGTCCAGCCTGGAGATACAATTCTGATTGATGGCGGTGCCACCAGCATGACCTATATCTCCACTCTCAGTCTGAACAAGAGCGGTGCGTCTTCATCTCCCATAAAAATACAGTTGGCTACTGAAGCGGGTCGAAACGGCAAAATATCTATTTTTGGCGGTCGTTCCACCCCTCTGCCATACTGTGGTCAGACAAGTTACGATTACCAGACCAGCGGAGTACGTCAGAATGGTATCTATGTCACTTCGGGTGTGGCATATGTGGTTGTGGATGGGATGAAATGGCGGGGGATTACGGTTTACGGCCATAACCAGTATGGTATAAATCTGAGAAGTGGTTCCGATCATATCACTATTCGAAACGTGGAAGTGTACGACAACGGCAAAGCCTGTCCGCCTGGCACTACCAACTGTGCCGGAAAAGGCAACTACGCGGACTCCTGGACACCGGACCTGCCCGGAGTAAATCTGACAGGCAACTTCGTCACATTTGAACGGGCTATCATCCGTGATAACGGCCAGGACGCTTTCCAATCCGGCGGCGGAGTTTACAACTTTACCCTCAAAGAATCCTGGTTGTACAACTCCCGCGCAAGTCCTAACGGCGGATATTTCTGGAATTCCTGTACCCACTCGGACGGGATTCAGATTTTCAACGGTGGTACTCAAGGACCGCTATCTATTGAAAGGGCGGTTATCGGTCCTAACCTGATGCAAGGTCTCATTCTCGGCCAGACTGGCGCTGCTACAATCAATGATGTCACGATCTATGACACTTTGTTGTATAACACCACTAATGCCAATATTATGGGTTATGATGGTACCGCTCCTGTAAATTGGACGCTTGACCGGGTGACAAGTGTCCGTCAGCCTGGAGCCAATTGGCACAATGTCTTATACCCCGGAACTAGCTTGCAGATTACCAATTCCATCTTTTATGGAGGCACCAGTATGACGATTGCAAATGCCGGAACGTACTCCAATAATTGCCAGTACCAGGTGGGTGGAGTAGTAGTCGGGCAAAACTTAGACCCCGGCTTTGTAGATATTGCCGGCGGCAATTTTGCGCTCCCATCCGGTTCACCTTGCGAAGGTATTGGGTCTTCCCTTACCTCTGCTTCCCAGCTTTTAGGAATAAGTGATCCGGTAAGTCCTACTCCCGCTTCGGGGGAGCTATCTTTTCAAGCAGAAAGCGGAATAATAACAGCCCCTTTTAGCATAAATGGAACTTATATTAGTCAGACGGTAGAGACAACCATTCCCTCATCCGGAGGAAAAGCTTCTTATACATTTAATATTTCTCAGGGGGGGTCTTATGTAATATCCATGAGAGTGAACGCTCCTTCCCTCGCGAGCGATTCTTTGTTTTTAAATATTGACGCAGAGCCGATTGATCCTACCATGATTTGGGACATCTCCCCCTTAACTAATTCTTTTGAAGATCGTACTGTATCCTGGAGAGGAACCGGAACATTTGATGTAAACCAGTTTAATCCCAAAGTTTTTAACTTAACCGCAGGCAGTCATACCCTTATAATTCGCGGTAGAGAGGCAAACGTACAAATCGATTCGATATCTGTCACTCCTAACCCGTGTACGCTTTTGGGGGATCTTAACTGTGACGGAAAAATAGACGGAGGAGATCTGATATTAATATTAGGGAAATATGGGGAATTGGGGGGCGGAACAGGGGGAGAAGATCAAAACGGTGACGGGAAAGTAGATGCGGTGGATGCTGTAATACTTTTGAAAAACTGGCAGCCGTAAAAATTAAATTATTTTCCGAGAAGCTTTTTAAAACCTTCTAAAATCTCAACCGGAATCGCAAAGATCACCGTACTTGCAGGATTTGCTGTGGTTGATTCGATCGTTTGCAAAGCACGAAGTGATATTCCGCCGCTTTTTGCAAGCATCTCCGCCGCTTTTTGGAGTTTTTCAGATGCTGCAAGCTCCCCTTCTGAACGAATAATGGTTGCCCGTCTTTCCCGTTCTGCCTCTGCCTGCTTTGCCATTACCCGTTTCATATCAGCAGGAATTTCGATGTCCTGAATTTTAATGGCAGTTACATCAACTCCCCAGTCATTTGTCTCTTCTTCAACTATTTTTTGGATCTCATCTGAAATTTTTTGTCTCTGAGTTAAAAGTTCATCCAGCTCGACTCCTCCAATGACATCCCGAAGAGCAGTTTGGGCATATTGGGTAATTGCAAATGTATAGTCCTGAATTTTTAAAACGGCATCCTCAGGTTTTCTCACCTGAAAATAAACAACCGCATTTATTCCGACCGGCACGTTGTCCCGGGTTATTACTTCCTGCTGGGGAATATCAGAGGTGGTGATGCGGATATCAACTTTAATTACCCGTTGGATAAAAGGAATGAGAAAATTTACTCCCGGATTTAAGGTGTATGAAAATTTTCCTAAAGTGAGAACTACTCCTCTTTCGTATTGGTCGATAATAATGATTAGCCGCGCCAAAATAATGGCTCCAAAAACGATCAAAGTAATAAGAATTCCGAATATTTCCATATTTATTTAGAGAGTAAGATGAAAACGGGTTAAAGTCAAGAGATCTTGACAGAGAAGATACAATAAGGAGACAAGTTGGAAGTTAATAAGTCGTTATTCGTGGTTCGTTTATTGTTTTTTGAAGAACGAATCACGAAAAACGAAATACTCTTGTTATTTTTATCTTTAACCTTTAACCTTTAACCTAACACCTAATTCATATGAAGAATCTAGTTATTGTCGAATCACCAACAAAAGCCCGTACTTTGTCCCGGTTTTTAGGTCCTGATTTTCAGATTGAGGCAACCATGGGACATATACGGGATCTTCCTGAAAAAAAACTGGGAATTGATGTTGCGCATGAGTTTACTCCTGATTACCAACTAATCGTAAAAAGAAAAGACAGGATAAGAGAACTAACCTCCTATGCTAAAAATGCAGAGAGAATTATTTTAGCTTCTGATCCGGATCGGGAGGGGGAGGCAATCGCGTGGCACACAAAAGAGGTTCTAGGTTCTAGGTTTAAGGTTATAGGTAAAGAAAAAAAGGAAGAAAGTAAAAATCTAGAACCTAACACCTATAACCTAGAACCTAAATTCGAACGTATTTCTTTTCACGAAATTACCAAGTCTGCAATTGATGAGGCGCTGAAAAATCCGCGGGAAATTGACATGCAGCTGGTTGATGCTCAGCAGGCCAGGAGGGTACTTGATCGGCTCGTTGGATACAAACTTTCACCTTTATTATGGAAAAAAATGGGGATGAGATGGCTTTCTGCCGGGCGAGTACAGTCTGTTGCCGTAAGACTTATTGTTGAGAGGGAGAGGGAGATTTTAGCTTTTAAACCGCTTGAATATTGGATTATAGATGTTGAGTTAGAAAAAAGTAGTCAGGGGTCAGGGGACAGGAATCAGGAAACTAAAACTTTTCTCGCCAGGCTTTCTGAGATAAACGGGAAAAAGGCGGAAATCGGAAGCAAGGAAATTACAGATGCGGTTGTTGAAAATTTGAAAAATGCTGTTTATACCGTTTCTGATGTAGCAACAAAAGAAGTCAGGCGTTTCTCTCTCCCTCCTTTTACGACATCAACTCTTCAGCAGGCAGCTTCCAACAAATTCGGATGGAGCGCAAAACGCACCATGCACGCGGCGCAAAGTCTGTACGAAGAAGGATACATTACCTATCACCGGACAGATTCTACTAACCTGTCCACTGAGGCAATCGGAATGGTTCGTGAATTTATTTCTGTTGAATTTAATAAGCTCTATCTTCCAAGTGAGCCAAAATTATACAAGACAAAATCAAAAGTAGCTCAGGAAGCACACGAGGCAATACGGCCAACGAAAGTTAGAACGGCAACCGCAATGGATATGAGTGTCATTCTGAGGAGTAAAACGACGAAGAATCCCGTTGGTAATGAAGATTCCGCGCGGGATCCTTCGCAAAGCCTCAGGATGACGTTGATGCCTGAAGGATTAGGACGCGATCTGGAGCTTTTATACAGTCTTATCTGGAGACGGTTTGTCGCATCTCAGATGAGTGAAGCTGTTTTTGATCAGACATCCCTATCTATTGAGGCTAAATATGATGCGGAAGTTTATCGTCTGAAAGTGGGAGGACAGAAGATGAAATTTGACGGGTTTCTTGCCCTATATGAGAAAGAGAGAAAAGGAGAGGAAGAGAAAAAGGGTGAAGAGGAAGAGAATAGAGAAGTTCCTGCATTAACTATTGGAGAAGGACTAAATTATATTAAAACTATTCCACAGCAGAAGTTTACAGAGCCGCCTGCCAGATACAGTGAAGCATCACTCATCAAAATTTTAGAAGAAAAAAGCATTGGGCGTCCCTCAACTTATGCCCCGATTATTTCAACCATTCAGGACAGGAAATACGTGGAAAAGATGGAAAAAAGGTTCAGACCCACGGATTTGGGAAACGCGGTTGCCGATTTTCTGGTAAAAAATTTCCCCACTATTTTTGATGTTGCCTTTACCGCGCAGATGGAAGGGGAGCTGGATGGAATCGCAAATGGAGAGTACTCATGGGTAAATGTCATTCGTGATTTTTATACGCCTTTTGCAGTAAAACTTAATGAAGTTTCAGAAACCGGAGAAAAAGTATCGGTAAGTTTTGGCGTAACGGATGAAATATGTCCCAACTGCGGTAAGCCGCTGGCTGTTAAAATGTCTAAGTTCGGGAAATTTCTAGCATGTACCGGATTTCCCTCCTGTACATTTAAAAAAAGCATAGTTGAGAAAGCGGGGATTACCTGCCCGCGGTGTAAAGGAGATATTCTTGTCAAAAAGACCCGCACCGGAAAGCAATTCTACGGATGCGCCAATTATCCCACCTGCACGTTTGCCGCGTGGAAGAAGGAAGATATAAAATAAAAGTATTTAGTATTAAGTATTTAGTATTTAGGAACTTAGGCTTCTACAACTGAAATTAAACCGCGATCCAATTTTGCTACTTCTATTGTTTGCTTTGCTAGTTTTTGAAATAAATTGTTATTACAGTAACCAACATCCCTGGAAACAAGAAGCAGGTTTTGAGTTTCTGTTAAAGATCCCAAGGAGGTGTAGTAAAACTGTCTTTTTTCAGATTTTGAACGTCTGGAAAATCCTTCAGCTATGTTTGATGATATGGATATTGCGGCACGTCTTATTTGATTTGTGATTCCAAACATTTCTTCTTTTGGAAATTTCTTAGTAAGAGTATAAATATCAATAACCAGTTGATGAGCCTTTTTCCAAGCAATCAAATCGGTGAATGACTGAATTTTACTATTCATAAACAGTATCTCCTTTTTATAATATTTTTAATTCCCTAAATACTATATACTAAATACTAAATACTTTATTTATGGTCAAGAAAATACTGCTCATTTTGATAGTACTACTTGTATGGTTAATTCCTTACCATAGAGTCTCGTCCCAATCTCCCACATCCGTATTAAATAATGTAACTGTCCATTCGCAGGATATTCTCGCAGATTTTTTCGCATGGCTGGGGGGAATATTATTTAAAAATCAAATTGCCGATAAGGTAATTCTTGTAAATGAAGCAGCACTTCCTATCTATACAAACATAAAAGCGGTAAATACTGTTACCACAAATGATGATGCTTTGAAGGAATCAAGCAAGCAATATGATACGGCAGCAGGCAGAAGTTCCCCGTTTAATCAAAGTGTCGAGAATCGGAATTTTATACAAACATGGTGGGAAAATTTGACGCAAGCAGTCCCGACAGGGACACAGCAGGCGACGAATTATTATTCATCTACTGTTCCGTTTGGTGTGGCAGAAGTTGTACTTCCGACCCCTGGTGATGAAAATTCTGCGATGGCTTTTGCCTTGGATTGCAAAAAGGATTCAAATCTTCCTTTGGGAGCAATTTCTGATTCTAAATGTATTCCTGGGAACCAGCCGGTATATGTGAGTCCCACCCCGACTCCGACTCCGACAAATACTCCCACCCCGACACCCACGCCGGTATATAATCCGATAGGTCCGGATCTGATAGGATATATCGTTCCTACTCCTGCCAATCAATATCCTTATTACGACTCGTTACCTTACCATATTCCATACAACAAAAAAGCAGATCCTCCGGCAACAGTTGATACTATTAATTCGGGGCTTTTGACGCATATTGATCTAGCTATCGCAGCGGCCAAAAGCAAATGGAAGACGTCCATGCTTGACCATTGGAGAGAAGTGTATGATGCAGCGGTTGCGCAGGGGTGGAATGCTGCTTTTGTTTTAGCTGTTTGGATTGAAGAGACAGGAGCATCTGATGCCTGTACAATCGGATACCCTATTATCGATTTCGGTGTCGGACAAACCTATACCCGGTGCAATGATCCTTTAAAATATCAGAAATTTCAGGATCAGCTCAGAAGATTTTTGAATTTATATGGATTTTACGAGAATACGCATCTGAAACGTAGTCCGGTTACTTTTGAAATGTTTTTATGTGCATACGCCGATGGGCATTATCCCTGTAATTACTCTTCTCATGCGGGTTTTGCATACCGTCTTCCCCGTGTCTATAACTGTCTGTTATATCCTACCAAAGATAACTGTAGAGCGGCCTTGGGATATTTTAATATCAACCTTCTTCCTGACACATTAACCCCACCCATTGTTCCTTCCGGTCCTCCCGTAAATGTCACCGGACTTGATAAAATGAAAAATATGGTCTCTGATATCCGGCAAGCCTGTACAAATGGCATTGTGCAGTATACGAATATTGCCTGTCTTAATCAGACACAAAATCTCATTCCTCAGTCAGTAAAAAGTATTATGATTCTTTCAGCGAGCAACTACCAATATCTTCAATGTGTTGGATTTGTCAGAGCTTCAGAACTTCTTGTAAATGGAGTAGTGATAAACAAAGGAGGAAATGCCATTGATTTTGCGACTAATGTTCCGGATGGATACCGCTATGTGCCAAAATCAGGGTCTGAAGCAATAAAACCGGGAGATCTTCTGATTTGGGATACCCGTCCTAATTCAGTCTGGGGGCATATTGCGAAGGTGTATGCTGTAACTAGTAATTATTCAATTCAGTTATGCGAAGCAAATTGGTCAACGCCGGGTTCCGTAAGGTGCGATCGGTTAGTTCCTTTATCTAATTCTCAAATTATCGGATGGATAACTCCAAGATGAAAAAGATAAACTTAATTATAATAGCGGGGTTTTTATTATTTATAATTCTTTTGGTTGTCATTATTATGATCAGAAATTCACAACCTTCTGCCCCGCCTGAAATAACTCCTCCTTCCAATCGGCCTACT
>MFJL01000012.1:7761-15439 GCA_001779195.1 Candidatus Gottesmanbacteria bacterium RIFCSPHIGHO2_02_FULL_39_11
CAGCTGTCTAAATCATATCCGAGAGAACACTATGATTTCACCATAGGACCGAGTGCTGAGTTCACTGTTACAGCTGATAATTCCATAGTTATTGTTAATCCGAAAACTTCATGGGTGCCAGGGGCGACTTACACATATTCACTTTCTGAGAAGGGAATTCCGGGGAGTCTTCCTCAGACATTCACATTTACAACCGCTGGACCAACCGTGACAGCTCAGCCGGATACATTTCCAAGCGGTGCCGCAGAAGAAGAGGAGGAAAACTTAAGAAGAAATAATCCTGATATATATCTGAAAGAAAAAACCCCGTATGAAAATTCTTATATTTTAGTTTCTTCGGATTTTAGATCTCTGCCTGCTGATCATTTTTACTTTACGGTTTCTTCAAAGATGGGGAGTAGAGATCAGGCAAAAAGTGAATTTGAAAAATGGGCACTATCATTAAAGTTAACTCCTGAACAAATTAAAGGTCTTGATGTTAGTTACGAATAAAAGACAGCCTCTTTTACTAGATTCGCAAAGCAGTTATAATAAAACTATGAGAGAGTACGAAGAAGATCAAATGGAACAAGCACCTAAAAAAGGTAAAAAAGCAGGCATACTTATTCTTTTAGGAGTAATTCTTCTGTGCGGGGGGATATATCTCTATCTTAACCGGGAGCCGGTTATTATTTCTCCGGTACCTTCTGCCCCAAACTATGAAGTAGTTTTTACGACGCCGACTCCAACAGTTGAGGCTCCTACAGATACCCCCACTCCGACTCCTAAAGGAGGAAAAGCTGCAACACCCATACCAACGAAAAAAGTTAGTGCAACGGGAACGCCTGCTGTAATCTCTAAAGTAACTGCAACCCCGACTCCTAAAGTGACAGTGACTCCGACTGTTAAAGTCACGGTCACCCCAACGCCATAATATGAGTTTTGACTCACTTATCCAGCTGGACCAGACGCTTTTTATTTTTCTCAACGCCGCACTCCCCAGAAACATTTTTTTCAACTATTTTTTTATCTTTCTCACCAGTATTGGATATTTGGGAATGATATGGATAGGAATTGCTGTTTATCTGATAGTTAAAAACCCCAAGCAACATATGCATACTACTCTTAAGTTGATTACAGCAAATATTCTTATCGTTGGAATTGTAGAGCTTATTTTAAAAAATACAGTAAAGCGTCTGCGCCCGGAATTTACCCTTTATAATATAAATGTTTTATTTGATCCCGTCTCAACATTTTCATTTCCTTCCGGTCATGCAACTGCCGCCTTTGCTTCAGCTTATATTCTTTCCAAATCATTTCCCAAACAAAAGATGATATGGTATATTTTGGCAGTTTTAATATCTTTTTCCAGGATTTATCTGGGGAAGCACTATCCTGGGGATGTAATTGGAGGAGCCGTGTTAGGCAGTGTAATTGGGTGGGGAGTAATGAAGATCAAAATTAAAAATGGTTAAATAGTTTTTATCATCCTGGCTCATAGTCCAGGATCTGTCTTTTATGTTAAAATTTAACTCTTCTCAGCTTCGCACATCGCCAGTTGACGAAAATATTAAAAAATCTATCCGGAAGAACCCCATCTACATTATATGTGACAACGTCCTGGATACGTATAATGTAGGGGCAATTTTCAGACTTGCGGATGCGGTTGCGGCGGAAAAAGTTTTTTTATGCGCAGGGACGGAGACTCCGCCCAATCCTAAAATAAAAAAAGCGTCGGTGAATACGTGGGATTGGGTGGAGTGGGAATATTGTGAAACAGCCATTTTAGCAATTTCGAAGATTAAAATGCTTAATTGTCATCCTGAGTCCGATTCTGATCGGATGAAGGATCCCGTTGGAATTAAATCCGCGCGGGATTCTTCGCGAAGCCTCAGAATGACATCTAAGATAATGGTAGTTTCTATCGAACAAAACAAGAAGAGTGTTCCTCTTAAAGATTTTAAGCCGGAGTTTCCGATTGCTTTGGTTGTTGGGAATGAGACATACGGGGTATCTAAAGAAGTTTTGGATATATCAGATGAAATTGTTGAACTCCCGATGTATGGAATTAATACATCTTTAAATGTGATGGTGACTTTGGGGATAGTACTTTATAGAGTGATTGAGTTCCTTTAATGTCATTCCCGCGGAAGCGGGTTTACCCTGGACTACGGCTCAGGGAATCCAATCCTTTAAAAAAAACTTAGAATAAAACTTATTTATTAAGGAGTGGATCCCGGATCAAGTCCGGGATGACAAATAATGAAAATTCTCCTTGCACTTTGCTTGCGAAGTTTGTACTCTGAATATATGTCGGTTTCTGCCCGATTTTTATGTCTATTAAAAAAGAGCCGGAAGGTTCTTTTTGTATCTATTTTCTCTCTTCTTATAGTGTGGGTATTTGTCTTATCAACGTTTCCTTCCTTAGTAAATGCTCAAACTACCGGAAACTGGGTAGAAGATCCTGAGGTTACACTAGTGGGAAAAGCGGCAGAGCGAGCCCGCCAGCTTCTGTGGTGGACGATTAGGAATCCCGGAGTTTACACAGCGCCGGTTCTGGCTGAATATTGGTCCATTTCCCGAAATATCGTCTACGTATTTACACTTCTGGTTATCGTCATGTTTGGATTTTCCTATATACTTCTTCGAAGGCGCGCATCCATGTCCACAATCACGCCTATTATTTTTAAAATCGCCTTTGTACTTTTATTTGCTACTCTCTCGTATGTAATTCTTCTTGGACTCATTCAGTTTAGTGAAATTGGCATGCGCTTTTTTATCGAGCAGGTAGGAGGACGTGATCTTTTCAACGTCATTTTCTCGGGAGGTCCCAACCAAGGCAGAGATCCGTTTGAATCTAATTATTATAACTTTATAGGCTTCCGTGAAATAAGTCCAGCCAATCAGGAGATGGTTCAGACGTCTCTTTTCCTTATCCGGTTTACCACATTCACGTATTACATCATGTCTATCATGCTTATTTTGCGTACCATCATTTTGTGGTTTTTGCTTGTCCTCTCTCCTTTTTTAGTAGTGTTAGTTCCGTTTGTATTTATCAGAAACACAGGGCTTATCTGGATCGGGGTATTTTTCCAATGGCTTTTTTACGGACCTCTGGTTGCTATTTTTCTTGGAGCAATAACTAAGATTTGGGTTAAAGGAATACCGTTTCCTTTTGATTTTTCCCGCGCAGGAAAAGTTAACGGGCAGATATATAAAACTTCGATAAATATTTTATACGGAGGACCTGCACAGCAGTTAGGACCTGCCAACTCCGCCAATTACGTGGATACTTTTGCCGAATACGTAATTGCTCTTATCATGCTTTGGACAGCAATTGTTCTTCCCTGGCTTTTGCTTCGGATATTTAGGGATTATTGCTGTATTGCAATTGCCGCCGGGAACGCGACTCTTACTGCAATCTATGATCGTTTGCGTCAGTATCCCCCCTCTGCACCTCCGCCAGCTCCCTCCGGATCTTCTACCGGAAATGCAGTTGACCTTCCGTTTAGACAAAATATAAATCAAAGTGTAGATATTGCTGCTCCGGAACGTCTTGAGATGATAAAGGAAATTGAAAAAACAAACACGGAAGAGCTTACAAAAACTCTCAATCTCTCTGTCTCCCGGCTTTCAGATATATCCCGGATTGAGACTAACCAGTACGCACAATCACAGATCAAACAGCAGCTGGCAACCCTTGCATCTCCTGAAAGTGCGGCTTCCGTATCTGAGAAAGAGAGATTCACCCTTCTTCGTCAGGAACTCCAGTCTAGGGCTGCCTCAGGGGATCGACAGGCTAGAATACTTTTAAATGCCAGCGGACACCGCAATGAAAATATATCCGCCAGCGTAAATGTCATTATTGAAAATAGGAACGCAAGAGTTCAAAGCAGGGAAGTGATACGGGAAAGAGAAATAGAGCGGGAAAAAGGAGCGATCCGGGAAAAATCAGAGAAATCCTATAGAAATACAGTTTCAGACATGGTACGCTTAAATCCCAATATCGTCAGAGAGATCGCGGGGTCCGCGCAAGTTTCAGAGTCTGCCGTTTCCAATATTCTTCAGTCAGTTTCAGCCGGATCAAACATGGTTTCCAATGAAAAAGTAGCAACTCTGAGTCGTGAGCAAAGCGTATCTGAAGAGAAAATTAAAGAAATCGTAAGTGCGGCTCAGAGTAAAACAGAAATAATAGCGGCGGCCCCTTCTGTTTCTGAAATTGCTTCCCGGGTAAATTTGTCGGAAGGGACAATAACCAATGTTCTTGCGAATCTTCCTACCAATCAAATTATCGATACCGGCTTGGTTTCACAAGTTGCTCTCAAAACAGGCATATCACCGGAAAAAGTGGAAGAAATATATCAAAATGCTCAACCTGCTGAGCCGATTGATCTTTCCGCTGGTTCTTCTCCCACACCTGAGATAAATGATGCTAACGATATTTCCAAAAAAGTAACTGTAGAAAAAAAGTCTGTTGAAAACATTCTTCAGAATCTTCCGGTTACCAATGCTATTTCAAATGAAATGATCCAGGCTATTTCAGCATTGACCGGGGTATCAAGCCAGATTGTTGAACAGATATATAAAAGCGCTGTGGGAACTTCTGGTATTCCCTCTCCTTCTGTTATCGCAAAGAAGGTGGGAGCATCTGAATCAGTTGTAATCTTTGTTCTGATTACGATTCCTAAACTGGAGAATGTCAGCCAGTCCGTAATTGAAAAAATCGCTTCCAAAACCAACACAACAGTTGAGAATGTAAAGTCCGTCTATGAAAAAACTCAGATACCAGTTACATTTACTCCTGTCTCTTTAGTCCATTTAAATGATGCTTCCACAATCTCACACAAACTAAACATTGATCAAAAGACAGTTGAAAACATATTAGAGAAAATTCCGGTGACTGAGGTTATTTCAAATGAATTGGTTGGGAATATTTCGCAATCAACGGGTGTTGCCAGCACAGTAGTTGAAGAAATATATAGAAATGCAGTAGGAACACAGACAGTTCCGTCAGTATCTACAATTGCAGAAAAAGTAAAGACATCAGAGTCTGTTGTTGCTGCGGTCCTTCCTCTTATTCCCAAACAGCAGGAAGTCAAAGAGTCGGTAATTGAAAAGATCGCTTCCGAAACCAACACAACCAAGGAAAATGTCTCAGCCGTATACAGACAGACTCAAACATCCATTCAGGAAGCAATTCCTCAGATGGCCCCGGCAGTTGCAGAAAAACTGCATCTTGAGAAAGAGAAAGTCGGGAAAGTTCTTTCCGTTTTGCCTTCTTGGGGAACCCCTTCATACGCTGTCATTTTAAAGGCTGCCCATCAGTCCGGTCTTTCAGTAGATAAAGTAAAAAATATTGCAAAAATTGCCTCCGTTTCAATGCTGGGCAGCACTAAAAAGTCCATAGATGAAATCATTGAGGCATCTGGAGAATCTGAAACCATTGTGAGTACGGTGCTTGAGGCGCTGCCTAAGGCAGGCTATCCTACTCCCAGCAGGATGGCTGACGCAGCCCAAAAAGCAGGAATATCCGAGGCTCGTGTGAAGGCAATCGTAACTGCAAGCCACACAACGAGCACCAAATCAACAGCCGGCGGAATTGCGTCTACGATTTCTCTTGAGGATTATGAGGAAGTCAAACGAATGTGGCTGAATCACTATCGAAGCGCTCCGGTTCCGGTAAATGAAACCATTAAAGATCGAAATGGCTGGCTGGCTCACGAAGAGAAAAAACTGCAGGAAGTCTCAGAGCTTATTTCCTCTCAAGATGCCAAAGTTAAAGAAAAAGGTTTGGAAAAAGTGTCTGAAATCCTTCCATTTCTTCTGTTGGGAGGATTTTCCGATGCTGAAATTTTGACTTACCTTAAAGCAAAGAAGGAAGCCGCAAGGCAGGTCACGGATGAACTGGTTGTTGCATCAACCACGCGTGAAGAGACAGTCAAAAAGATATCTTCAGAAGATGAATCAACCATGGTAGGAGTTTCAGAAAAGAAAGAAGCTACTGTCTCTGTTTCTGACACATTAAGCGAATCATTCAGAGATGAAGAGAGAAGTACTTCGTCAGATGTCATTTCCTCTTGGACACAGAAAATAAGTGCACTTCCCACTCATGAAATTGCATCCAATTTAAATTTAGTAGTGAGTCACATAACAGATATTGCCCGTCCCGAAATTGAGAAAGGTAAGGCTGTTGAAGCTATAAAAAATCTTAACCATATTTCATCTCCTGCTAAGATTCCCGACACGGATGCCCGGGCCAACTTTGAAAATATTCGTAAGGAACTTGAAACTCGCGCAACGGCAGGGGATGTTATTGCTCAAAGAATATTAACTGCAAGTAATAATCCTCCAAGCGATGTTACCCCCGCAGCCTCATTTATATTAGTAAGTAATCGTAAGTCGGGGGGAGTGTCTCCTGAGAAAAAGTCTGTTGGATTTTCAATTTTTGAAAGAGCTCTAAAAGATCCGAGTGTGACCCCTTATTTAGCCGTAAAAAATTCTATTCCCGAGCCTCTTGTGTATCAGGTAATTGAATTTATAGCTTTGGGAGGGGAGGTAACTGAGGAAAAATTAACTAATATCAGTGAGCGGGTTCATTTACCGCTCCCGATGGTTAAAAATATAATTTCAGGAGCTGCAGAATTACTACAGATAAACGCTCTTTCACCGTCTGATATCGCCCAACGAATTTCGTTACCAATAAGTACTGTTAAGGCAGTTTTAGAAAAAATTCCAACGGATCATACGATGACTCCATCGGAACAAGAAGAACTGGCAAAGTCTGCAAACGTATCTATCATTCAGATGATGAGTATTGATGAGTTTGCACACCAGCCCTTGGAGAAGTATGCAGGTTCCCTCGTACCATTCTTAGCTGAGAGATATTCAGTTCCCGATTCAACTATTCATGCTCTTTTTCGCACAGTTCCTGCATATACAATACTCACGCCTGAAAAAATAGAAGACATAGGAAATCAACTGGATGTCAAACCCGTTATTCTTAAGCAAATTCTGCAAACCGTTGATGAAAGCTTTATTCTTAATTCTGATCCTTTTGTCATTGAAATTGCGAAAAAAACCGGTGAACCACTCAAAATAGTCAAAGGTGTTATAGAAACTATTCCAGAGGGGGCAATGCTTGAGAGTTCGAAATGCGATAGTCTTGCGAAGGAAATGGAAGTGACACCCGGGCGGGTGCAGAAAATAGAAAAAGTACGGGAAGCACAAAAGAAAAATTCTGAACTGTTAGCTTTATCTGTATCAATTTCGGATTATGAAGAAGTAAAAAATATGTGGTTAAACCATTATAATAATTCTCCGGTTCCGCAATCTGAAAAAATAAAAAATCGATATAGTTGGCTTTTAGAGGAAGAAAATCAAATACAATCTGTCTCTGAATTGTTATCATCGACTGATTCTAAGGAAAAGCAAAAAGGTTTGGAGGGTATTTCAGAAATTCTTCCGTTTATTCTGTTAGGGGGATTTTCTGATGTTGAAATACTTACTTATCTTAAAGCCAAATATCAGGCGGCCCGCACCGTAAGGTTATCTCTTTCGAATAAATCTGATTTACCCCCGGACGCTTCTGTAATTGTAGTTAATAAGAATATCAATTCTCCTTTACCGGATATAAATGCCGGGCAAAGTAAAGAAATACCCCTCCCTGAAGCCGCCGGTACTTTGGGGGAACCAGCTATAA
>MFJL01000013.1 GCA_001779195.1 Candidatus Gottesmanbacteria bacterium RIFCSPHIGHO2_02_FULL_39_11
TTCAGAAAGTATAGAAAGATTTGACATAGATTAATCAGGTTCTAGGTGATAGGTTAAAGGTGAAATGAAAAATCAGGACATCTTAAACATTTTTAATATACTTATATTACACTGTTTTTTTAAGCAGCGTACCCATCACGCCGTTTATAAATCCGGGACTCCCGTCGCCTCCTAATTCCTTAGCAAGTTCGATTGCCTCATCTATAATTACTTTAGGAGGCTCTTTTTTTTCAAAAAGAAGTTCATAGATGCATAGTCTGAGTATCGCGACATCTACTTTCGCGATCTTATCAACCGGATATTCCGGGGCTGACTTTTCTATCATTTTATCAATTTCAGGAATGCGGTTTTTGATATCCAAAAGACGCGGATCTTTGGTATTTAAAGAGGGATGATAACTCTCCGCGAAGAGTTCCTGAACGAGAGATAATCTTTTTTGATGGCGAGGATCGCTCTTTACTTTCATTTATAAAATCCGCACTTAGGACACATTCGATGGGAAAGTCTCGGAGTTTTGCATTTAGGACACCTATCTGCCTGTACCAGATCAACTGCCTGGTTTATTTTTTGCCGTTTGCCTTGTCTTCTGGTAGAATGTCTTCTTTTCGGTAAGGGTGCCATATATTAAATAACCCAATCAACTAATTTCAAATAATCCAATAAACCAATTTTTTTTATTGGAAATTGGATTATTGGTACTTATTGGGTTATTTGTTTATTATTCAATAACGCTTTCCTGTATTTTATAGCTTTTGAGCCGTTCCTGCAAGTAGTCGTTGTTAAGCTCACTCTTATACTTGGTAAGGGATGTTTTAACTGCTTTTTGAGAATTCTCAATAAGGGTAACATCACTTAAGTCGGCAATTTTGAGTCCGCTTGACCCATGCTGCTTTGTTCCGTATATATCTCCGGGGCCGCGAATTTTTAAATCCATTTCGGCAAGCTGCGGGCCATCATGAATTATTTCCAGAAGCTTTAATCTTTTGAGGGAATCTTCGTTTTGTTCCTGGGCAAATAGAAGACAGTAAGATTCTTTATCGTTTCTTCCGACTCTGCCTCTGAGCTGATGCAGTTGGGAAAGTCCGTATCTCTCTGCAGTTTCAATCATCATAATGGTTGCGGTCGGAATATCAATTCCCACCTCAACAACCGGGGTTGCTACCAAAATATCAAACTTTCCGTTTTTAAAATCTGTTAATATCTCACTTTTTTTCTCCCCTTTCATTTTCCCATGCAACAGGCCTACTTTTAAATCCGGAAACACTTCATTTTGAAGGTGGGTAAATTCGGTATTTGCTGCTTTAACTGATTTTAAATTTTCAGAAAGATCAATAAGAGGACAAATCACAAATGCCTGTATGCGATCGTTGTTTTTCCCCGCTTTAATTATTTGATTTCTGATCCAGTTATAAGCTCCTTCTCTTTTATACGCGGGAACCACCCATGTCTTTATCTCTTTTTGCCCGAGTGGTTTTTCAGAAAGAGTGGATATATCCAGATCTGAGAATAAAGTAAGTGCTATTGTCCGAGGTATAGGGGTTGCCGTCATGGTAAGAAGATGCGGATGATTATGGACGAGTCCTAAATTCGCTCGTTGTACTACACCAAATCTCTGCTGTTCATCAATGACAATAAGGCCCACGTGATCAAACTTAGCGGATTTGGAAAGAAGGGCATGGGTGCCGATGATTACATCGTCATTCCATGAAGCGTTTTTATTTTTACCGGTTAAAAATCCTACTTTTATTTTAGTATTCTTAAAAAAATCTGAAAAATTTATAAAATGCTGATTTGCTAAAATTTCAGTGGGAGCCATAATAAGTGTCTGAAGTTTGTTTAGATATACGCAGAGGGAGGCAATTACTGCAATAAGTGTTTTTCCGGATCCTACATCCCCTACCAGTATTCGGTTCATTGAAAAGGGCCTTTTTAGATCAGAGAGGATTTCTTGAATCGTTTTCTGTTGAGAAATCGTAAGTTTAAAAGGCAAAGAAGTGATAAAATGGTTAATAGTTTTTAAAAATGGATCTACAAGAAGCGGATTTTTTTTAATTTTTTTTTCTCTTTTTTGACGGACCAACTGAGAAGCAAGCTGCAGTAGAAAAAGTTCATCAAAAGAAAGCCGTCTCCTTGCAAATTGTGTATCCTCTAATTTTTCCGGAAAATGAATTATGTCATATGCTCTTTTCTCATTTATTAGATTAAAAGATGAAAGAAGAGACTGAGGCAGGAATTCAGGAATGGATAAATCGGAATTATGAAGAAGACGGTATATGTGGCTGCGTATAGTTTTTGATGAAATTCCTTTTGTTTCAGGATAGACAGGGACAAGCCGTCCCGTATGGATCGCTTCATTTTCTTCTCCGTTTAGGGAGGTGATTGCTTCAAATTCGGGGGTCAAAAGAGAGGTGCGTTTTTTCCATTCTCCTGCCTTTCCTGAGAAAGCAATCAGAGTCCCAGGAATAATTAATCGGGAGAGGTAGCTCTGATTAAACCATACAAGATCAATTGTGCCGGTTGCATCAGATACACGAGCCTCCTGAATATTTTTTCCATATTTAGTAAAAATATTTCGAAACGATTCAACGGTACCCCGTATACTTACGGTTTCCCCCATCTGAATTTTGTCGATTGTAGTTATAAGGGAGAAATCAATATATCGGGAAGGGATATGGGAAAGAAGATCTCCAACAGTTTCTATTTCAAGCTTTGAAAGAAGAGAGCGTGTTTTTGAATAAATTGTCCCAATTTGCGATATTGGAGTTGAAAGAGAAAGCATTTTATCTTAGGAATAATGGAAGAATAGACGTTGCAATAAGGGATATCGTCGAAATGGCTATAATGATCTTCCAGATAAATTTATGCTTTTTAGAAAGGTTCATAATATTTTTTCGTCATGCTGAATTTATTTCAGCATCTTCAGAAGATTCCTGAACCGAATTCAGGACAGGCTCTGAAACAAGTTCAGGATGACAATTATGTCGGTATTATTTTAACAAATTTATGTTTGCCCAGTTTTATTGTCATGGTTTTATCAACGGTTACAGTTGCGCTTATATCTTTTATATTTTTCCCGTCTATATCCACAGCTCCTTCGGATATGAGTCTTCTTATATCAGACTTGCTTTTAAAAATACCCAAAGAATTTATAAGATCTATAATAGTATATTCCCCTGTTACAACAGCTGCTTTGGGAATATCATCCGGGGTGTTTTTTTTCTGAAAAGTGTTTTCAAAATAATCTTGAGATTCTTTTGCCTCTTTTTGGGTGTTGAGCATCCGGACAAGCTCGTATGCGAGTTTCTTTTTATGCGGCATCGGATTATCCGACATTTTTAGCTCGGTCTGTATTATTTCAACTTCACCTATCGGAAGATTGGTAATCATCTCAAAACATTTCCCGATCACTTCATCGGGAAGATTCATAATCATTCCGAACAATTCATTGGGCTTTGAAGTAAGAGCTATCACGTTTCCTTCCGTTTTTCCTATTTTTTTGCCTGTCGAGTCGGCAAGAAGAGGAAGGGTAAGTACGAATTTTTCTTTATTTAGCATTTCCCGAACCAGTTTTCGTCCTGCAAGCATGTTAAACATTTGATCCGATCCACCGATTTCCAGATCCACCTTCATGACAACCGAGTCATATCCCTGCAAAAGTGGATAAAGAAATTCCCGAAAATTGATATCCATTCCCTCTTTTCTTCGCTCTTGATACATGTCCCGTTCCTCAAGTTGGGCGAGGGTGAAGTGTCCTGCGATATCGAGGGTTTCCTTGAGTGAAAGCTTGTTCAGCCAGTCTCCGTTATACATGATTTTCACTGCGTTTTTTCCTTTGAAATCAACCACTTTAGATGCCTGTAGAACATAATCACGTGCGTTTTCTCTCAATTTTTCGTTCGACAAATAATTTTCCCGGTTTCTTTTTTTACCGGAAGGGTCACCGGCCTGACCGGTTCCGTCTCCGATTAAGAAAATTACTTCATGTCCGAGTTTCTGGAACTGGGAAAGTTTGAGAAGTCCCGCCAGGTGGCCGAGGTGAAGCTGTATGCCGGTCGGATCAAATCCCTGGTAAAGCCGGATCTTTTTTCCTGATCTCAGCACTTTTGCAAGCGCTTCTTTTGACGGATATATTGTCTCAACTCCCCTGGTAAGTACTTCATCAACTGAGTCCATAATGCAGATAATATAACACACACTATTGTCACTTGTCATTCCCGCCCCGTATCAGACGTACGGGTCAAGCCCGGGATGACGACAGCACAAAATTCTGCTACACTTTTATGGATGTACAGCTACAACCGGGAGTTTAAAAGACATACCCTATCTAAAAATTACCGCTCTTCCTATCTTAAAGTAAGACTCGGAAATTTTCTTTTAAAAGCAGCAGTTGCAGGAATTCTGTTGGGAATTGTCGGCATCATTTTTCTTTTTATCTGGTACTCCAAAGATTTGCCCAGTCCCGATAAAGTACAGAGAAAGGACGGGTTCTCAACCGTAGTTTTAGACAGGAATGAAAAACCGCTTTATGATATTTTTACCGACAAAAACAGAATTCCCCTTAAATCCGAAGAAATACCCGATTGGATAAAAAAGGCAACGGTTGCAATTGAAGATAAGGATTTTTATAAACACCAGGGGTTTGATACCCGGGGAATGATTCGCTCTTTGGTTAATATTATTACGTTAAGAGGCCTTCAGGGAGGATCAACTCTCACTCAACAGCTGGTCAAAAATTCTCTTCTTACTTCCGAGAGATCGCTTCCCAGAAAAATAAGAGAATTTGTTTTATCCATCCAAATCGAACGGAAATATACCAAAGACCAGATACTGCAAATGTATCTCAATGAAGCTCCCTATGGGGGAACCATGTACGGCGTTGAGTCGGCAACCCAAGGGTATTTCGGAAAACATGCCAAAGATCTCACTCTTATAGAAAGTGTCATTTTGGCGGGGCTTCCCCAAGAACCCTCTTACTATACGCCGTTTGGATCCTATCCCAAAGCATATATTGACCGGGCAACTGAGGTACTTAGACGGATGAGAGAAGATGGCGATATCACTCCGTCGCAGGAAGCAGAGCTTAAGCGCGATCTTCCCAATGTAAAATTTAAAGAGAATTCAGAAAAGTCAAAAGCGATTCATTTTGTGCTTAAAGTACGTCAGGAACTGATTGATAAGTTTGGCTCGCAGGTAGTTGATGCAGGAGGCCTCCGGGTAATTACAACATTGGATGGGGATCTCCAGGAAAAGACGGAAACAATTGTAAAAGAAGAAGTGGAAAAAGCAAAAAATTTAAATCTTACTAATGGTGCTGCAGTTGTCATTGATCCCAGGAACGGAGAAATTTTGGCATATGTCGGAAGCAAAGATTTCTCAGAGAGTGAAAATGGGTTTCAGGGAAAATTTGATGTTGCACTGATGGGTCTTAGACAGCCGGGAAGTGCTCTTAAGCCCATTGCCTACGCGGTTGGCTTTACCAAAGGATATAATCCCTCAACCTTAATTATGGATGTTGCAACTCAATTTCCGGGAGGGGAAGGCCAAAAAGATTATGAGCCGAAAAATTATGACGGAAAATTCAAAGGTCCGGTGCAAGTCAGATTTGCCATAGGAAATTCGATAAACGTTCCTGCCGTAAAAATGACGGCGATGGTCGGCGTTCCTGATATTTTAAAAACTGCCTACGATATGGGGTTATCAACTCTTGCCCCTACATCTCTTAATGAGAGAAAACTCGGATTATCGTTAGTTTTAGGAGGAGGAGAAGTAAAACTGATCGACCTGACCTCAGCTTATGGAGTTTTTGCAACCGGCGGAGTAAGAAATGATCCATCCGATATTTTAAAAGTAATTGACCCAGGGGGAAACGTTATATATGAGAAAAAACCGGTAGCCGGAAGACGGGTTTTAAATGAAGATGTTTCTTTTCTTGTCAGTCATATACTTTTGGATAACAATGCCAGAAAAGATATTTTCGGTCCGAACAGCTATTTGATCGTTCCGGGAAAAACAGTGGCTGTAAAGACCGGTACAACTGATGACAAGAAGGATAACTGGACGGTGGGGTACACGCCCTCTGTTGTTGTTGGCGTGTGGGTCGGAAATAACGACAACTCAGCCATGAATCCTAAGATTGCCTCAGGAGTAACCGGTGCAGCTCCTATTTGGAACCGGATCATGAAAGAAGCATTAAAGGATAAAAAAGATGAAGAATTCAAAAAGCCGGATAATGTTACTTCCGTGACAATTGATGCATTTGGAGGAGGACTTCCGAAGGACGGAAGACCCACCCGGAGTGAATATTTTATAAAAGGTACAGAACCTACCGCGACCGCTTCCATTTATAAAAAACTTAAGGTATCAAAATCAGACAACAATAAACTTGCCAACGCTGTTGAAATTGCCAACGGTCAATATGATGAGAAAGATTTTATTGTATTTGAAGAAACCGATCCTACCTCCCGGGATGGAAAAAACAGATGGCAGGAAGGAATTGACCAGTGGCTTAAAACTCAATCAGACCCAGCATATAAAGCACCTCATGATACCTCAACAACGGATGAGAATACTATAGTAGTGAGATTTAAAAGACCTCAGGATAAAAGTAAACTGGATGACAATTCATTTGATGTGGTGATTGAAGCAAACGCAAACCGAGACATTAAAAAAATGGAACTGTATATTAATGACTCTCTGAAAAACTCTCAGGATAATACCAGTCTTATGACTCAAAATATAACCTTAGACAGCGGAATATATAAGTTAAAAGCAAAAGCTTATGATGATGCTGGACACACTGGGGAAAGTGAAATCACGATTGGAATTAAAACAGATCCAGCTCCTACAGATACCCCACTATCTCCAAGCGATACTCCTACCCCTGCCTTACCTTAACTTACGTACCCAATTTTTCATGCACGATTATTTTTTTAGAAATTAAATCTGATACAAGAATACGTATGTCTTTTTCAGCCTTTTGATAGGTGATTCCGTACCTTTTAACGATAGTGTTGGTAACATCTTCAGGTGTATCCCCTTTTTTTATTTTTCGAAAAATATAAGAAGCCGTTTCATTTAAGGTATACAGAACGGATTTGTCACCGTCAAAAATAGTTATCTGATTTGAGAGAGCTTGAAAAATAAAATCTTTATTTGCTTTATACTTTTTATGAATTAATTTATTCATCCGTATTTAATACGATTAACCGTGTACTGATTTGATGCTTTACTATTAAACTTTAAGTTTTGCTGAATAGTTACTTTCTGCAAGTGAAAGAATTTTATCTCTAAGCGGCTGTGTTTCTTTCTGATTAAGCGTTTTTTTTCTGTCATGGTAATAAATCCTTAACGTACGGGTATCTTTATAAGAATCGAGTAGCTCTATTCTGGCAACCCGTGGACTTATCTGTTTTATCTCATCTATTAATTCTCCTATATAGGTTCCCGGCTTTAGTACCAATGCTATATCTTCAATTATAGAGGGATATGGAGAAACCGGTGTAAAGGAAGAGGGCTTTTCTAATTTTTCAATTGCGCTAAAATCCAGTTCTACAAAAGCAGGGGAAGTTTCCAGTTCAAATGTTTGAGAGAGTGAGTTTGAAACTATTTCAATATATCCAATCTCTGTATCGTCTGTCCTAATGAAGGCCTTATTTAGGTTGGAAGAGGCGGGAATACATTTGACATTACCAATTCCCAGCCTATGAAGTAATTCTTCTATACTTCCTTTTATTTTTTCA
>MFJL01000014.1 GCA_001779195.1 Candidatus Gottesmanbacteria bacterium RIFCSPHIGHO2_02_FULL_39_11
AAAGTCTTTTCCGTGTTTAGTACCAACTCCTGCATGAACTTGAGTCCCTCTTTGTCTAATGATGATATTGCCGTTTATAACTTTTTCTCCTCCAAAAAGCTTTACTCCTAAGCGTTTACTTATCGAATCTCTATTTCCTTTTGTTGCTCCTCCTGTTTTAATATGTGCCATAATTTAAAGTTAAAAGTTAAAAATCAAAAGTTAAAAGTTATTGTTAAGAAATGCTAGTAATTTGCACTTCAGTCTGGTAGGCTCGAAAGCCTGTTTTTCTTCTGTAATGGGATTTTGCTTTAAATTTGTAGATGTGAAGTTTTTCTCCTTTAAAATGCTTGGTTACTTTACCGCTTACTTTTGCTGTAAGAGTGGGCGTACCAATTTCGACAGAATCTCCGTTTTTCACAAGAAGCACTTCAGGAAAAACAACTTCCTTACCTTCCTCGGTTTTTAATCTATCTACTATAAGCCTATCACCTACTTTTACCTGATACTGTTTGCCTCCTGAGCGGATTATTGCGTATGTCATATGGAGTATTATACTCAAATAATTAGGATATCACAAGTAGGTCACGTGTGGTATACCTTTTTATGGAAATAAGAAACCCAAGTCCTATAAATGTAGAGATTATTGAGCTTCCTCCGTATGAAATAAGAGGAAGAGTGATACCGGTAATAGGCAAAAGCCCCATATTCATTCCGATATTGATAACAATTTGAATAAAAAGCTGAGAAAAAAGTCCCAGAGTAAAATACCAGCCATAAGATACTTGGCTGTGAAACCCAATCCAGACAATTCGAAGAAGAAGCATGGTATAAAAAAGGAGTGTCATAAAGCCTCCTAAAAACCCTAATTCTTCAACTAAAGAAGCAAAAACAAAGTCAGTGTGATATTCAGGTAAAAAAAGAAGCCTGCTTTGGGTACCCTTCCCCAGTCCTAATCCGGTTAGGCCCCCGCTACCAATTGAAATAACCGCCTGAATGGTATTATATCCCGAGCCAAGCGGATCATGTTCCGGATTTAGAAAAGTGATAATTCTCTGCCTCTGATAATTGTGCATAACCAACCAAAAAGAAGGAGCCAGTACAATAAAGATAAGAAGTACTGCAAAAAACCATTTCCAGGGAAGGCCGGCGGCAATTATAAGGCTTAGAAAGAAAAAAAGAAAAACAATCGCATTCCCCAGATCCGGCTGGCGGAAAATGATAATAAAAAAGGGTAGAAAAACCGCAAGATTTCTCAAAACGCCGGAAACGGATGTCGGTTTAAATCGTGAAAAAAGAGCTGAGAATATCAAAATCATAAAGGGTTTTATAAACTCCGAAGGCTGAAACTGAGTTCCGAATATCTCAATCCACCGATGAGAACCACGGATGGTGGATCCTAAAAAACTGCTTAAGAGAAAAACGAGGCAGAGAATATATAAAAAGCGCGTAAAACGGGGCCAGAGAGAAATGTCAATAGAGCTGATGATTAAAAAACCAATAATCCCTAAAACGATGCTTATAACCTGAGAAATAAAAAGAGTCGGGGTTGTAGACACTATTAAAAACAAAGAAATTGTCGACAGTCCGATAATTGGAATAAGAAGAAATGGATCTATAAGGGAGCGGATATTCATCACATTTATGCCTGCAAACGTGAAACCGATATCGCGGGTCCTATTTTTAATTCTTTTGCCAGAGTCTGGGTTTTAATCCAGTTTTCAAATCCCGCCGGAATATTAGGAAGCGTCACAATGACTTTTTCATCCAAACTGCACCCAAGCTCTTTTCTCTTTACTTGAACCGTTCTTACAATATCACGCGCCTCTCCTTCGGCTTTTAAAGACTCATCAGATACTTTTACTTCTTTTTTAGGAAACCACTGACTGCCGTTTACGATGATATTTTTAGCATTTAATTCATCAAGGACAAGCGAGCGAATATCATCCCTTATATCATCGTATTCGGAGGGTGCGTCAAAAGAAAGCTTAAAGATAGGGATACGCACTTTTATACCTCCAAGTTTTCTTTTAGCATGTCCGTATGTTGTCAGCTCCCGGGCCTTGTTCATTTCCGAAATTAATTTTTGATCTATTTTTTTCTCATCGGTAATTGGCCAATCTTCCAAATGTACGGATTCTTTGCCGGTTAAATTAGTGAATATCTCCTCTGAAATAAAAGGCACAAAAGGAGCTAAAATCTTTGAAAGGGTTGTCAAAACTGAAAAAGTGGTTGCGTAAAATTGCGTTTTGTCTTTTTCATCGTTTGCGGTTGGTCCCACTCTGTCTCTGCTCCTTCGTATATACCATGTGGAAAAATCATTGACGAATGAAGAGAAACTTTCAGTTGCCAGAGAAGGATGATACTGATCGAGTGCAAATGTAACTCTTTTAATTACTTCCTCAAGCCGTGCAATAATCCACTTATCTAATATATTTTTCGAGGTTTGTAAGCTTCCCTGACTCCGCTTATCAATAAGCGCATAGGTAATAAAAAAATTATAGATATTCCAAAGTAACAAATGAAAAGACCTCCTGGCCTCATCTGCTTTTTTGTATCCGAATAATAAATTCTGCTCCGGATTTTGACTGCAGTACATAAATCTCATGACATCGACCCCAATTTTATCCGCCGCTTCATTAAACTCGATTGAATTTCCCCAAGATTTATGCATGGGCCGTCCGTCTTCTCCTAAAACAGAGGCGTATCCCAACACACGTTTAAATGGATTTCTACCTTCCAAAACAGTAGACATGGCAATCATGGAATAAAACCAATTCTTAAACTGCCCGGGGAAAGACTCTGTAATAAAATCAACGGGAAACCAACTTCTCCAATATTTCTTATCCGTTATATAGGAAAGCTTATGAGTTTTAGGATCTATAAAAGTTGAAAAGGGTACAATTCCTGCATCCAGCCACACATTTCCCACATCTAATATGCGGCTAACTTCTTTTTTACAATTTGGACAGGAAATGGTTACCTGATCTATATATGGCTTATGAGGGGTATGGCTTTCAAATTCATTCCACCCCGATACTGCTTTTTCTTTTAACTCATCTTTTCCTCCAATTACATCAAACCATCCGCACTCTTTACATTCATAGATAGGAAGCGCCAGTCCCCAATATCTATTTGGCTTGCTTATAAGCCAATCGCTCATATGGGAGAGCCAGTCAAGCTCTCTCTCGAGGCCAAACTCCGGCATCCACTCAATCATCTTTGCACTCTCAATCATCTTCTCTCTTAGTGTCTTACTCTCTTTCTCCTTTTCCCCTTTTCGCTCTTTCTCTTTTTTATCCATTGCAATATACCACTCCTCAGCTACTTTCCATACAAGCTCAGTTTTACATCTCCAGCAAGCCGGATAGCGGTGCTTATACTGTTCTGTTTTTAGTACCCAGCTGTTTTGTTTTAGAAAATCGATAATTATTTCAGGATGCTTTTTGGCGTTTTTTCCCTTCAGATCACCCAGTCCTTCTATATAAGTTGCTGTATCATCGATAACCGGAATCATGGGAAGTTTCAGTTTTTTACCCAGGTGAAAATCCTCAGTACCGGCTGAAACGGCAGTATGAACCATTTCAGTTCCCTCAAGAGGAGAAATAGGCATGATAAGAGGATCTGTGGGAATAATGGTATGAAATTTAGGATCCTGAGATATTTTTTCAACTGCAGGAAGATTATCATAGGGACCTTTATACTTTAGACCTGCCAGTTCTTTTCCTTTGACAGTCTTTTCCATGGTAATGTTTTTACCCAAAACGCGCTGTGTGCTTTCCTTACCCAGCCAAACCAAATCCCCGTTTTCAAGCTTCACCTGGGCATAATCAACATTTGCATCAACGGCAACAGCTATATTGGCAGGAATCGTCCAGGGAGTTGTAGTCCAAACTAAAATATATTCCTTTTCTTTTCCAACTAGGGGAAGTTTTAAATATACTGATTCGTGAACAACTTCTTTATAGTCTTCCGTGAGCATCTCATGCTGGGAAATAGCTGTCTCACACCGGGGGCACCAAGGAACGCTGTCTTTTCCTTTATATATCCATCCCTTCTCATGGCAAACTTTCAAAAAATGCCAGATCATGTAGTTATTTTCATCACTCATCGTATAGTAGGAATGGTCCCAATCCATGAAGTATCCCAACCGTTTACTTTGTTCTGTCTGAATTTTTGAAAATTTCAGCACCCGCTCTTTACAAAGCTGAACAAATTTGGCGATGCTTGCACTTTTATCCCCGGGAATCAGGTTTTCAATATCTTTTTTATTCCGAAGCCCCAGCTCTTTCTCAACTTCTACTTCAACCCATAACCCCTGGCAGTCAAATCCGTTTTGATACCTTTGCTGGTCACCTTTCATCGTATGGTATCTCTGCCAGAGATCTTTATACGTCCTTCCCCATCCGTGATGAACTCCCATCGGGTTATTCGCAGTAATCGGACCGTCCAGAAAGGAAAACCCTTTTTTGGCTTTGGAATTTTTCGCAAGATACTTGGCAATCACACCATCTTTGTACCAGTGATTAAGTATCTTATTCTCAAGCTCAGGAAAATTGACTTGTGAGGATACCGGCTTAAACATACATGAGGCTTATTATACTATTCTTTTATCGCTTATTCCATGAAAGATAATAATTCTTAAAACTTTGAAAAATTGAGGCTCCAACGACCCTTACGGTCGTGGAATTTTAATAATGTGCTTCGTCCGTGAATTCTACACCCATTTCCACACCCTCCAGGTGGCAGTGAGTCCACACCTAATCTTTACTTTTACAATCGATTCTTTTTATAATAAATAAAATGGCAACTATCCGATCCGTAAAGTTTGTAAATGGATATTATTATCACGTGTTCAATCGAGGAGTTGAGAGAAGAAGTATTTTTACTTCCAAGAACGAGTATTCTAGATTTATCAAAACATGCATGTATTACCGATTTCATTCAATTGGAGTGAGATTTTCGCATTTTTTAGATCTTTCTGAACGAAAGCAATATGAAGCGCTTAAAAACCTGGATAGTCGTGACTGGGGAATCACTATTATTTGTTATTGTCTTATGCCTAACCATTTTCACTTTATCCTCAAACAGGAAAAGGATGGACAAATTTCCAAATTTATCTCTAAAGTGTCAAATAGTTACTCGAAGTATTTTAATCTCAGACATAATCGCATAGGCCCATTATTCCAAGGGATTTTTAAGGCTGTAATAGTAGAGTCTGATGAACAACTAGTTCATCTTTCTCGTTATATTCATATCAATCCGGTAACCTCTGCTGTTATTTCTCAAAATGACTTAGGAAGATACTCTTGGTCATCATATAAAGAATATCTGAGTGGAAAAAGCTATGTGTGTGAACCGGATATCATCCTAAAACAATTTAAGTCTATTTATTCATATGCCAATTTTGTAACCGATCGTATTGCTTATGGAAAAGAGCTTGAAAAAATAAAACATTTAGCTCTAGAGGTGTAGGTGTGGACTCAATTCCACCCTCCAGGTGGGGAATTGCAAGGTGGAGAATTGTCATCTATCAAGGTAAAAGGCTAAAGTAAAAACTAATGCTTATTTTGCCTCAAAAAAGTCGGAATATCCCACTGGTCAGTGTCATCATTGGGATCTTTGACAGGTGGAGTGGATGAGGGCTGCATACCTGAGTCACTTGATCTCCCCATCGTCTCAACTTGAGTAGTAAGCTCTTTAATGCGACGTTTTGATTCATCAAATCCGGTTGCAATAACCGTAATTTTCACCTGGTCAACCATTTGGTCATCAATGGTTGCTCCGAATATGATATTTGCATCCGGATCAACTGCTGCAGCAATAAGCTTTGCTGCTTCATCCACCTCATTCATTGTCAAATCATTACCGCCTGTAATATTAAAGAGTACTCCCTTGGCCCCATCAACAGAGACTTCAAGAAGTGGAGATGAGATAGCCATACGGGATGCTGCTGATGCCCGATTCTCTCCAACTCCGGTACCGATTCCCATGAGGGCTGAACCTGCGTTACTCATGATCGTTCTTACGTCCGCAAAATCGACGTTAATAAGACCGGGAAGAGTTATAAGATCAGAAATGCCGGTAACTCCTTGTCCTAAAACTGAGTCGACCATGCGAAATGCCTCAACCAGAGTCATTTTTTTATCAACAACATCTAATATTCTTTGGTTGGGAATAACAATAAGGGTATCTACTTTTTCTTTTAGATTTAAAATTCCTTCATCGGCTGCCAGCATCCTTCTGTTTCCTTCAAAAGAAAAAGGACGCGTCACAACAGCAACGGTAAGTGCTCCAATCTCTTTGGCAACCTCGGCAATAAGTGGAGTTGCTCCGGTTCCGGTTCCTCCTCCTTCACCGCATGTCAGAAATACCATATCAGCCCCGTTTAATGTCTCTTTTATTTTTTCCCGGGATTCTTCAGCTGCAAGTTTTCCAATCTCAGGATTTCCTCCGGCTCCGAGGCCTCTAGTTACTTCCTCCCCGATCTGAATTTTAACCGGTGCTCCGCACGTGAGGAGGGCCTGAGCATCCGTGTTTACAGCAATGAAATCAACCCCTGAGACTGAGGAGCTGGCAATCATAGAATTGATCGCATTACTTCCTCCTCCTCCAATTCCAATTACTTTTATTTTGGCAAATCTGGCAATATCAGGTTTTATCAGCATACCAAGACCTTTCCAGGCAGGAAAAACTAGGATCAATAAGGGTTTACCCTAAAAATATTTTTGAATTGCATAGCAAATCATCAAATTTACTTCGTAAATTTAAAAATATTTTCAGGGCAGAAATGATTTAAATAAATCTACAACCTTACCGGCAATTCCCCCAACAGGAAGATGAGCGAGTTTCCCCAATTGGCCTCCGGCAAATTTTTCTTTGTTTCCGGCTCCTACTCTTTGAGCATATAAGACAAGCCCGACAACAGAAGCATAAGAAGGGGTTGTGATCTCATCAATAAGCCCGGTAATAAATCCGGGGTTCCCAATACGCACCTGCATGGCAAGGTTACGACGTGCTGCATCCACAAGCCCAATTGTCTCGGCTCCGCCTCCAGTAACTACTATTCCTGAAGGAGTCATACCTAAAAGACCGCTTTTTTTAATCTCAATTCCGATCATGGTAAACATCTCTGTCAGCCGGGGACGTATTATGCCGTCAATTAAAGTTCGTTTGGAAATCCGGTTGACACCCTCAGGAAGTGTCAAAGAAGAGATATCTATCTGGTCATCGGGGTCTTTTCCTTTCTCTTTTTTGACATGCAAAACCGGTTTTTCCTCACTTAATAACTCTCCTGATTTTTTGTTCAAAAGCATTTTTATTTTTTCAGCGCTTTCCAAAGAGATTTTAAGCCCTATGGCTAAATCATTTGTAATATTTCTGGCTCCAAAGGGAAGTACTGAGGAGTATGATAATGCTCCGTCAACAAAAATACACAGATCAACCGTTCCTGCACCTATATCAATAACTACAACTCCTAACTCCTTTTCAGTTTCCGTCAGAACTGAAGTTGATGCTGCTAAACCTCCAAAAACAAATCCGTTCACATCGATTCCAACCAGCGATGCGCATTTTTCCAGATTTCGAAGAACCGTACTGTTTACTGTAATAAGATGGGTATTTACTTCAAGACGAACTCCCGTCATTCCTACCGGATCTTTAATTCCTTCCTGAGAATCCACAATAAATTCGCGGGGTATTACATGAAGAATTTCTTTTGTTGCGGGAAGTGAAATGGCACGGGCCGCCTCAACGGCACGGCGAACGTCTTCCGGAGTAATTTCTTTGTTCGGTTCTGCAACGGCAACCACTCCGTGAGAATTTTGAGAAGAGACATGCGCTCCCCCTACTGAAAGATAGGCCGACGAAATGGAATACCCCGCCATTCTCTCCGCTGCCTCTAAGCTTTCGGTAATTGATGTTGTTGCCTCTTCGATATCCACAATCTGCCCTTTCCGAACACCCCTTGCTGTGCTTGTTGCTACTCCGCTTACCCGGACAGGACCTTCATCCGGAAGACTGGCTATAATTGTAGTGATTTTGGATGTTCCAATATCTATTCCTGCTACGATTCTCTTGTTTGTTGATGCCATATTATTGAGGAAATATATTACTCATTGGCAAGGGTAATTATTGGCTTGTCAAAGAGAAAGTTAACTTTAGTTACGCGTTTACCCTCTATTCTAAACCTTGTGAGAATAAGTTGTAAAGAGGACGAAATAATCTTTGGATCTTCCGAAAATGGAATGAACAGAGTAATCTGAGATTCTGTAAGGAGTATATATGAATTACTGCTATCTTCTACAGTTACTTTTTCTAAATTTTGGTCTATTTTTTCAAATTCGTCAAAATAGCGGATAGCTTTTAATACCAGCACATCCGCTGAATTTCCTGCAACTGGCGGATTTCTATCCATATAAATAGGCCGAAGGTATTCGTTTAAGTTTTCTTTATGATAGGCAACTATAAATCCGTCATAGTCTATGTTTATTTTTTTATCGCCAACAAATATTTGGGCATAAGTAATTCTTTCTTCCGTTTTTATAATTACGGTATCAGGATATTTTTTTTCTAAATGAACACTTTTTATAGTGGGGTTTTGGTCTAATAAATAGGCCGTCAGCTTAGCAAAATCCAAAAAGAAAATATTTTTCTCTCCTATTTCGTTTAATCCGAAGAGTGTACTTTCTTGGCTTATTATAATTATTTTTTTAACTTTGAAAAAAAGGAAAAATGAAATGAAAAAAGTTAAAAAACAAATCCCCAAAATACCGAAAATAACAAAGGGAGCTTTTTTAAATTTTTGAATATGATAATGCATGTAGAATTCCTCTTCACAATGAATTTACCACTCGCACAATTCGGGAAGCGGCGGAATTTACTTTCTCCTCCGATTTTTCTTCTTTAACGGACTTAATCTCGGGCAATTTCAACACATCTTCGATAGCAGTTATAAGTTTTGCGGATTCTGCATCTTTTTGTTCAAGAATATATCCGGAATATTTTTTAATAAATCTTTTTGCGTTTAATAACTGTTCATTATCCCCCGACCACGGAAGAGGAATAAAAATTGATTTTTTCCGAAGTGTTGATAGGTCGGACACGGTATTGGCACCGGATCTTCCGATAACCAGATCTGAAGATTTGAGAATAAAATAAAAAGTATGGTAGTCGCAACTTGGAAAAACATGATAATTATCCGCAATTTTTCCAGGTAATTTTTTTTGTTCCTCTTTAAGGACACTGTAATCTTTCCTCTCTCCCGCCTCTCCGCACTGATGAATCACCCGGTATTTTACCAGCAGTTTTGAGAGTGACTTATAAATAAGATTATTTATTGAACGGGACCCAAGGCTTCCCCCGCATATAAAAATAAGAGGAAGAGATACATCTCCGAACTGAATAATTTCTTTGTTTGCTTTTCTTTCATCATATGTCCTTTTTAGCATCCCGATTACTTCTGTCTTAATTCTCCCAGGAACATATTTTGTATCATCAAATGTCAAAAATGTCATATCTGCGATACGTGAGAGTATCCTATTTGACAGTCCAAGACTTTCCGTCTGTTCATGAATAATAAATGGAATATTTAACAGGTAGCTCACAATTCCAATCGGAAAAGACACGTATCCCCCAAATGTGATCACACCGTCCGGATGTACTTTAAAAAAATAATAAAATGCCTGTATCAGTCCGATGGGTATTTTTAAAAGAGAAGTAAAAAAAGAAAGACCAAAATGCCTTTCAAATCTTCCGGTTATTATGGAATAAAAAGGAATATTTAATTCTTTAATGGTTTTGTATTCCAAAGAAAGAGAAGAATCGCCTTCTAGAGGATGTATCCTCCCGACATAAGAGATTTTGCACGTCTCGTTATTTTTGTGCAGTTCTTCAATTACGGCAATTGCAGGGCTGAGATGTCCCCCCGCAATAAGAATTTTCTTTTGTATCATTTTATTTATTGTGCCGGCTTATGTTTAGCATTATACCAGCGGCACTCATGGAGATAAGTAGATGAGATCCCCCGTATGACACAAAGGGAAGAGGAACTCCAGTTAAAGGCAAAAGAGCAACCATTGCACCTAAGTTGATAAAAATCTGCAAACCAAAATAACTTAATATTCCACATGAAAGAAGAAAGCTGAACCGATCCTGTGTTTTTCTCACAATTAAAAACATCCTGTGCAAAAAAAATAGATAAAAAATTACAACCGTCGTTGTTCCGATAAATCCCAGTTCTTCTCCGATAATGGCAAAAATAGAATCTGTGGTTGCCTCTGGCAAAAACTGATATTTTTGTCGGGAAGCTCCCAATCCCATTCCCCAAAAACCACCGGATCCAAATGAAATTAAAATCTGTCTCAGATGGTAAGATTTGCCAAGCGGATCCTGGTTAGGATTTAAAAAGGTCATCATACGGTTGACCCGGTATGGAGAAATAACCGCAAGAAGAGACAAAACTGCAATAAGTATCGGCAGGAACATAGCAAATTGACGAACCGGTGCTCCGGAAACAAAATATAAGATAACAAACAAGAGACACAATATAATTGCAGTCCCTAAATCCGGCTGTAAAACAACTAGCCCTACGATAACTCCCAAAAGAAGCAAAAAAGCTCTGAGTCTTTCCCGTTCTTTGAAAGAAAACCAGGCCGATAAGTAAATAATAAGTGCAAGTTTGGCAAGTTCAGAAGGCTGGAAACTAAAACTACCAAATCCGATCCACCGGTGTGCTCCCATTGTTTTTATTCCGATTCCTGGAATAAAAACAGCAATAAGGGTGAGGATCGCACCGACTAAAATAGGAATTGCCAATCGGTAATAGACTTTGTATGAAACCAGAGAAATTGCAAGCATGGAAAAAATTCCCAGGAAAAACCATACAGATTGCTCTTTTACGTAATGATACTTATCGGCAAAATCGCGGAATGCGGAAACATTTGAAGAATCAAAAATCATGAGGAGTCCGAAAAGTGAAAAAAGAATGACCGTTGCAAAAAGCCAAAAGTCCATTTTTCCT
The DNA here is from genome assembly GCA_001779195.1 of Candidatus Gottesmanbacteria bacterium RIFCSPHIGHO2_02_FULL_39_11. Classification (GTDB taxonomy): domain Bacteria; phylum Patescibacteriota; class Microgenomatia; order 2-02-FULL-39-11; family 2-02-FULL-39-11; genus 2-02-FULL-39-11. The sequence continues at coordinate 11,000 of MFJL01000014.1, forward strand.
GTTGCTGTTGATTTTTTCAGAGAATGGGCGTTTCTCATAAGGAGAATTTATTATTTCATAAAAGCAAACCACAAACCCAGTGTTGCTAAAAGAACTGAAAAAATCCAGGCACGAAAAACAATAGTCGATTCATTCCAGCCCTTTTTTTGCCATAAGAGATGAAAGGGAGCAACTTCAAATAATTTTTTACCCCGATATTTTTTACTTAACAGCTGAAGAAGAGAAGTAAGAATTTCTAAAACATACAATCCTCCGACAACCAAAAGAGAAAAGGGTTTTCCCAAAAGAAGTCCGATAACCGCAAATGTTGCCCCGAAAGAGAGTGCTCCTACATCTCCCAAAAAAATACGGGCAGGGAAAATATTAAAATAAAGAAATGCAATAACGCCTCCGAGCCATATTGAAATAAAAACGGAAAGAGGGGTATCTAAAATCGAATGGGAGATTACCCAGAAAGCAGTCAGGGCAATCATAAGGATTCCGCATGAAAGACCATCTAGGCCATCTGATATATTAAACGCATTGGCAAACGAGAGAATAACAAAAGAGGCAAATAAAATATATAGAATACCGACATCCCAAACGCCTATAAAGGGTACATTGATAATATGGATATGAAGCTCAGAATAGAGATAATACGCTGCTATAAGAGAGAGAAAAATCTGTAAGATGAGTTTATGCCGGAGACGAAGTCCGTAAAACTTCTGGTTTCCGGCAAAAAAAACTTTTCTCACATCATCATACAACCCTATTGCTCCAAATGAAACAAACGTAAACAGGAGTACTTTTATCTCGCTTCCCACATTGTTATATACGGAATGGATGGGTATCCAAAAATAATAAAGAATCGGGAATGAAATAAAGAAAAGCAATGTTGTAACTGCAATTACAAGCATCCCGCCTCCTAAGGGGGTTCCTGATTTCTTCCCGTGAAATGAGTCAAAAATCGGAGTAGGCACATCAAATGCGTCTGTTGTTTTCTGATTTTGCCTCTGAAGTTTGGCATGATACAGGATGTTAATAAAAGGGATAAGAGCAATAAAATGTACGATAAAAGAAAGTAATAAAAAACCTATTATAAATGCCATAAATTTAAATTCTAGAACCCAAAAAGTACTAATAGTCTGGGAAGAAAAATAATAAGAGAAACCCCGATTGCTCCAAATGCAGTTGTAAGCATCATACCTGCCGCGACATCTTTAGCAATTTTTGCCTCTTTCCTCCACTCAATAGTAATTAAATCCGTCATTTCTTCAATTGAGGTATTTACCATCTCCGTCCCCAGTCCAAATGCAATTGTCATTATAACAACGGCAAACTCCCCTCTTGAGATTTTTAAAATAATACTTAGAACTAAGGCGACACAGGCAAGGAGCACATGTATCCTAAAATTCTGCTGTGTTTTTAATGCCCAAAACAATCCGGCAAAGGCGTTTTTAAAAGATAAGTGGTGTTTTTTGAGAAAATGCATACGTCTATTATACCTCTTTTCCCGGGTTTAATACCTTTTTTTGATTTTGCGAAATGACTCAACTGCAAGGGTAATAAGATACTTACGATTTACTGGAAGATCGTGAGCATGCATATATTCCAGAGAGTGTCCTCCGAATCCTTTCTTAAACAAAGACAGCCCATACCAGGGATGAGTTTTTCGGTCCGTAGGAGCAATTCCCCAAAAATTATATATTTTTTTATTTCTTTTTCTTGCTTCTTTTATGGCTTCCCACTGAAGTAAGTAATTGACGGGAATTTTCTGGTCCACACTGGCGCTATGATGATAAACAGCCTGATTATTATAGAAAAGTATAAGAGCAGCAGACAATAATTTTTTATCAAAATACCCCTTAAATAACAGAATCTGATCTTTTTTTAGAAATTCCATAAACTCATCGACAATCCCGGTATGCTTAGTAAATCCATGTCTGCTTGCGGTCATCTCATACAGAGTCATAAAATCTTCTAAATCTTTGGGATTTTTGCTTTTTTCGATTTTAACTCCTATTTTTTCCGCCTGACGGATAAGATACCGGGTGGTTTTGCGCATGCCGGAAAGCAGTTCTTCCTCGGATTTATCCACATTCAAAACCCAGCAATATTCCCCGTCCATGGCATGAATGGGTGAGGGTCTGAAATGGAAATCCTTAAACAGACGCTCGTTATATTCGGTGTTTGGAATAAGGGGACTCATTCTTATAAAATTTGCACGTTCTTTTTTGGCTAGTGAAATAAAATAATCAACCCAAATGGATAACGATTCCCTATCCCAGGATGAGAGTATGGGTCCGTGACGGATATGAAGAAATCTTCCGCGCCTGGCATCAATTTTTGCGACCTGTGCAACAGAGGTTAATTTATCTTCGGAAAAATTTCCCAGTCTCCATGCTTTTTCGACGATCTCCCCCCAACTCCAGGATTGAAAAAGGGCAACAGGCGAGTGCTCCCGTATATATGCTTCCCAGTCATTTTCTGAACGTACTTCTTTAATCATATTTCTTTCTTTAAGAGACTGATTACTCTCTCTATATCATTTGGGGTCAGCCGAAAATAGGTAGGTAAATTTACTATGTGTCTTGAAACTGACTCAGCCCTAGGACAGCTTCCCAATTTATATCCGATACTCGTATAGTCAACACCCGCCGGATCTACAACATGATGATACCAATTTCCAAGTACTATTTTCTTTTTCTTTGCACTGAGGATGACATTTGAAGCTTTATCCGTGATAACGGGATACCTTAGATAAACTGCTCCAAAAACAGGTTTTAACTGATTTATTTTTGTAATGTCTTTTAAAGACTGGTAATACCTATTCGCTATTTCCACTCTTTTATCATTGATCTGTTTTAATTTACTCAGCTGATACAGAAGAAGAGCCGCTAAAGCATTGGGATATTTTAAGGGGAAAACGCTTGGTCTTCCTCCTGTATATTCTTCTTTATAAACAGGCTTTGACAGCAAATGCAGTTTCAGCAAGATAAATAAAATAACTTTTCCAATAATGAAAGGATACAACGGCAATATGATTGAAAAAAAAATGGGATGAACTATCTGTTGAAAAATCCAACCGTAGGAAGGAAAAGATAAGTCTTCATGCATCTTCTTTAAATTTTTTATCTCCGTTTTAAAATTTGGCTTAATAATTGCAAGTCCTCCAAAAACAGATGAAACAATTTTATCTCTGCCGAAACTGAAGAAGGCTGCGTCTCCGAAAGTACCCAATTTTCTATTTTCAACCGCAGCTCCCAGACAGTGGGCGCAGTCTTCAATAAGAATTAGATTATGTTTTTTAGCAATAACTGAAATTTCTTTAATTTGTGCAGGAATTCCGAATGTATGTTGGACTATGATTGCACGGGTTTCAGATGTAATTTTTTTTTCAAGGTCTGTTGGGTCTACATTAAGTGTGCGATCAATATCAACAAATACCGGCTTTACCCCGCACCAAAGAATAGCATCGCAAACTGCAACACAGGTGAATGCCTGAAGAATTACTTCATCGCCCTCTTTAATTTCGAATGATTTTAAAAGTGCATATAAAGCTGATCTTCCAGAGTTAAAAGATACCGAAGCACCTGCTGCATACTCATGTTTAAACCACGACTCGACTTTGCCGATTGCTGAGCCGTCTTTCCAGGACCACGGTGAAAACATTACTCTAACTGCTTCCTGTACGTCCTTTTTATCCGTATTGGGAGATAATGATATTGCAATTGGGTTATTCATTTAATTTTTTTCAATAATAATTCCATCTGTCTTTTGGCTTCCCGGCCGCTGAAATAAATCATAATATCCTCTGTGTCATCAAACGGATAGAAATCCAATTGTTTTTCATTTCTTAATATATATATTTTATCTTTTTTAATCCTTAAGAATTCTTCCGAATAATTTGAGTTTGTCAGAAAAATACGGTCACATGTTTTTTCTGCCTCTTTGCTGATTTCTTTATGAATAAATTTTCCCTCTTTATTTAATTCAATAAGGGGACTAAAAACAAACCATTTTTTCCCGTGAAATTGAGATAAGTATTTTAAGCCGGTTAATACTCCATCCGGATTTGAATTATAAGTATCATCAACTATATGTACTTTACCAAACTTTTTAAGCTTCATCCGATTATCAGGGAGCGATAAATTTGAAATACCCTGTGCAATATCAGTTAGACTTAATCCTAATTCTGCTGCAACGGAGGCGGATCCTGAGATATTTTGAATAAACTGCTCTCCGCCAAATGTTGTCACACAGGGAACACATTTCCCTTTCCAACACATTTCAAAAGATAAAGATTCTAATCCTGATTTAATATCTTTTATATCAACACTATTTTCTTTATTCTGAAGAGAATACCCTCCGTACCAATACTTTTTAATATCTTTCCTGTCCCTACTGACCCACTTGCCAATCTCAGTTAAAGGCTTGCTGCTACTGTTTAGAAAAGCCATTCCATTTTGTTTAAGGCATATGAGCAATTCATACTTAGCTCTCATGGTATTTTCAATGGAGCCAAAGAGCTCAATATGCTCTTCGTTAATTCCGGTTAATACTCCGATTTGAGGATGAATCAAATTACAGAGAGTTTTTATCTCTCCTCTTTTATACGCTCCCATCTCGGCGATAAAAATTTGAATGTCGGGTGTAAGTTTTCTTAAAATCGTGTTGGCAATTCCGATTTCCGTGTTGTTTGTGCCTTCTGTCTTAAGAACACGGTATTTTTGAGACACGATAGTTGCTAAAAATTCCTTTGTAGTTGTCTTTCCAAAGCTTCCTGTAATTCCAATAACAACTAAGTTTGGAAAATTTTTAATTTTTTTATGAGCTTTATATACGGTGTACTTTACATAGAGGAGACTTGGAATGGATGTAATTAATACAAGGAAACCAGAAAGAATAAATAAAAGATGGTCTAATAAAAATAGGAAAGAGAAAAAAAAGAAAAAAGATAATGACAATCCAACGAAAATAATTAGTAATCCAAAAATTAAGGTTAAGCTTCGAAAAGTAAATTTAGGTCTTTTAAAATTTTTAAATCCAAAAAATAAATTGACAACTATTATGAATTGTGTCAACAAGAAAAATAATATGGTTAAAGAAGGTAGATATAAAGGAGAAAAGAAAAATAAAATAAATACTATCCATTTAAGAATAACGAAAGGATTTGCTAAAAATCTTTTTCCTTCTTCAGTATGAATGAAAGATACAATCCTGTCCCATCTGTATTCTTTCCTCTGCCATATATAAACGTTAAAAAGAATTAAGCGAATAAGATCGATGATGATAAGTGCATAAAAAATAGGGACAGAAATAGACACCAAGGTAAGGAAAAAATCCATATGTTAAATAAATTTTTCTACTAATTTGTAAAATTCCTCAGCATTATTAAAAGGAATTCCGTGAGTTCCGTTTGAAATAACTTCAATATGAGAATTAATAATTGTTTTTTTCATTTTTCTAGCAATAGAGACTGAAACCATAGAGTCGTCTTCTCCCCAAATCAAAAGTGTAGGGACTTTAATTTTTTTCATAAAAGGCTCTAAATCCTCCCGTATAACGGATTGAAACGTTTTTTTAAGATTCCCGTCAACTTTTAGATAATCTACGGATCCGCTTAATCGGTATAGTATTTTTTTAGAAATGGATGAAAAGATGTTTAAGATAGGAAAAGAGAAAATTAGTTTTCCGATTTTACTTAATATTAAGAACAGGTTCCGTTTAAAAGAATTGACCGGGACAAATCCGGGAGTTCCGGTTAGAACTAAGACAGACAGCCAATCCAGATCATTCCCGGCAAGAAGAATTCCCACTCTCCCTCCGAATGAATGCCCGATAAGAACTGCTTTTTTGATTTTTTTCTCCCGGATAAAATTTTCTACATCAAGAGCGTAATCAGCCAAGCTCATCGGTCTATCTAACGGTTTATCCGGTTCAAATCCAGCAAAACCAAAAACATATGCCAGGTAACCTGCATAGTTAAAACGTTCTTTAAGATCAGTGTATCTGTTGGAACTAACTCTCCAGCCCGGAAGAATAATAACACTTGGAAGTTTATCCATAATTATTTAACAGTTACAGACTTTGCAAGGTTTCGGGGCATATCAGGATCAACATTTTTTTCAAGAGCCAAATAATATCCCAGAAGCTGACCGATAATAACTGAGGGTATAACAGATGCAACTGACGCATCTGTATAGGGAAGATGGATATCAAAAATATCATGTTTCTGAGGTGATATTCCGATAATTTTTCCTCCCCGTGCTTTTAACTCCATAGCCCCGGCCAAATTAGATCCGTGTGTTTCATCCAGCGGTACAAAAGAGATACAAGGAGTGTCTTTTTCAATAAGAGCAATTACTCCGTGTTTAAGTTCTCCCGCGGCAAATCCTTCCGCATGGATATAAGACGCTTCTTTTATCTTAAGAGCAGTTTCCAGTGCAATCGGATAGGAAAGTCCCCGGCCGATAACGTAAATATGTTCTTTTGCTGAAAGTGTTTTTGCCAATCGGCTTATAATTTTAAGGTTCTTAGTAGTTAAAATTTCCTTTGTTGAATCCCGAGCAAGACGAAGATATTTTCTTCCAACTTCAATATTTCCTGAAAGATCATAGGCAATAAGGATAAGGTGTGCCAGTTTTGCCGTAAATGCTTTAGTTGATACAACGGCCTTTTCAATCCCTGCCGATAAAAGAATAGAGACATCAGACTCCCGGTTAAGAGTAGATCCCAATACATTTACCAAGGATGCAATTCTTGCTTTCTTTTCTTTTGCCTTTTTGACGGATTCAATTACGTCGACAGTTTCCCCGGATTGAGAAAGAGCAACCACTAAGCTTTTATCCGTCAAAAAGTCTGCGAGAAATCCAAATTCGCTTCCTACTGTAAAATTTACATGGTATTTAGCAATTTTGGAAAATAAATAGGTTCCTGCAAGTGCTGCGTATGCGGCCGTCCCGCATCCTACAAAATAAGTTCCGAAAGATTTTTTAATCTCTTCAGAGAGTACATGAATCTCGCTGTCCTTTTTTTGGATAATCCTCTCTAAAACATCAACCTGGTCATGAATTTCCTTTATCATGAAATGAGGATACATTCCTTTAGATACAAGATCCGGTTTCCAGTCAAGTTGTGTATATTGAATACTTTTTTTACTCAAAGAACCATCATAGACACTAACGGATTTATCATCAACCAAAATATAGTCTTCATCTTCCATAAAATATACATCCTGGGTATAGGGAAGGACTGCATGAGCATCAGAGGCTAAATAGTTTCCGTCCTTTCCTTTACCAACCACAAGAGGAGAACCGTTTTTAACCGCTGCAAATTTCTTTGTCTTTGCATCCATCACTATAATGGCATTGAGTCCTTCAAAACGGGAAAATGATTTATGTAAAGCTTCCAATAATGAATCGGAGTTTTTATAGTATTCCTCCGTCAAATGGAGAGCAACTTCAGAGTCTGTCTCTGATAAAAATGTATGCCCTTTTTCTATGAGTTCTTTCTTAATTTCAGAATAATTTTCTATGATTCCGTTATGGATTAAGGCAAGAGTGCAATCGCGAGAAAGATGAGGATGAGCATTAGCGAGTGTTACTCCTCCATGGGTTGCCCACCTGGTGTGTCCGAAGGCACTATTTGCAGGAGGTAACTGAATTCCTTTCGCATCTGCTATTTTTCCTGTATTTTTTACAACCTCTATTTTATTTTCTTTGATCCATGCAATTCCCCAGGAATCATATCCTCTATATTCAAGTGTTTTTAACCCTTCTAAAACCATGTCAGGAGCGTTTTCTTTTTTGCCTATGTATCCGAATATTCCGCACATTTTTTATTTTTTAGAATGTTTATTAGTAACTAACTTAAAGTTTATTTCCGATTTATAAAAGCTGTTATCCGGCACATCGGACTCCACAATTGCGCCTGAGGAAATAAACGAATTTTTTCCTATTTTTATCCCCGGCATAAGAGCGGCATGTACTCCGACTTTGCTCATCTGCCCTATAATAGATCCCAACTTTACTTTGCCGGTGTCCAATTTTTGTTTATTGACAGCAGAAGAAACTGACTTTTGGTCCAGTCTAAAATTAGCTGTTGTTGCCATAGCTCCCATACTGACATGATCTGAAATAACACTGTCTCCGACATAGTTATTATGAAAATAACAATTATTCCCGACAACACTTCTTGCCACTTCGCTTGCAAATCCAACAACACTTCCCTCTCCAATAATTGATTCACGAATTAGAGTATTATTTCCGACAATACAATTTTTCCCTATATACGTAGGACCAATAATAACTGCGTGATCTAAAACTCGTGAACCACTTTCAATAATTACCGGACCTCGAATCGTTGCTGACTTTGCAATTTCGCGAGCTTTAATAGTTTGATTGGTAATTTTACTTAAAAAATAAGAGGAAAGAGTTAAAACATCCCATGGATATTTTACATGTCCCCAAAATCCTGTGTAGGAAAGAAAGGATATGTTAGCTTTTTTCCCGATCAAAATCCCAATTGCTTTTTCATATATATCATCATTTTTAGATTCTGTGTTTTGCAAAATTTTCAAAAAATCAGACGTGTCTTTAAAATAATCAAAGATAAGACGCACGATATTGCTTCCTCTTTTTTCTCTTTCAGGTTTTTCAATAATCGAAACGACTTTATCATTTAGAACTTTAAGATACCCTCCCGGAAAATAGTCATTCAGATGTATTCCGGTAAGCATTCCATCCTGTACTTTCGGCAAATAATTAACAAAGTCAGAAACTAGCGTGTCTTCAAAAACATCCGACGGTCCAACAATTAAAACCGGATTCCTTTCAATGTATTTCTTTGCGGAAAGTACTGCCCCTGCCATGCCCCTCCGGTCTTCCTGCATTACCAGCGTAATTACAACACCGGGAAATTCAGATTTTAACAATTCAAATAATGACTTGTTTCGTTCTGATACTACTACTATGATATTTTTAAATCCAAACCGTACTAACTGGGAAAGTGCATAATACGCAAGCGGCTTTCCCAAAAAAATAAGAGAATGTTTATCCGAAAGCGGCCACAGGCGAGTAGAATCCCCTCCTGCTAAAAGTAAAACGGTAGGTAATGTATTCATGACCATATTTTACTCCTTTTTTCTGACAATTTTAGCTCCTAAACTCTGAAGTCTTCCCTCCAGATTTTCATATCCGCGGTCGATATGATCGATCCCATAGATAACACTCTCTCCCTGAGCTGTTAGTGCGGCAAGAACCAGAGTTGCTCCGGCGCGAAGATCGGAAACTTCCAAAACAGCATTGTGAAGTTTAGCAATACCTTTAACTTCGATAGCCTGATGGTAATCTTTTCTTTTATCAGACCAGTTAAAATTATAAACCAGGGATGGGTTTGAAATTTTGGGAGAAAAAAAGTGAATATCCGCTCCCATTTTACGAAGCTCCTCAACATAAGAAAATCTATTTTCATACACAGTTTCATGAATGGTTGAAACTCCCCCGCAATAATTGGCAAGTATTGCCCATGGAGCCTGCCAATCTGTCATAAAAGCGGGATATGCCCCGGTTGTAATATGAGTTGCTTTATACGGATATTTTGAAAAAAATCTGATTTTGTCTTTTTCAACTTCCTGCCAGGAAGCTCCGATTGCAGTTAATGCGTTTAAAAATGTGGTGAGATATTTTTTTTGAGCCCCGACAATCCTCACATCCCCTCCGGTTGATAGTGCAGCAATTGCGAATGTGACCACCTCATTCCGATCCGGCATAATTGAAAAATCAGCGCCCTGTAGTTCCGAAACTCCTTCAATCAGGATGGTTTTTTTCGCGGTCCGTTTTATATGAGCACCCATCTGATTTAAAAGAGAAATAAGATCATCAATTTCAGGCTCTTCTGCTGCATTTTTTAAAATAGTTTTTCCCTTTGCAAGGACTCCTGCTAAAATAAGAGTTTCCGTACCGGTATGTGTATTGGATACAAAAGTGTAAGTAGTTCCTTTTAGCCCCCTGGGTGCATCTGCTTCAAAATATCCCTCCCTATATGAAATTACCGCCCCCATCGCCTTAAGTCCGTCAATATGCCGGTCGATGGGACGTTTTCCGATGCGGCATCCCCCGGGATTGGGTACCCGCGCATGTCCCAACCGCGCAAGAAGAGGTCCCAGCACCATACTGGCGGAGCGGTATACCCCTCCAATCTCAAAGGGAACAATAAAATCTCTCATACCGTTTCCTTTTAGAGTCAACCGGTGAGTATATCTCTCTATGGAAACCTTAACCCCCAGTTTTTCAACGATCCGAGCGGTTCCGTAAACTGAGGAAATAAGGGGAATATTTGAAACGGTAATATTTTTTTCAGTTAAAAGGCCACACAAAATAACTTTCATGGCCACATTTTTAGCACCGCTCACACAGACTTCTCCGTGAAGGGGATTTCCTCCGGTGATTACATATTTGTCCATCATAGTTAAGGAATTATCACAACCTCAGGCTTTAGCCGGACATGATACTTACTGTAGACCTTGCGGGTTATTAACTGTATCAATTGTACCATATCAGAGGATTTAGTTTGGGGCTCAACTACAATAAAATTGGCATGGTCAGAAGAGACTGAAGCTCCTCCAATTTTCGTTCCCTTAAGACCCAGGGAATCAATAAGATATCCGGCTGATGTCGTATATTGGGGAGTCGGAATACGCATGGCATCGCTTTTTTTAATATTTTGAAATGTGCATCCGGCCGAGAGTACTCCCCACGGCTGAGTGGTCCTGCGGTACTCGGTTACTCGGTTTCCTATTTCCCAAAGATTTTCTTTCTCAGAAGAGGTAAGAGTAATGATAACGGAAAGAAGTACGTCTCCGCTTTTTTGAATGATGGATCTGTCATAGTCGAATTTAAAATAGCCTGCTCCAACTGACTTTATTTCTCCTCTGAGGGTTAGTATTTTAGCAGATCTAATTAAGTCTCCGAAAAAGGTTCCCCATTTCATATTATGTGCGTTCATATAAACAGCCCCGCCTACACTTCCCGGTTGTCCTAAAAATGTTTCAAGACCGCCAAGCCCCTGATCCAGGGTAAAACGCACTAGACGGTTGACTCCGACTCCGCTGTCGATTTCAAGATATACCGTTTTTTGAGAATCTAAAATATCCCGCGCTTTTTTAATTCCCGTCATACCGATCATACGGATATCCTTGGTTTCATTTCTGATAACCAGTCCCTCAATTCCTGCATCTCCTATCAGTACATTTGTCCCTCCTCCTAAAATAGTCCACGGAATTCCGATTTTTTGTGCGGATTTGACTGCCTGTGTAAGCTCACCTTGATTTTTAGCACTTAAAAAAAACTCAGCCGGTCCCCCGATTCTTAAAGTGGTATAAGAAGAAAGAAGTTCGCTTCGCTTAACGGTATTCGGAGCAACTAATTGTACAAGCTGACTATATAAATCTTTCATGTTACCTGCACCCCTTTGTATATTTCATCCTGCCACGTGTTTATATCTCCGGCACCCATGGTAATAATAAGTTCTTTTTTTACCTCATTATTTTTAATTCCCTTCACTGCATCTGTCGGACGGTTTACTAAATAGGCATTCTTACCATTTTTTACGAGCGCCGCAACAAGCATTTCAGAAGAAACAGATGTATCTTTTTCTTCCCGGGCAGATGCATAAATGGGGGCGATAAGTATTTTATCCGCCCAATCAAAAGACGTCAGAAACTGCTTAAAAAGTGATTTAGTACGTGAGTAAGTATGAGGTTGAAAAATGACAGTGATATAAAAATCCGGAAAAAACATGCGTGCCCCCGAGACGGTTGCCGCAATTTCAGTCGGATGATGAGCGTAATCATCATAGAATCTGAATTTACCCTTTTCTCTTATAAATTCAAAGCGTCTCCTGCTTCCTTTAAACTTTAAAATATTCTCAGATATTTCATCCCAGGAAAGTCCGACAGTACGACATACGAGACTTGCGGCTAATGAATTGAGGATATTATGCTTTCCCGTCAAATATGTTGATACCTGTGCTACTTTTGCGCCTGATTTTGTAATATCAAAAGTTGTTTTGCCTTTTTCAAATTTAAAACTACCCACTTGGTACATGGCATTTTTTGAAAATCCATAGGTAAGTATTTTCCCCTTATATTTTTTAAGGACTTTTAAAACCGAGTTATTATCGCAGCAGCCAATAAGAATTTTTTCACCTTTGAGGTTTTGCGTCAGTTTATAAAATGCATTTTCAATTTCGGAAACATCTGAATATGCGTCGGGATGATCATATTCAATATTGGTTATAACAAGTATTTCCGGATGCTGCCATAGAAAACGGGGAGTTGAGTCAAAGCCGGGAGATGTTATGTATTCATCCGCCTCTGCTATAAAATATTTTCCTCTCCCGTAATGTCCGGGTGCGGTAAGATCTAAAATATCTGAAGTACCAACAACATAGGAAGGATCACACCCCGCATGGGTTAGAATTGAAGCAACAAGTGCGCTTGTTGTTGTTTTTCCATGAGTTCCGGAAATCGAAATGCCGCAATATTTTTTCATCTCTTCTCCTAAGGCCTGACCGTGCATAACAACCTTTAATCCTTTTTCTTTGGCTTCTTGCGCTTCACTATTTTTTATTCCTCCATGAGCACCTGTAACAACAACTAAATCATAATTTTTTGAAATATTCTTTTTGTCAAACCCCCTAACAACCGGAATATGAAATCGGGATAAGATCTTATCGGTGTGAAAAACGGCCTCGGTATCAGAACCCTTCACCGTGTACCCCTTTTCTTTAAAATAAATGGAAAGTGCCGTCATACCAACACCTTTAATGCCTACAAAATAAGCTGATTTTTTTTTCATCATATAAAACCGATAATATTATTAAGGATATTTGGCTGTAATCCCTCCCGCCGGTAAGACCAAAGATTTTTGTTGGTATAGGTACATATGGAAAGACAATCAATATTAGACCTGAGTAGTCTTTCATCTTTCATTTGTTTTAATGCAATACTTTCCAGGTTTAAAAACCATTTTCCTCCTCTTTCTTCTGAAATCTCATTTTTAAGAAATCCCAAGTGGCAAAAAATGGAAACTCTCTCCTGTGGAACATCATAGCAGCATATCCGTATATGAGGGCCGATTGCGGCATAAATATTTTGGGGGTGAGATCCTATTTTTTTCATCATTTGTATGGTACTCGTTACAATTTTTTTTGATAAGCCTTTCCAGCCCGCATGAACAGCACCTGCTATTTTCAGTTTGGGATCATATAAAAATATCGGAATGCAGTCTGCGGTTTTAACACCGCTCCATCCTTTTCCTTTTAAGATAATTCCATCTGTGCCGTTTAACGGATTCGTTTTTGAGTTCTCTAAAACCACATTTCCTGAATGAATTTGCCTAAGATGGATAAAATTTGATTCGCTTCCTTTAATATTTAATGAGGAAAGAGATTCTCCTTTTGAGAGAAATGCGTGAAAAAACTCAGGAAATTTCTTAATAAGCTCAGATTGGATCATATTCTTTTTCCCAGCGCTTTTTGAACCGTTTTTCTTTCATCCCAGCCGTATTCTTTAGTACCAAAGCACATGGACTTTTCATGTCCCTTTCCGCAGAAAAACACAATATCATCCGGTTTTGCCAGAGTATTAATGGTAAAATCAATCGCTTCGCTCCTGTCGGGAATTCTGAAAAAATAATTTATTTTTTTCGCACGCCTTCTTATTTTTGCACTTTTGCGCAACTCCACCATACCTTTGCATGCGGCACCGTTTGCAATCTGACGGATAATTTCCTTAACATCCTCAGTCCTCGGATCCTCTGCCGTAAAGACAGCAAAATCGGAATAAGTTGCAGCAATCTCTCCCATCATGGATCTTTTTTCCGTATCCCGAAGACCGGCACACCCAAAAACTACAATAACTTTCCTCTTTGTTATATCCCGTGCGGTAAGCAAAACTTTTTTAAGCGCATCGGGTTTATGAGCAAAATCAATAACTATTTTAAATCCTCGCCGGTTGGGTACTTCCTCCATCCGTCCGGGGAGGGTAATAAAATTTTTAATTGCTTTTTCTATTGTTTTTACATCTATGCCGTACACTAAAGATACGGCTGCTCCCGCCAGTGCATTTTCTTCATTAAACTCCCCTGGAAAGTTAAGCTTTATTTTTAATGTTGACGGATTTACTGACGCATTTTTGCTTTTTCCGAATGTTACTAACTTACCTTTTACTTTACTCTTAAGATACTGAAAGTTGCGATCATCATAATTTAGTATACTCACCCGGTTATTTTTCAAAATCTTTTCTTTTGCCTCCCTGTATTTTCCAAAAGTACGGTGATAATCCAAATGCTCATGAGTAATATTGGTAATAACTCCTGCGTCAATTGGGATCCCCAAAGTGCGGTACTGATCCAAAGCATGAGAGGTAACTTCTAAAACTACATACTCCGTTTGAAATTTGAGCGCTTTTTTCAGAAGTTTTTGCAGATGGTAAGAGGAGGGGGTAGTTACATGCAAACCGGTATCAATCGTTTCACCGTTAATAACGGCTGAAATGGTAGAAATGAGTGCAACTTTTTTTCCGGCAGATTTAAATATTTCATACACAAGGTGAGCAGTTGTTGTCTTCCCGGATGTCCCGGTAATTCCGATAATTTTTATCCGTTTAGCAGGAAACCCATACAAAACAACTGCCGCAACCGCCCGTATAAAATGTCCGGCGTTTTTAATTTTTCTTACTAGATATGATTCCATTTATCTTAGTATTGTACCTGAAAATGCAAAATTAGGCTATTTTGAGGAAAACTCAGCCTCCCGAGCTGGGTGATATCCCATAGTAAGAAAAGAGCTCTTTGGCGATGTTAAAAAAAGTGGGAGCTGCAGTTTCGGACCCCCACTGGGACGTAGAGGGCTCGTTAATGGTGACAAGCATTATAAACTTCGGATTGTCAACCGGTGCAAACCCCACAAAAGAGGCAATTGTTTTAGTCGGATCATAATGTCCCGCGATGGGTATCTGAGCCGTACCCGTCTTTCCGGCAATATTAAACCCGGCTGGCTTAAGCCTATGTGCCTCTCCATCATCAACTGCATGCACCATTATCTGAGCAATTTTTGTTGCTGTCTCCTTTTTAAAAACAGTTCTTATAACGGTGGGCTTCATTTCAATTTCTCTTCCGTTTGAGAGTTTTATCTTTTTAACAAGATAGGGTTTGACCAGTTTTCCTCCGTTGGCAATCGAAGCAACCGCCCGAACCATCTGAAGAGGAGTTACGGCAATTCCCTGTCCAAATGAAGCAGTAGCAAAATCAATCTGACGCCACTCCCGACCGGAGCGAATTGCCGGAGATGACTCATCCTGAAGATCGATATCCGTATTTTCTCCAAATCCAAGATTTTTTATATAGGAAAGAAGTTTTTCACCCCCCAATTTACTTTGAGCAAAAACCATACCTACATTTGAGGAGTGAACCAGGACATCTGTCATAGAGGTGTAAGGACCATTATACTGGTTATTCCACGTCCTTATGGTATATCCTCCTATGTTTACCGGTCCATCCTCGTTATAGGTAGTATCGGGTGTGAGTACTCCTTCATTTATCGCAGCTGCCATTACCAAAACCTTAAATGTAGATCCCGGCTCATAGGAAGACCCTACAACTGAATTGATATAAAACTCTGCAGGATAGTTACCATAATCTGTCGGATCATAAGAAGGATAGGAAACCATACCAAGTATAGCTCCCGTTTGCGGCTCCATAATAGTTACGGTCCCGCCTTTTGCCTGGTATTCTTCAATGCTTTCCTTAAGCTTTGCTTCAGCTATATATTGAACTGTTTTATCAATTGTTAAGTATAAATCCCGCCCGTCTTCACTGGGAAGTTCGCTCATTTTTTCAAGCAAAATGGGATTTCCTATAGCATCTTTTTCTTGCTTTATCATTCCGTCCCTTCCCCTTAATTGTTCATCATAAAATCCTTCCAGCCCGAAATATCCCTGATCCAAACCTTTTGAATTCTTTCCTACAAATCCAATAATATTGGCGGCCATGGATCCTTCGGGATAATACCTATTCGACTCCTCCAAAAACCCGAGTCCTGGTATGGTACTACTTTCTAATTTTTTTATTTTATCTTCGCTAATTTTGTTAACCAAGGGAGTCCAATTAGAAAGACTGTTACTGAGCTTTCCCGAAAGGGTGGACTCAGGAATTGTCAAAACACCTGATAGTGATTTTATGAGATCTGTTTGGTTTTTAATTTTATCCTTTTCTACAAATACCATATACCCCTTGCGGTTCATCACAATGGCCGCTCCATCAGACGAAAAAATTCTTCCCCTTTTGGCATAAATTGAGCTCGCATGCACGGTTTGATCATCAGCAATTCCTTTTAATCTGTCAAAAGAGAGAATTTGCCAGTAGAAAAGCCGGGCGATAACCGCCATAAATCCGAGAACAAAGACGATAAAAACGACGTAGATTCTTTTATGCATTATCGCGTTTTGTATGCAAGAGGGCTCTCCGTAGTTAATGTAACCAATTGTGTATTTGACAAAAAGCCGGATTCAGATGCTTTTTGCGATACCGAAGAAAGAGCTGAAAATGAGGCAATTTCCTGATCCAGGTCTACAATTTCGGCGCTGTATTTATTTATTTCCCTGTTTAAAAGAGTCAGTTTTTCTCCGCTGGTTGAGTCATGATTTAAAATAATAACCTGAAGTACAGAAAGACCGATAATTAGACAAACCAGTATTGAATTTATTAAAATAAATTTTTTTCTCCCCAACGAAGCATTATTATGACGATAATACTGGGCAGTATATTCCATTTTAAATGTAAAGTGAAAAGCTGTTAGTCTTAAATTTTTTGGGCAACTCTCAGTTTTGCCGAGTGCGCTCTTTTATTTTGTTTTACCTCGTTATAATCAGCTTGTATCGGTCTTTTTGTAACAATTTCTAATCTTCCACCTTCCTCTTCTCTTTTAAAAAACCTTTTTACGATCCGATCCTCAAGTGAATGAAAGCTAATTACTGCAATTCTTCCGTTTGGATTTAACAGATTGATTGCATCACCTAATGCCTCTTTTAATGCTTCCAATTCTCCGTTTACCTCAATTCTTAGTGCCTGGAAAATCCGGGCAAGTGTGGCTGTTTTATTGGGATGTTCTTTTTTCAGTACGCTTTCAATAATTTCACTTAATTCCTTCGTCGTTCTAATTTCTGATTTTTTTATGGAACGGGCGCGAATAACAGCATCAGCAATTGCCCTAGAATTGAGTTCTTCAGCATTTTGTGCAAACAGTTCATATAATCTCTCACTTCTGTAATGATTTATAACATCATAAGCAGTCGTTTTACCCTTTTTACTCATTCTCATGTCTAATTCCTCGTCCTTATGGAAACTAAATCCCCGTCCGGAAGAATCGATTTGAAAACTTGAAACTCCCAGATCAAATAAAATTCCATCAACTCTTTCAAATCCGTTTTCGCGAGCAATCTTTTCAATATTTCTAAAATTTCCTTCACAAATGATTAAGTTCCTGTTTATATTTTCTTCACGCGCTCTTTTTTTAACATACGTTATTGCTTCTTCATCCTGATCAATCCCAAGTACTTTTCCTCCTCTTTTTATAATTTCCAGACTGTGTCCGCCTCCTCCGAGTGTTGCATCTATATACTTCTTACCCGGCACAATGCTTAGTAAGTCCAAAACCTTAGTTAACAGAACCGGTGTATGAAATGAATTTAGAATCATAGGCATTGTGATTCTAAACCGTTATTAATTTTTATCACTGTAACTTATCTCTGTATTCTTCCCAGTTAGTCTTATCCCATATTTCAAAATGATCCCCGGCACCTATTACAAGCACACTCTCTTTCATTTCAGAACGTTTCACCATACGCTCTGGCATCACAAATCTTCCCTGTGAATCAAGTTTTATAATTTCAGCTTCAGAAAAAGTCTTTCTTCTGATATCCCGAGCCTCTTTGTCATAAAACACAGATCGAGATAATATATCTTTAGAACCTTCCTCCCATTCTTTTTCTTTATAGCCGAGTACGCATTCCTCAAATCCTACCGTCAAAACAAAGCGCTCTCCTCCCAGTTCTTTTCTAATCTTAATTGGAAGCGCTATTCGATTCGTATCTGTAACATTTATCTCAAAAGTACCAAGAAACATATAATTTCACCATTTACCACCATCTATTTCCATATTGCGACAGGAATTGTCATCTGTCAAGAGGGGATCGTGAAAAGAAACGTGAAAAGTAAGACAGATGAGTAAAAAACCCTGGAAGCTATGAAGTTGTGAGAGATAAGCTAACCTTGAATGGAATAAGATTTCCTAAAGACTTTAGGTCCGTCTAGTGTATTAAACTTTAAGGAAAGATCAACGGAGGTAACACCCGCATCCACTACGCAATGTCCGCTTGAGCAGGTACCCAAAGTAATATCATCGCGGCTGATAGTTTTCTTTCCTTCTGTTGTAATTTTTCCCAAAACTCCCCGGGGAATTCCGGATCCGGTCATATACGAAATTTCATATTCAATGGTATCTACATCAGAGGGAACATTGTCAATTGAAAGTTTTACTGCTTTTCCTCCGTTTACCGGAGTTAAATCCACTTCAACATCTGAGGATATGGTAGGAAGAGCAACTGTCGGAGTAGGAATATCCTCTATTTCCGCAGGCTCTGAACTTCCTTTACGGGTAAACGCGAATACCCCTCCTCCAACTACTAATAAGATAAAAACTGCAATGATTACTTTTTTCATAAATATTTTTTATGTCATCCCGGACTTGATCCGAGATCCATCATCGGCTTACTAATTGCCTATCATAGATTCCCGCCTTCCCATAAAAACTCTAACGAGTTTTCAGGGTAAACGCGGGAATGACAATATATCCATATTTACATACGCCAGGATAATAATCAAATTATTCTTTCAGTCTTTTCTGAAAATAGGCTGACAAATTGCTTATTTTTATTCTCTGTTGAGTTGCGGTATCTCTTTCTCTTACCGTCACTGTCTCATCCTCCAAACTTTGATAATCAATCGTCACACACCAGGGAGTTCCCACTTCATCCTGTGCAAAATATCTTTTTCCTATGTTTCCCCTGGCATCCCAGTTTGTTTTAATTCCTTGTTTTTTAAGTTTGTGATAAATTTCCCGGGCCTTTGATACAACATTTTCCTTATTGGCAATAAGAGGAAATACAGCAACTGTGTAAGGGGCGAGGCTTGGCTTAAGGGCAAGATAAATTCTATTACCGTCTTCCCGGTATCCATCGGCTAATATCATAAGAAAAATCCGGTTTATCCCGACCGCCGGCTCAATCACGTGGGGAATAAACTTTTTCCCGGAGACAGAATCCACATATTCCAAACTCATTCCTGAATGCTTCATATGCTGCTTCAGATCATAATCTGTCCGGTAGGCAATACCCCACAGTTCTTTCCATCCAAATGGAAATTCAAAATCCAAATCATACGTGTCGCGGCTATAATGACTTCTTTCCTTATCTGTATGCTGACGAAACCGAAGTTTAGATTTATCTATACCTAATGTATCGGTTACAAACTTCCACATATCATCTTTCCACTTATTCATAAGGTTTTTCCACTCTGTCGTGTCCGGATCAAAAAAATACTCAATCTCCGCCTGCTCCAGCTCCAGAGTTCTAAATATAAATTGACCCGAGGTTATTTCATTTCTGAAAGATTTTCCAATTTGTCCGATCCCGAAAGGAAGTTTTACACGGCTTGAATCCAGAACATTTTTAAAGTTGGTAAAAATTCCCTGAGCTGTCTCTCCCCGCAGATAGAGGATTGATTTTTCGCCTTCAACAACCCCCATTTTTGTTTCAAAAAGAAGATTGAATTTCTTAGGTTCTGTAATTTCATTCCCTTCCGGACTTTTAATCTTATTTTTTGCAATAAAAGTGGCCATCTCAATAACAAGCAAATTCTCAACCTTAAATCCCGGTTCAACACTTTCCGGATGCTTGCCTATCCACTCTTCTATCAAATGATCTGCCCGGTATCTTTTATGAGTTTTTTTGTCCTCAACAACCGGGTCTGTAAACGACGCAACATGTCCTGAGGCTATCCACGTGGTCGGATGAAGAAGAATCTGGGTATCAATCCCGACCATATCATCCCGATTGTTAATAAATGTCTCCCACCAGAGATTCCGTATGTTTCTCAAAAGCTCAGCTCCCATTGGGCCGTAGTCATATGAACTGGCCAGTCCTCCATATATTTCGCTTGTGGGATAAACAAACCCCCGTCTTTTACACAGAGATACAATTTTATCCATAAGATTTTCCATAAGTGGCGAAAAAACTTTTAATGACCTCAAGTTTTTTTACTATAATAGTCTTAACTAACCCGTGTCAAGAGAGAACTGCTGGATAGGTTTCTCTCAAGTACTCCCCTTAGGTAGTTTTCCAACTCGTCTCCCGTCATTATTTTTCCCGGAGCTAAATATCCCATTTCCCTAAGAAAAGACAGGGAAAATTGTTCTGATATTGCCTGAGCCAGTTCCGGATTTTTATCCAGATCCTTAAAGGATCTTTCCAATAAATAAAAAACCGAAGGATATACTTCTTTCTCTGCACAGAGTTTATCAACGAGTTCAACCAAATGATAGGCATGTGCAACTACGGGGAGATTTGTTTTGAGACACGGATACGTTTCAACTGTCTGAGCTTCCGTAACAATTGAAAATGTTTTGCCACTCACAATATAGAGAGAAACTTTATTAAAAACTTCCATATGGGGAGATTTTCTGCTGGTAATCTTCCGTATACCTTTTGCTAAAACTACAAGTTTCCCGTGATATTTGGTAAAAATCGTGATGATCCGGTCCGCCTCACCGTAATTTTTTTTCTTCAGAATAAATCCCTCTGTTTTATAACTTCTTGCGCGGTAACCCATGAGGAAATAAAAAATTAATACCTAAGCGTTAGCATCTGATCAGTCAGAAGTGGAATTTTAGCTTTTTCCCCTCCGTTAATAAGGACGGTATATTCAGGATTATCCGTTCCGGGCTGTTTCTGAATAAGAAGTTTATAGATACCGTTTTTTTGATCTATTTTAGGCAAATTATATTTAACAATTACCTCTGCAGATCCCAAAGGTTTGACCGTCATAAAACCTTCAAAAACAGTTTTACCCAGTTCATCATACGTGACGGTTTCTTTTTCTGATCCTTTAAAATCAACTAACGTTGCGCCTTTTGGAACATACAGTCTTATCCAATTTCTCAGAATTCCGTTTAGACACAACTGACCGGCTTCCAAATTGCAGTTACTTGCTGGGGAGGGGTTTTTATAGCTTATAGTTACTGTCTTGGTAGCTGTCCCATCGCCGTTTATTTGTATTTCGTCTTTAACGGACGTTTTTACAAAAAGGTTGGATTTAGCCCCTGCTAAATTTACATTGGATATATGAAGATAATCTCCCTCTCCCGACTTGATTCTTCCTCCAAAGTTAAGCGCCTCAATACCTTTTTGCGCATCGCGATTGTTAAAGTAAAAAAGTACATGCTTTTCTTGCGTTTCGTCCAAAAACGTCTGCATCAGAGGTCCCCAATATTTAGAAGGAGATACTCCTAATGCTCTTTGAAGAATCTGGTACATGAGAACACTTATAATATCTTTTCTGTCTTCGCGAACATAATTTACTGGCCTGCTTGAATAGTCCTCGAGCTCATAAATTGCTTTTGGACAATCGCACCGTTTATCAAGTACGGCTGAAAATGTCCGTCCGTATATAGTAAAGTCTCCCAGTATTTTTATTGTTGAAGCAAGAACATGGGTATCCAGAGCAATTATTCCGTCATATTCGGGAAAACTAGGTACAGACTGGGAAACCATATCCGTAAACTGTTTCATGGATTCCTTGTAATCAGGTGAAAGATTACTATCCCGAAGCTCCAGATTGGTCACATTGATGTGGTATTTAAGTAAAGGACGTGGCGCGGGAAATTTTTTATTTTTGCTCTCATCTAGCTTGTAAATATCATCCGCTTTCTCAACTTTTAATTTTCCTTTATCAACACTAAATATCCCGTATGCCGTTATAAATCCCCCGGTTGCACGAAGTTCTGCGTCGTTTTGAAAAAGAATCAGGTATTTTTTACTCTCCCGCACACCCATAAGCTCGGGCAGTTTTTTAAGAAGAGGTTGTGCTTCTACAAAAAGGGATGCGGTACTCTTAAAAAGATCCTTGCCGGTTCTAAGCTGTTCCCGAACAACGGTATTTCCGATTTTTTCAGGATATTTATCTATATTTACCTGTTCAAGTTCGCGATCAGCAAGAGCTATTTTACTTCCGATTTTGTCTACATTCGGAGTCATTTTATCCAATGTCTCAACCGCAGTTTTTATCCGGTCATCTGCGGATCCTGACACAAACGTGGACTTCCCCTTTAGCCCCAAAAGATCCGAGTAAGGCAGGATGGTCTCAACTGATATTTTTCCGGCTTGGGTGGTTGCAATACCCGCTTTTATAAAATGGTCGGCATCTCCTACATATCCCCCCAGGAAGGGTACTGCCCTTAGAAAAAGAATCTTATTTACATTTGTCTGCATGGTATTTAAACTGGTTTCCAGTTCTTTAAGTTTGGCATCTGAGGTTACCAAATCCTGTGATTTAGCCGCCGCAGCAAGTTCTTTCCCGATTCGCGTGGTTTTTTGGGCGGAGAGATACAGTTCTTTGACCGGGGAATAAATGACGACTCCTAAAACAAGCAGAAGAATTAAAAACAAACCCACAACGATACTGACCCATTTAATAATCGGATGATTTTTTTTGGATTTTACTTTTTTTCCCCTCTCGGTTTGAATTACATTTATTTTTTTAAATCCCGCACTCATATAATATGTTGAGCTTTTACACGGCTCCCTTACCGCTAATCATTGCCCAAGGAGTTTTTAAAAGTATCTTAATATCATACCACATGGACCGTCGTTTTACGTAATCAGCATCCATCGCGATTCTTTTATCAAAATTTACTTCGCTTCGTCCGGATACCTGCCAATATCCGGTAATTCCGGGACGGATGGAAAGCACCTCGCCGACAAGCTCCCGTGTGTTGGGATATTTTTTTTGCTGATTTTCAAGTTCGTCCGGATAGTAAGCACGGGGTCCTACAATACTCATTTCCCCTCTTAATACGTTAATAAGTTGGGGAATCTCATCCAGAGAATGCCGTCTCATAATTTTTCCGATGACAGTTACCCGGGGATCTTCTTTTAATTTATAACTGTTTTTTTTGTACTGCTCATATAGATTTTTCATTTTGGGATCATTCCGCAAAATGGTATGAGCATGCTCGATCATGGAGCGGAATTTATACATCTTAAAAAGCTTCCCTTTTTTACCCACCCTCTCAGGGGTATCCGCAAATACGGGCCCCGGTGAATTAAGTTTGATGGCAACAGCCAGAAAAAGACCGATCGGAGAAAATAACAAAAGGAGAAGAGAGGCAACAGCAATATCTACCAGTCTTTTGAATGTGGAATCGTAGTTTTCACCGTGA
This sequence comes from Candidatus Gottesmanbacteria bacterium RIFCSPHIGHO2_02_FULL_39_11, assembly GCA_001779195.1. Lineage (GTDB taxonomy): Bacteria > Patescibacteriota > Microgenomatia > 2-02-FULL-39-11 > 2-02-FULL-39-11 > 2-02-FULL-39-11. The sequence continues at coordinate 34,535 of MFJL01000014.1, forward strand.
AAAAGAACCATTATAAGAATGTTTTTGAGAAATTTTTAAACGAGATTTTCATTTTCAGAGTCCGCAAGGTTTTCGACAAGCTTTTTTATCTTAGGAACTGAGTTTTTATTGCATACCAGAACCACATCATGGGTATTAATAACAATATACCCATCCAGATCAATTGCAACTACCATTTGGTCAGTATAGTTATACACAAGATCATCCTCACAATCCGTCAGAAGTACTTTTCCCCGCGTCACATTTTGGTTTGGAGAAGTCTGCAGAGCCTCTTTTAAGGCCTCCCACGCACCTACATCGCTCCATCCTAAATCTTCTGAAAGAACAACAGCGTTTTGTGAATTAATTTTTTCAAGAATGGCGTTATCAAATGAGATTTTCTTAAGAGTTGGATAAATCTCCGCAAGAACTTTCTGGTAGTTATCAGTACCTACGCTTTCATATATCTTTTTAAGACCGAGAAACATTTCCGGCTGATGCGTCTGAAATAGCTTCCAGATAAATGAGGGGGTAGTTACAAAATATCCCAGATTCCATGCATGATTTCCGCTTTTGAAATACTTTTCCGCATCAACCGGGTTTGGACGGTACGAAAAATTTTGAAATGAGTGAAAATTGAATCCGTTTATTTTAAATTCTGCGGCTCCGTACTCAATCCACCCCAGATTTTGGCTTGCAAACCGGGGAGACTGACTGATAAATATAATTTTGTCCGGATTTTGTTTTATGTATTCCTCCGAAACTTTCAGAATATTTTTAAATAGGTCGTTTTTCTTAATGAGGTGATCGCTCCATAAAATTACCATCGGAGTTTTGGGGTCTTTTTTTAAGAGATTAGCAATTACTAAACCAACCGCCGGACCAACATCCCGCATGGCGGGCTCTCCGATGACGTTTTTGGGAGGAAGACTGGAAAGCTGAGAAGTAACCATGGACAGGTACCTCTCCCCGGTACCGATATAAATATCTTCCCACTTAAAATCAGGAAGAAGTCTCTCAACGGCAAGCTGGAGAGTTGATTTATCTCCAATCACCTTTTCAAATTGCTTAGGTGAATGGCGCCTTGAGAGAGGCCACAAACGGGTCCCTACCCCTCCCGCAAAAATAACTGCTTTCATATTGCTATGCTCTGGTGAAAAAACTTTTAATAAACCTAATTTTTTTTACTATCTTTCCTATAATTTTCGTAATTTAATTCAACCGTCTGCCTTATACGGGACTTAAATATAGTTTCTGCGAAACGGGCTGCACTGCCTCTGCAGTTTTCTGATGAATACTTTGCCGGGTTAAACCGTTTTAACTGAACTGCTAAATCACGCACATGGGCTGACTCGTACATTTCTCCTGTGACACCCGGTATTACGGTTTCCTCAAGTCCCCCCTTTTTGAGTCCCAAAACGGGTTTTCCGCAGCTTTGAGCCTCAACTGCTGTTATGCCAAAATCTTCTTCGCCGGGAAAAATGAGGCAAAGGCTATTTTGATAGTACCAGGCAAGCTGTTCATCTGTCAAACGGTTCGTTAAAAATTGGATTGTCGGGCCGGCCCGTAACATAAGATGTCTTCGGTCAATCCCGTCCCCTATAATTATAAGCTTCTTTTTAAGAATATTGCAGGCATCTATTGCATAATCTATTCTTTTATAGGGAACCAAACGGGAAACAATCAGAAAATAATCTTCTTTTCCAGATTTAGGAGCGACGCTGAATTGCTGCGTATTAACCGGAGGATATACAACGCTGCTCTCTCTCTTGTAGTACTTTCTAATTCTTTGGGACACGGTTTGAGAAATTGCGATATAAGAGTCAGGTCTCTGGGCATATATAAAATCGTTTCTTCTTTGGGAGGGAATCACCATTCTGAGTGCAGTACGCGCCAACGGATTTACATAGGAAAAACCGGGCTTATCAACGTAGATTTCAAATCCGCTCCACAGATACCGCGTAGGAGTAAGACAGTAACAAATATGCAAAGTACCCGGTTTTGTAACTATTCTCTTTCCGTATGAAGACGTGATTGAAATAACTATATTATATTCATCAAAAGAAAAAGATTCGGATGATAAGGGAGATAAAAATGAATAACAAGAAGGATGTGCTGAAGCAAAGGGAAGCGTTTGAACATAAGAGGGAATAATCTTAAGGGTGGATGTCCAGGGAGTATTTTTCTTGTTATATACTGTTGTAAAAATAGGAGCATCCGGCCATATACTGGAAAGAGATGTCAAAATTCTCTCCGCTCCTCCGAATTTGGTAATTTTATCATAAAAAAAAGCAATTCTGTACGAACTCATAATAAGGGGTTAACTTCCTGCAATCTGCTGGTAAATTTTAAGGGTTTGATGTGCGGTTTTTTTAAAACTGAATCTGTCAATATTTTTTTTAGCTTGAATTACTCTTTTTTTATATTCCTCATCCTTCAGACTTAAAGCATTTTTTAATACCTGGGCCATGCTTTCCTTTTTACTTGGATCGAAATAGAGTAAATCACCCTTCCAAATTTCGCGAAATACAGGAATGTCTGAAACAACGGGCAAAACACCACAGGAAAGCGCCTCAAATGTAGGAAGTCCGAATCCTTCCATAAGAGAAGGAAAAACCAAAAGCTTAGCATATTTATAAAGACTTAATAATTGAGAATCATTTGCAAGACCGTAAAAAATTACAGAATCCTGTAAAGATAATTTTTGTGCAAAGTGAGAAAGCCTTGGATAAAAAAAAGAGTCATCACCTGCAAGTACCAGCTTAATTTTTTTATTTTTAATAAGAAGTTTGAATGCTTCCAAAAGTTTTTCTAAATTTTTATGAGGATAGGCATTTCCGACATATAAGATATAGGGCATGGAGAAAATAGGTTTGACATTTTTTTGTGAGGAGACTAATGATTTAAAATGCTCATCAAGAGCATCATAAGTAACCTCAATTTTGGATGGATTGACTCCGTAATGATCCATAACCTCTTTTTTTGTAGTTTCAGAGATAGTAGTAATAAAACTTGCATTTCTGATTCCCTGAGAAAGAGAGACTTGGTATCCAAATCTTTTAAGCCGGTACAAAGGATACGCAAGTGTACTTGCCCGCCCGGTATTAAAATGATCCAAAATAAGGTCATGAATTGTCAAAAGATATCTCCCGCGATAAAAAATAGGCACGTTAAAATAAGGAAAATGAGCAACTGTTACTTTATCTTTTTTTAAAACGCTTGGAATAACTATCTGTTCTTTAACTCCGTGCCAGGGAAGGTCAACAAGACGTTTAACAAACTGAGATGAAGGAGGAACAAATTCTTCAAATTCCTTTTTCCGAAGATATATGTAATATTCATTACCTGAAGGAATTTTAGATAATTCCAGTATCAGGTTTCTGATATATCTTCCCACTCCCGTTTGATAATAAAGTCTCGAGTCAATTCCGATTCTCATTCCTCTATTATAGTTCACTTCAGCATATGATCAATCTGATGGGCTAATTTCATCTGGAGAGAATATATTTCAGTAAACCCGGCACTGGCGTTAACGTTAAACCGATAACCCCCTGTATTGGTAAATGAAGTATGAGCAAGTCCAAAGGGTGATTTTATCGCAACTACGCTAACGCATCCCTTAAAAAGTCTGACAGTAACTTCTCCTGTTACTTTTTTATTGACAAAGTCGCAAAAAGCATTGATTGAATCCATAATAGGATCATACCAGAGAGCTCCATAACAGAGATACCCCCATCTGATATCCATCTGAGATTTTAACTCGTTTAACCGCATGGTACAGACATATTTCTCAAGAGCCTTATGTGCTTCGATGATGACGTGAGCTGCCGGAAGTTCATATACTCCTCCGTTTTTCAACCCTATTAATCTGTCCTCGACCATATGGACAACTCCGACCCCGTGTCTTCCTGCAACAGTATTCAGGTTCATAATAAGCTTACTAAGGGAAAGATTTTTTCCGTTTAACCTAACCGGGATACCCTTTTCAAATGTAAGTTTTATCAGTTCTTCCTTATCGGGAGCATTTTTAGGAAGAGTATAGGTTGTCAAAAACTTCTCAACCGGAGAAATTATTTCAGGCTCCTCAATCTCCCCTCCTTCCCAAGTCATGCCCCACATATTATCATCAACGCTGTATGGAAAATCTATACTCGCCGGAACCGGGATATGGTGGTTTTTGGCATATGCAATCTCTTCATTTCTGTCCATATTCCATTCCCTGACAGGCGCAATAATTTTCATATTAGGATTAAGAGTTAAAATATATCCTTCAATTCTTACCTGATCATTTCCTTTTCCGGTACACCCATGAGCTATGCAGTCGGCGCCTTCATGAATACCTACTTCTACTGCTTTTTTTGCCAAAATTGCCCGTCCCATGGGAGTAGAAAGATGGTAATCTCCCTGGTAGCTTGCATTTGCTTTAATTCCTTTGGATAAATACTCATTCGCAAACTCTTCTCTAACATCCAGTGTAATTGCTTTAACCGCTCCTAATTTTAGAGCTTTTTTCTTTATTTTTTCTAAATCATCATGCTGTTGACCTAAATTAAGCGTGAGAGCAATAATCTCGGGGGTGTAATGATCGGAAATCCATCTCAGCATTACACTCGTATCCAATCCCCCTGAATACAGAAGTAAAACTTTTTTAACGTCACTGACTTTTGCTTCGTAAGAAGCAACTTTCACATACTTAGTTTTTTCTCTCATAAGAGACTCCCAGTTTTTTTAAAATGTTTAAATAATAGTTGTGTTTTTCTTTCCACCAAATTTTACTTTTCTGTGCATTTTTTCTCGCTTTTTTTAACATAAGATTTCCTGTGCCTCCCAGGTGGGTTGATAACTTTATAATTTCCGCTGGATCAAACAGAGGAAGACTACCCAAAGACTTTCCGATTTTTTTATAAGCGTCCCTAAAGGGCATCCCCTTTTTTACCAGCAAATAAGAAGCATGCACTGCAAAAATTTCAGGCGTGAAAGACTTTTTCAGCATCTGTGTATTCGGTTCAATTGAATTAATAACTAATTTGCATATGCTTAGCGCATCTTTAACCATTTCAATGCTTTTTATGAAAGGATATTTAGTCTCTGCAAAATCTCCCTGATATCCTGAGGGCAATCCGGCAATAATTCCCGCAATACTTTGCTCAAAGGAAATAACAACATGAGTTCTGGCTCTTAAACTCTCCAGAACATCCAAATTTTTCTTTTGAGGCATGATGCTGGATCCAGTTGATAATGTTTTATCAACATTAAAAAAATTAAATTCGCTTGTTGTAAAAAGAAGAATATCGGAAGCAAACCGGGATAGTGTCAGCATAATCTGAAGTGCTGCATGCATAACAATCAAATGAGATTTACCCCGGGAACTTCCCGCATACAAGCTGTTGCTTTGAACCCGTTTAAATCCTAAAAGTTTTGCGGTCAATTCTCTATCCAGCACCAAGGGAACACCATAAGAAGCAGCTGATCCCAAAGGAGACTGGTCATTAATTATAAATGCGCATTTAAGCATGTTCAGATCGTCAGTCAAGCTTTCTGCAAAACTCCCCGACCACATTCCGACTGAGGAGGGCATTGCCTTCTGCATATGAGTGTATCCGGGCATGGGAACAAGCTTATATTTATCTGCAAAATCTAAAAAAGAAGAAACTAGTCTATGGCATAAAAATGAAATCTTAAACAGGTTTTCTTTTGTAAAAAGCCTAAGATCGGTAAGTACCTGGTCGTTTCTGCTTCTGCCTGTGTGGATTTTCTTGCCTAAATCACCTAGCTTTGAGACTAAATAATTTTCAACTTTTGTATGTACATCCTCATCGCCCAATTCAACTTTAAACTTTCTCTTTTTCTCGAGTTTTATTATCTCAATAAGAGCATGTTTCAGCTTTTTAAATTCCTCTTTTGTCAGAACATCTATTTGACAAAGCATTTGAGCATGAGAAATTGATCCTAAGACATCAGGAACAATAAGTACATTATCCAAAAGCGCTGTATCGCCGAAACAATACGTTTCAGCCAATTTATTCTGTGAGTAGTCTTTTTGCCATAATTTTTCCATAAAAAAAGCCCCTTCCGCCTTTCATCAGAAGATGAAAGACTGATAGGGGCGATTAATAAACCGCGGTACCACCCTGTTTCTTTTATCCCATTAAAAAATCCGCCCTGTGGCGGATGCAAACTCGTTTGAGATAAAACTCATTCAAGCGCTCCGTTTCCGACACGCTTTGTCTTATTTGTACGGTTGACTTCCGTCGTAGTTATTCCTTCGACTTTGCTCAGGATTTTTCCTACGCAGCGTTTCGACATTCGTGCCGAATCATCTACTGCGGTAGACTTATACGCTTTTGCAATATGAAATTAGTATACATCCTTTTGATAAAAAATCAAATTTTGAAAAGTGAAACCAATCTTTTAAACTCAATTGCACCAAGGATTAACCCTTTAACCCACCATGGGTATCTCTTCTGATAATGTTTTTTGTAAAATATTTTCATCACATCAAACCGGGCATTTGTGGCTTTTATCTTTGTCTCACGTGTTACGTTTGATAGGTCTATGGAATGCTTTTTTATCCCACTGCTCACTCCTTTATAATGCAGAATGGATACCTGAGGAATATAGATAATTTTGCCTCCTTTTTCTTTTATGCGAAAGCAGAAATCCAAATCCTCCCCATACCAGAAATAGTCTTCATCCAGCCACCCAACTCTTTCCCCTGCGCTTCTTCTGATTAGAAGACATGCTCCTACTCCGCTGTCAATTTCATGAACTTTGTCTAAGTCTTTATACCCTAAATGATATCCATTTAATAAATTACTATTTGGAAATAGTTTGCTAATCCCTAAAAAGTGGCAGAATGCATTCCATGGAGTAGGAAATCCTCTATGAGATGCATCATCCATCTGACCATTTAGCAATACTATTTTAGGCGTTACAACAGCAACATCTGAATGACTGTCCAGATAGGAAACTAATGTTTCAATCGTTTTATCACTAATTACCGTATCAGGATTTAGAAGAAGAACGTAGTCTCCTTTTGATTTTTTTATAAGAATGTTGTTCGCTTTTGCAAATCCTACATTTATATCGCTTTGAAATACTTCTATATCCTTAAAAGTTTTTTTAATGTAATCAAAACTTCCATCTGTTGAGGCATTATCCATTACTAAAATTTCGTACGTTAAATTATTAGGAATGCTTTTTTTAAGCGAGTCAACGCATTCCTTTATAAGGTTTTTAGAATTAAACGCAACTATAATAATAGATAATTTAAGATTTTTTGCCATAATATGCCCCTTCATAAATTCGATCCAGATGTGAGGCAATTGTTTTCCAATTGAAGTTTTTTTCAACAAATGCCCGTCCTTCATAGGCAAGTCTTTCTGATAATTTGGGATTGGTTAAGACTTGAATTGTTTTATGAGCAAGTTCCTCAGGTGTCTCACCAATTAATGCATTTTTCCCGTCAACGGCGTTTAATCCTTCAATCCCAATTGATGTTGTGACGACAGGAAGTCCGGATGCCATGGATTCAAGTATTTTATACCGGGTACCTCCCGGGCCGTATATGGGGGCAAGCATTACATCGGCGTTTGAGTATGCATCCGTAATGTTTTTAATATCAGATGAGACTTTGACCCAATCTGATTCATATTTTTTAAGAGACTCGGGAGCTGATCTTCCGACAATCCAGAGATTTGCCTGGGGCATTTCCTTTCTTATAAGCGGCCATATTTTCTGCAAAAGTATCTCAACTGCCTCCCGGTTTTGAAGCCACTTAAACTGACCTACAAAAAGAATTGTTTTTTTCTTTCCGGTATTTTTTTTGCGGTTTATTTTGAAAAATTGGGCATCCACTCCATTGGGAACTAAATCAACGTTAATTCCCGGAACTAAATCCTCCATTATTTTTTTATCAGCTTCAGACATAGCAACTACTCTTTTTGCATCTTTCCAGTATTTTTTTTCAAAATATCTGATTTTTAAGACATCAAAAAGCATGAGTATTTTTACAGGTAAAAATGTTACGGTTTCCGTATAGTGTTTATACACCAGATATTCAATGGTTTGTTCCACGAGAATTGTCGGCGTTGTGGTTTTTGGGATATTGGGAAGCACATAAAATGTCTCAGCGTGGATAAGATCAAACCTCTTATTTTCAACAAGCTTGGCAATCTGAGATCTGACACTTCTTCTAAGATACAGACATACAACCAAGGGATAAATGCTGATTGCTGACAATACCAGACTTTTTAACGACCACGGTTTCCTTTTTTGAAAAACATAAACACTTTCACAAAATTTCCTCAGCTCCTCTATATATTTTTTTTCACTATCATCCCGGATAAAAGAAACAAGGGTAATATGATGTTTGTGGGAAAGATTCTTCAGAAGATTGTATGTCCGTATCTGGCCTCCGGAATACAACGGATAGGGCAAATAGGGAGTAAGCATCAGTATCTTCATACTATCTTTGGGGAAGATCTTTATCCGGTACTAATTGAATAAGAATATAGTTAGGCAACTCCTGAATAATTTTATATCCTTTTGTGCTTTCTTTATTCAGAGCTTCTCTCATGAGCTGCTGGGTCACATCATCATAATTTAGGGATACATAATAATCAGCTCCCTTTTTAACAAGGCTGTCAATTGGCTCGGTGAGAACAGGCCATCCCCACCGGTGGGTCTGGTATAAAAACGCGGTATCTCCATTATAGGGAGCAACCACAAGCGCTTTATCCGGAGTGTATTTTTCAACAGCCAAGCCTGCTTCAATAATTTCAGGATGATTGATATTGTAATAGTCTTTAATAAAATACCATCCGAACATCAGCATAAAAATAAAACATATCAAAACAAAGGGATAGACAAAAACCCTATTAAATATCTTTCCTGCATGATCCAGAAGAAAAACTACTCCCTTAGCGGCAAAAATACATAGAATAGGCACTATAAATATCTGATAATAATCATGCCTTACATTTCCCGTTGCAATAACAACAAGATACAAAAGTGCTCCGAGTCCCCATATATGAAAAACCCATCCTTCCTTCGGTTTTTTAAACAGGAGTCCCAGAGAAACAAAAACAACGCCCCAGTAGCCCAGAATAAGTCTTCCAATTCGGTCTGCAAATATCCAGTAAAACCAGGCACCTTTGAACCGAATTCCGTCTCCGTTTAAAAGCCAAGTATATGCCGGGACTCCTTCAGGGAAATTGGCAACCCATTTTCTCCATAAGAGAAGTGGAATAAGTGTCGCAAAAAGCGCAATTCCGATTGCAAGCAACGTTGAAAAAGAAAGCTTAAGTCTTCTGATAAATACATATATAACAACAGGATATAAAAAGAGTGAGATGGGCTTAATTAAAGCAGCTCCGGATGCAAAGAGAAGGGCTAAAATGCCCGTTAATATTAATTTAAGAATGATCCTTTTTTCTCTTTTTCCCTTACTGAATAAGGCAAGATGTATGGCAAATGTATCAAAGAAATAAATCATTCCGACAGATAAAGAAGCCAAAAGGGGTTCGGGCAAAATGACACGGCTGAAAAAAATATTGTATGGAATAACCGCAAAAAATATGGCAGTTAAAACCGATTCGCGTCTTCCTAAGAATCGTCTGGCAATAAGAAAAAGAAATATAATAGAGAGCAGGCTTGCAAATATGGAAGTCAGACGGCCTGAAATTTCAATCGTGTAACCGACAAAAATCTTGTCCGTGACAGTTGAAAAAAAGTTGTACAAAGGAAATTCTACCATCCGGTATCCGTTGGGATTGTCCTTTCCGGATGCTACATTTGAAAGGTCATGGTAGGTAGGATACAAAAGATTAATTCCGTTTCTGACAAAACTGCGCGTTACCGAGGAAGTATCTGCCTGCCTCCATGAATGCCAGTCAGCAATAGGAGAAGTGATTTTATAAAGCCTGACGAAAAAAGCTAAGCCTAAAATAACCAGAAGAATAAATAAGTCCCCTTTTATAAAATGAAGAATACGGACCCTCGTACCTATAAAAAATTCCGAGAGATCAGGAATGGAAGGCTTATCAACAGGACCTTTATGATCTTTTTTTAGAATCATAAGAGCAGAGAGGATAATTCCGCTTATTGCCCAAAACGTAAATGCGACTTTGGATGAAACAAATACATCAATATAAACTGCATTTGCAAAAAGCCCCATTGAAAGTCCGATAAATCCTGCAAAAAGAGAGAAAAATATAGGATCCTGCGCCACTTTAAGGTTTCTCCACACCAGATACATAGCTACGATGACGGTTCCGTAAAAAGCTACAAATCCCAAGATTCCCGTCTCCCCCAAGGTTCTAAGATAATCATTGTCGGTTGATTCCGCATCGGTAAAATCAGTAACATTTTGCTTATTAAGAGTTGCGTATCCGCTCCCCAGCAGGGGATCCCGTTTAAATCCCGCAATAGCCATAGGCCAAAGTGCATCCAGACGTATCGCGGTTGAAAGATCATATCGAAACGCGGTGTTGGAATAGGTTCTATTTGTTGGAGTTAATACAGAACTGTCTGTAGCTGTTGGAATCAAAAGAGGGACATCCTCGTATACATCGCTCGGCCGACGGAGTGAAGGAGGCATATCACTCTTTGAGGTAATCTGAGATATGATATCGGAATTATTTTCAAGAAAAAGAGCGTTTTGAGTAGGCCTTTGAGCAAGAGGAGACATAAAAAGTGACTTGATATTTCCCAGTCTTTCATCCAACTTTAACAGTTTAGTAAACCGTTCAGACAGGTCCCCAAAAGACAGCATAAGAACAATAGATAAGGTAATCACCCCTATCCACCGTGCTACCGACCATGCAATCCCCTTCCGATATGCCCATATGAAAAACATAAAAGTCAGTCCTCCCAGATAGGCAAGAAAAGAGATTCGAGAGGCAGTAAGTATTAGAGTCCAAAAAGCTGCTCCTATAATTACAAAAACACCAGCTCGTAAGTACCACCTCTTTACTGCAAAAAATAGACTCCACAAGAGAATAAGCACCATCATGATAAAAGCCGCAAGATCATAGTGACCTCCGAATGTTGAGAGAACCCGGGCATGTTCCGTAAGATACAAAACCCAGCCCTTAGAAAACTCCCGATTCATAGTAGAAAAAGCCGGCCAATATAGATATTTTTGACCAAACCCATACACTGCTACACACACAACAGTAGCTAGAAGAATTCCGATTAATATTTTCACCTGCTTGAGATTTCTAATCGACGAAAAAAGAATAAAAAACAGTGAAAAATACTCAATACGTCTGAGGTAATGAAGAACCATTTTGCCGATATGTAGAGTCTGTAAAGGAACTGTTTGGATGACAAAAACAGCCGTAATCATGGTCAAAAACCCGAAAGTAAGATAAATTAAAATTGGTTTAAACAGGGGATAGTCAGATAGCTTTGTTTTTCCCCGAATGAGGTAGAAAAGCCAGAGTAAAATCGCAAAACTTACTATAAAATCCTCAATTCTTACTCGGACTATATATCCGGGAAGAGCATCTAAAAGAGGAAGCTTAGGCATAAGAGGAATAAAAGCGATCAAAAACGCCGAGAAGGCAAATAAGAGATGGCTATCCAGCCACTTCAAAAGCTTTATCATAAAGTTCCTTGCGAGATTTATGCTTAGGTATTATACCAAATAAGATGCTTCTAAGCTTAATTCCTGCTTGTAGCAGAAGCTGAACCGTCTTCTGCTGCCACCGAGGCTTATATTTCCTGTAAAAATAAAGGATAAATTTAAATTCTTCAATGATTCCCGCGTCCTTGCCTATTCTTGATGAACCACCTTTGTCATGTATAATTTGAATAGAAGGATCTAATTTTACCTCATATCCGGCCCATTTTATGCGAAAGCACCATTCTACCTCTTCTCCATACATAAAGAGAGATTCATCTAACAGTCCAATCTTATCAACAACCTCTTTCCTAGCCATGAAATATGCTCCACTCACCCAGTCTACGTTCTGAGACTTTTTGTAAAATCCTGAATTTTCCACATGGTATGGCTTTAAAAAGTGATTCAGTAAAGGAATATCATCAACAAAGAACATCCAGTTAAAAACAGAAATTAAAGTAGGGAAAAAACCAGCAGACTTTTGCAATGTTCTATCTTCATACACGAGTTTTCCCCCGACAACTCCTAGAGATTTATCTTTTTTAAAATCTTCAATCGATTTTTCAATTGCCCGGTCATTTACTCTGGCATCCGTATTTAAAAGAAGAATATACTCCCCTTTTGACTTTAAAATTGCCTGATTATTTGCCTTTGCAAATCCCACATTTTCTTTATTTTCGATAAGCGTAACTCTAGGAAAGTTCTCCTTTAATGTTTTCAGGCTTTCATCAGATGAAGCATTATCAACAACCATTATTTCGCTCTTGTCTGTTAGATTTGAAATTCTTAATGAGTTATATAGAGAATCAAGACAGGATTTAAGAAGAGAGGACGTATTGTAGTTGACGATAACAATAGATAAAAGACGCTTGTCCACATTATTTATTCCACTGCACTTATTGAAATAATCTAGCTCTTCCTAATTTATAATTTAGATCTGTTCTTTTTCTCTTTCCGATTTCTTTTGCAGGCACTCCTGCCACAACCGTGCATGGTTCTACATTTTTAGTAACTACTGCTCCGGCTCCTACTATTGCCCCTTTTCCGATTTTAACTCCAGGCAGGATAATAACTCGGGGCCCTATAAATACATAATCTTCAATAGTTACTTCCCCGTATTCAGCAGAAAAATCAATACTGTCTATATCATGCTGCGAGTTATAAACCATAACCTCGGACGCGATTGCCACATGATTTCCGATGGTAAGCCCGGCACGTCCGTCTAAAAATACCCTATTCCCAATAATCGTATCCTCGCCTATTTTTATATTACTCGGTTCGTAGAAATTAGCTCCCACATGGATACGGGAACCGTGTCCAAGTCTAATACCTGCTGCTTTATAAAAAAGAAGACGGATGCTGTGAACGGGAACATGTCCGACAAAACGGAGAATCATCAGTTCAAAATCAAGGAGAATGCTGAAAAAACGATTTTGAATTTTTTTAAGAATTTCCGAATTACTCAGTACTCTTCCGTTTTTATCTTTCATACAATCAAAAGTATACCTCTTATTTGGGTTGCGTTGCTACTTCAATTAGAGTTTTAAAAGTTTGTTCACCTCCCAAGTCCCAACTAAACTTTTTAATCTGCTCAAATCCTTTTTGAATTAGATTTTTCCGATATAGAGCATCGGTTAAGACTTTTTTTATCCCTTCTTCAATACTTGTGCTGTCTGTGGGATCGATAAAACAGGCCGCATCTCCTGCGATCTCGGGAAGGCTGCTTACATTACTTAGAACTGCCGGACACCCACATGCTAATGATTCAATTACCGGTATTCCAAATCCTTCGTACAGACTGGGGAGAATAAAGCAGGAAGCTAAATTATATAGAAGTGATAAATCTTCATCTTCTGCAAAATCCGTAAATATCACCTTTTTCTCTTCCATGAGATATTTCTTATGGGTCAAAATACCTTCATACATCCATCCTTTTTTTCCGACCAGAAGAAGCTGAAAATTATCAAACTGCCCGGAATTAATAATTCTCTCAAAAGCATCCAGAAGCTTTACAATATTTTTTCTGGGCTGAATAGTGCCGACAAAAAGAATAAAGTTCTCACCGACACAGAACTTCTTTTTAACAGCTTCTTTTTCTTTTTTTAAAACTTCTCTTTTCTTATACAGATTATCATCAAACCCGGGGTAAGTAACTACAATACTGTCCGGGTTTACCTGATAATATTTTATAATTTCTTCTTTGCTGAACTGACTGATAGTAAATATTTTCGATGCGTTTTTGACGGAATACGAAGTCCAGTTCTCAAGCTGATAGAGATCTTTTTTATTAAACAGTTCCGGAAAATGAAAAAAGGAGAGATCCATGATGGAAATCACACTCGGCTCACGCAGGAAACGGGGAGCATAATGGGAAGGTGAAAAAAAAATGTTTGAGGATCTAAAAAGAGTCAGATGAAACGGAAGAGCAAATTGAGTCCACATTTTAGAAGGACCAAAAACTTTATATTTCCACCAAGGAGCAGAAGTTGGTAAGTCAGAGAGGGGTTTGTCTTTCAAATAAATCTCAAAACTTACGTCTCTATATGAAGTATTTTTTTCTTTTTTTCTTAACGCATACAGGGAAGTTATGGTATGAAAAGCATATTGACCTATACCCACTCTTTTTTTAGTATTGGCTTCATTTCCGTCAATTCCTATTTTAATCGTCATAGTATGCTTTGGTAAACTTTTAACGTTTCCTCTGCTGTTTTTTCCCATGTAAATTTTTTAACATGATTTTTTCCTTTTTCAATTAAATTATCCCGCATTTTTTTATCTTCCAGAACTTCGCTTATGACTTTTTCCAGCTTTTCTTCACTGGTTGGATCAATAAGAATTGCCGCCGCACCACTTACTTCCTTCATGCTTCCTATATTTGACGTAACAACCGGACACCCGGCACTCATCGCCTCAAGTATAGGTAGCCCAAATCCTTCATACAAAGAAGGGTAAACAAAAAGACTCGCTCCTTTATATATAGCGGGCATATCCGGTGCGGGTATAAATCCTGTATAGCAAATTTTTTCATTTCTTTCCGCCGCATCCATCCATCCCGGTTTTCCAACAATTACCAGATTATATTGGTTTATTTTGTTTTGTTTTTTTAAATTTAAAAATGCAGTTATAAGCAAATTAAGATTTTTACGCGGTTCAATGGTTCCTACTGCTAATATGTATTTATTGGGCAACTCATATTTTACCAGAGTCTTTTTGCTATCTTCGTCGGTAGCCTCACTAAACAGTGAATTAACTCCTGAATAAATAACTGAAATTTTTTTCGGATCAATTCGGAATGCTTTGACTAAATCACTTTCTGTAGTTTTGGAGACGCTTATAATTTTATCGCATTCACTTGCAACATGCAGAAGCCTCCGGCTGTGAGTTTTTATGATATATGCTTGGGAAACTTCGGGAAATTTAAAAGGAACTAAGTCATGAACGGTCGTCACTTTTTTTGCGCTGGCGGGAAATTGTATCCAGTCTGAAGAATGGTAGACATCATACGTCCCGATAAAAGTTTCAATCTTCGGAAAATGGATGTAGTTTCCTAAAATGTTTGCAAATTTTTCAGGGAGGGAAATTACTTTACTCTCAAAGTTTGAAGAAAACTCCGCCAATTCATGTATGAAATTGGAAATTTTTCGGTCTTCTTTTGTAAAAGCAAAAAGCAGGTAATGATTTTTTTTATCAATTAAAAGAAGGTGACGCACCAGTTCTTTTGTGTATACGGAAACTCCGGTTCCTTCGTATACAATTTGAGAGATATCAATTGCTATTGTCATGGTAGTATTGATACTTGAAAAATTTTCCTGTAGACCGGCTCTTCATTTCTTCTTCTTAAAAAAGGGATAAGGAAGAGCATCACTTTCCGATAAAATATAGCCTTCAGAGGATTTTTAGACATCCACCCTTGCATCAAAACCTCTCGGATCTTAAGACTCTCATTTCCGATTATATTGATTTCTACTTTTTTGTGTGTCACAAGGGAAGCATTTTTTATTTCCTTTAGAATTTCCTCAAGAGAGGGTAGCCCGAGTCCGATCTGCTCTTGTAAAAAATGATAATGCTTATGATGAATTCTTTCATATTCATAATCTAACCTCTCATCCTGCTCCTGGGCCTTTTTACCTGCAGGAACACCGATAAAAAACATCTTTTTGGCAACTCGCATCATTTCTTCAACTGCTTTTGACCGGTTACCGGTACTTATATGCTCAAGCGTATCTGTTGAAACAACTACATCATATGAATTATCAGGAAAAGGAATTCCGATTGCAGAACCTTTTACCTGTTTTAAATTCGGATGATAGGGAGGATAAAATTCTATGTCCAAACCCGTAACCGGACGCCTGATATAAGGGGCGATACCCAACCCTCCGGATCCTACATCTAAAATTGAAGGATTTCCCGGAAGTTTTTTTATAGAATCAACGATGGGAAGATACCGTAAAGCGACCTCGGGATGCCAGCGGTAAAATATAAAGAAGCCCGTTATATAAGCCAGTAAATCAGATTCTATCATAAATATATATAAAGCCCACCCCGGGATAGTTTTTGATACCTGTATTTTCAAACCCTAGTGATAAAAGATATTTTCTCGTTTTGCCAGTAGGATCCGTAAGACCGGTCAGGTACTCAAAGAGATATACGCGATCTTTACCTTGGACAAACGGAACCATCCGAACAAGATCCTGTCCGGTTAAAATAAAATGGGGAGCAATACCGCGTGCTTCTACTTTACCGGTCTGATACCAAAGAAAGGGTGCGAAGGGATCAGGAAATACAAAAAGCGCAAGCTTGTTTGAATTACTATTATCATTTTCAACATATGCTACCGCATCCCTCCAGTTCTCTCTTTGCACGGATGGATCTAAATAATACTGCAACAGCCCGGAAAGTGCGATTACTACAACCAGAAAGATTCCGATAGATTTTATTTTTTTGGGAAGACACAACAATCCATCTGCTGTTATAAGATAAAAAAACGGAATCAGAAATAAAAGTCGTTGAGGAGCCAGAATCGGAATAAAAAAGGAAACCAGAAACAAAGAAATAAAAGAAGAAACAAAAAAAATAAAAATAAAATCAAAATTTTTTTCTCTTATTCTTCTGACAATTCCTAAAGAGAAAAAAATCAGTCCGGGAATTAAAATAAGTCCATATAACAGATGGTCACTGATACTTCCTTTTCCGAATGCAAATTTAGCAAACATGAGGGTCACCGCTTTTAAGGGCGCAAAGGAAACGACATCTGTCCATCCTGCAAAAACCCCTCCGGTTCCGATTTTCAGCTGTTCAATAAATGACGGTATCCACGGAATATAAAAAATAAGACTGCAGATTATACAATATATCCACCGATGCAATAATTTTCTTTCTTTTAAGAAAATCCACATGCCCTGACCGATAAGAACAAATGGCCAAAAATAAAGAGAGTAGATTAAAAAAACTACGCCTATAAAATAAAATACCCATTTTTTCCTCAAAAGTAAAAAGCTTGTTAGCAGGGTTAAAAAAACAAACAGCATATACGGTCTTGCTTCCTGCGAGTACCAAATGTGATAGGGGGAAATAGAAAGAAGAAATGCTGTAAGAATACTTTTATTAATATTTTCTTTTTTAGGTATTAAATATGCGATAAGTAAGATACAGCCCGTCCCAAGAATCACAGATGGTAGCCGTATCCAGTTTTCTGTGTGAGAAAATATCATCCCAAAATGCAAAAATATATGGTAGAGGGGCGGGTGAAAATCGGCTGCGAGTTTAAATTGCAAAAATATCGGCCGTGCAGATTCAATAACCTGTGCCGCCTCATCCAGCCAAAAGGATTGGTTTAAATTGACAAGCCTCAGAATAAAAGCAAGTATAATAACAAACAAAATATAGTATGATTTTTCAATACTTTTTTTCATTTTGATTTACGTTCCCCAAAAAATGACATTGAAATGCTTCTCCTTATTCCAAGAGAATATATATAAGAAAAAGGAATCATTCCTATCTCTTTATATTGAAACGCTTTAATAAAACTTATAACCGTTTGAACAGCAAGTGAATAACGAAAAATATTAATTATTTTTCTGATAAGATTTCCTGAGATAAATTCATTTTTTCCAATCCATCTTGCTTGTCTGTAGATTTCTTTTAAAGAATCCGGGTTATGATGGTAGCAAATTGCTCCTTTTGCCAGAGTTGCTTTGATTCCTAATTTTCTAGATAATGTCCAGTCATCTGTAAATCCTATGTCTGAAAATCCTCCGACTTTTTCAAATTCTTTTTTTAAAATAGCGCGAAATACAGGAGATTTATCAGAATAATCTTGAGGAATTCTTCTTTTATCTTTTATTCCCTGATAATAGTTCCAGCACCGGGCCCATTTGTTTTCCCAATTTGACACATACTCTTCTTTTGTAAATGTTCCTTTTGTTTTTTTATTTTCAATAGGCTCAACTAACTTTTTGATAAAGTCGCGATCAAATGTCATATCCGCATCCACAAACACCAGAATGTCCCCTTTTGCATGAGAAACTCCTAAATTCCTAGCCGGCCCAGGTCCTTTATGTTCTTGTCTATAATAAGACATATCGCACAATTTTTGGATTTTGTCCGCCTGCCAGCGGATTGGATTTTGAGCTTCATTACTTCCGTCATCAACCAAAATTATTTCACTATCAGAATAGGATTGCATAGAAAGTGAATCCAAACAACTGGTAATGGTTTCCTCCTCGTTATACATAGGAATAATAATTGAGACCATGAATATATTGTATCAAGTTATCTCTCTTCAAACGAATAGTAGCAGTAGTGAGTGTTGTCGTAGTAAGGACTTTTTGAAATATCAGTCTTAAAGTTTCTTTTTAAGAGCATTGCATCTCCCTTTTTATATACTACAGAATATCGATTATCTTTTAATATCCAATCGCTTACAAAACGTTTCATTTCTTCATAACTTAACGGAGCATAAGCATTAGGTTGGTCGTGAAAGTCGAGAATAATATAATCACTATTTAATCCGTATGGTAAGCGATACGCGCTGTTTCTCTCCGTCAGATGAGGAAGAAGATTATTCTGAGCTGCAACTGATACACCTGTGGGAACTTGTGATATAACCGCATCGTTATTTCTCATCCACTCTTCCCTCTCATAAAAGTTTCTTTTTAAGAAACTGTGAACGGGAGCTGTGAGAATAACATCCTGCATAAGAGTTGCCAATATTAAAAAAATTCCGATGAAAATAAAAAATACTTTTTTCTTTTTGTTTGAAATTTTTTTTCCTAACTTTCCCGAAGCATAAACTGAACTGACAGCAAGAAGCATTGCTCCCGTTGCAGCATTATGATTTATGAGCATCCATTTGGTTATCTGAGGACCTTCGTATAAAAACCTGAAAGAAAAATCAGCAAGTAATGGAATAAGAATAAAAAGAGGAGAAAAAACGGGAAGTGTAATAAATGTAAAAAAAGAAGTGATTATCGTATGTATTTTTAAAGGATTCCCTATTAGCCCTTGCAAAACTTTTAGCGGGTCTGTAAATAAAATATGTATTAGTCCCAGAGGACTCGTGGATCCACCCACAGATTTAAAATGAGTAAAATGACCATATACACCTTTAATAGAATAAAGAGGCACCAGAACATATACCAAAAGAATAAATACGCAAAATCCTAAAATTCCAGTTACTCCTCCCCGAATTCTCCATCCTTTTCTGAATAACAGTCCGATTCCAATGGCACTTACCAGTAAGGCCATATCCTCTTTAATGGTAAAAAGTGCAAGAATGCAAAACCAGTAAATAAGTCTTTTGTCTTTCTCAATGGCCAAATATAAAAGAGAAATAAAAAAAGGAGCAAAAGTTACCTGATGGAATTCATTTAAAATTGCAAACTGAGTACCTATAAAAAAAAGGTATGCAAAAACTATTGCCAGTGACAAAAAAACATGCCGGGTAATTTTTCTAGATAATAAATACAGAGGGAGGGCGGAAAACACCATCCAGAAAGACTGAAAAATCAGAATTATCCGAACATTTTCCCAAATGCGATAAAGAGGCGCCAAGAGGTATAAAATAGGCTGAAAATGATCTTCAAGAAGCCAAATACAGCCGGCTGAACTATATGGGAAAATACCCCGGCTTATTTTCCAGATGGCTTCATCAAAATACCCCAGATCGAGTCCAAATGTCATATACCGGTTATGTGTCTGGACTGAAATAAAAGAATAAATAAAAGACATTGTCCCCAAAAAGACAAACAGAATGAAAAACTCACTGATCTGATGTATTCTTTTCATACTTGAAGATTATCACATATGAAATTAACTACCAAAATAATTTTCGGCTTAATTCTGATACTGGGAATATTCTTAAGAACTTGGAACTTTCAAAGTTTATTTTATTTTGCAATTGATGAAGAAAAAGCAAGCTTTATAATTTCAGATATTGCAAGCGGGTCCCATTTTCCCAGTGTTGGACATCCTTCATCTGTCGGATTTAGACTGGGCCCCTTACAGTATTATCTTATCGCTCCTTTCTTTAAACTGTTCGGCACAAGCCCGATTGTCTGGGGATATATAGGAATTGGAGTGTCTGTATCTTCGATAATTCTTATTTTTAAGTTGGGATCGGCAGTAAATAAAAGAGTAGGTCTTCTATCTCAATTTCTCTATGCAGTTTCATATCTTAACACTCTGTATGACAGACGCGGATGGCAGCTGACTTTCCATTCAAGTATTTCACTTTTCATTATTCTCTTTTTGTACAAATTAAAACAAACTAAAAAAATACGTTTTTTGTACCTTCTCACGTTACTTTTGATTTGCTCTACTCAGTTTGAAGTGGCTACATTTATTTTTGTCCCTTTTGTGATCATATCATTCTTTATTTTTCGCATACCGCTCCCCAAAAAACACGTGATGGTTAATATCATTATTTTTATAATCTCTTTTACTCCCCTTTTGTTTTTTGATCTAAGACATAGTTTCCTAAATGCCCGCTACTTAGTCAATTATTTTATTCCGGATGCCCAAATCAGAATCGTAAAAAATAAACCTCTTGAAAATGAGCGCTTGGTATATCTTGCACATAATTTAATTCCGAATACGTTTACGCGGCTTATAAGCCCTGGAAATGAAAAAAATGTTGCACTACAGTATGCTAACTGCCCCCAATACCTGGTGTATAAACAAGAAAAAATTAATCCTCTCATTCGTTTTTTGGTAATAGGAATATTTATCGGATTTTTTATTTTCATTATTAGACTTAGAAATAAAAACTTAGAAGAATATCTAATACCTAAGTCTATCTTTTTGTATTTCTTCCTTTTATTTGCCGCAACTTCTTTGTATACCTATCTCTTTCACGGAGAAATGGCTGAATATTATATGCAAAGCGGGTTTGCGTACTTTTTTATAATTACTTCTTATGTTTTAGTAAGAATACTTACGTCACGTTTTAAAATAGTTGCTATCTTATTTTTAGCTTACTTTCTTTTTTCAAATTCTTCTTCCATTTTTCAAAGTTTTAACCCGTACGGATATACAGATAAACTGAATGCTGAAAAATGGATTATCTCTCAAATCGGGAGCGCATCGTTTACTTTAAGCTCTGTCCAAACCTGCTGGTATTCAGGAGGATACCGGTATCTTTTCACCTATCTGGGCAAGGAACCCGCATCAAGCTATATGGATCAGTATCTTGAAGAATATTATAAACCGCAACAAAAAGAGATACCGAAGTATAAAGTAATTCTTTTAACCCCCGAATTAATAGGTAACAATCCAGATGGATATGAAGAATTCAAAAAAAATACTGAAAGAAATTCCGTTTCGTTTAGAAAATTTGGAGCTATTGAAGTATATATTGAGAAGATTTAATTTTTAACTGCAACTACAAAAAATTGTTTTCCCAATAGTTTTTGCAGAACAGGTAATTTCAAATAAAATCTTAAAAGAGGCGGCCAGAGAGGAAGCCATTTAACTTTGGTACTATACGGCAAAAAGGGATACCGATAGTCGCCTATTTTATACCCAATTGTGGTTAAGGCTTCAGTAAGACTTAAAAAAGTAATCGGCACCTTATGATCAAAAAAATCCCAATAAGCATTTCCCACAAGTCCTATATCCGGCTGCATAATAAGCAAACGTCCGCCGCTTCTTAATGCCTTAAATGCCTCAGACAAGAGTCGAAAAACATCTTCTTTACTGTCTAAATGTTCCAAAAGATTACTCATGAAAAAAACATCAACAGATTTTTCCTTAAACTTGGAATGGAGCTCCTTTACAGGCGCAATGATTGCTTTCACATTTGAGAAAGCAACTTTTCTAACATCTGTATTAATATCCAATGCAATTTTTTCTTTTGCGTCAATGTTATTGATAAACTCACATAGACCTGCCCCCACGTCTACGACACGATCCGAATTTTTTATATAATTCTGTAAAAATTCTCTGCATAAAATCTTCCATAGTTCACTTTTTCTTATTCTTTCATATGAGGTGAATCTGCTGTCGTATAATTTTTTTATATCCAGGGACATATTTGGGAGTTTAACTGAAAAACTGATAATATACAATTGTTTCAGTAGTTTTAAAATATTAATTAATAGTTTACAACACCTAAATGGTTATCGGAGAAGTTTCGGAAAAGAGTAAGATTATATATATTTACTGTAAAAAATGAACAGAAATAAAATTTTACTATTATTAATTCTTCTTATTGCTTTATTTTTCAGATTTTATAATAGTCAGAACAGATACGGAATTGGTTACGATGGAAGTCGCGATGCATTAGTTGCGTTTGAGTCAGCAAGACAGCTGCAGTTACCTCTTACCGGGTCCTTTTCTTCAATCGGACCGATTACGTTTGGACCACTCTACTACTGGTATATTACTCTCTCTACTCTTCTTCCAACCGTATGGGGACCATGGGTAGCAATAAACGTTGCAAGTTTTCTGATGGTATTTATCATGTATAAAACCGGCAAATTATTAATTAACGAATCATTTGGAATTATACTGGCTTGTGTTACAGCGCTATCTCCGGCTCAGATTATATCAGGAACTCAGCTTCAGCAACACGCATTAATTGGATTTCTTTCATCCGTTGTTATCTATTTCTTTGTCAAACATTATTATCAAAGATTTAGTACATTTGAATATATACTCTGGGGATTTTGCTTGGGAAGTGCTATTAATTCTCACTATCAAGCAGTTTCTCTTCTGACTCTTCCCTTGCTTGCTGTTATTTTTTTTAAAAGGAAAAAATTTATCTTTACCTTTATATTAGGCCTTTTTATAAGTTTTATTCCTTTTTTAATTTTTGAGCTTACAAATCATTGGTTTAATACACGAAATATCCTTGACTATATTTTAATCGGGCAATATAGAGTCTGGACAAGCAATAGATGGATTATTTTTTTGGGAAATTTTATTCCACAGTTTTGGTCTTATGTTACTGGAATACCTATATTTTTATCTTCAATTGCATTTTTTTCTTCAGTTCCTATTATTCTTTATTTGTATATTAAAAAAGTACTTTCTAAACCTTTTTTCGTAATCTTATTAAGCTTTTTGGCACTGCTAACAAGTTTAAGATATTACCGAGGAGAAAAATTTTTTGGATATCTACAATTTTTTCACCCCTATATTTTTATTTTTACCTCTTTAGTTTTATATCTCCTTGTCCGAAAGTTCAAAATGAGCGTTTTACCTACTCTTATAATAATTGGTTATATCATTTTAGTTGTTCCATCTTCTTTTTCCTCTGTATCTTCAGATTCATTTAATCAAATTACAAAGCGCAGGGTAGAACTGCTTTCTTCGCATTATCCTAATCAAGTTTTTACACCATATGAATGTAAAGGAGCTTACAATGCAAAAAATGATATCCAGGGACTTACTCTCATGCTGTTTATGAATAAAAAATTCAGTAATAACGGAAGAAAAATAGCTCTTTATAATAAAGAGTGTGATTTTTTTGGAGGAAAAAGATTAGATCTTAACCTGATAGACTTAACTGATAGTTCAGCCTCAGGAAGACTAGCCGAAGGAGAATTATATCCCATGACCCCATACACGGTATGGGATGAAACTGCCAGATGGTACTTTAGAGAAGAACCATAACATCTTAACCGAATGGCCAAAGATGTTTGATCAACATAAAACCTGTTACAAAATTAAACCCATTAATTAAAAAATCTATAATAAAATATTGCTTTTATTGCTTCTATAGCATCCATTGCAGTAAGCTTTTTTCCCGATAAATGATTCCTTCCTTTATAGGTTATAGGAACTTCAATAATCTTCACCTTGTTTTTGATAAGTTTTCCAGTTATTTCCGGCTCTAAGTCAAAGTGATTTGACCGAATGGGATGTTTTCGAAAGATTTCAATCGGAACTACCTTATACCCGGTTTCCATATCAGTTAAAGAAACATCATATAGAAAAGCTGTAAAAAGAGTCAGAAATTTATTTCCGACATAGTAAAAAAAGGGAATCGATACATCTTTATGCGCAAATCGGGATCCGTATACGGCAATCTTTTTATTCTTCAAATTTTTAAAAGGAGATATTAATGCCGGGATTTCTAAGGGATTATATTCAAGGTCTGCATCCTGAATGAGAACATAATCCCCCGTTGCTTTATCAACTCCGCTTCTTATCGCGGCGCCTTTACCTTTATTAATAGTATGAGTAACGACGGTAATTTTTGTTTTTGCTTTTTTAAGTTTATTTTTTTGTCCGATTATTTTTTCTGACGTTCCATCTGTTGACGCGTCATCAACTATAATTATTTCTTTCTTACAGGGCAGTTTTAACAGGGAAAGTTTTTCTATAACCTCAGAAACAGTTCTCACTTCATTATACACAGGAACGATTATGGAAAGCTTCATAATACTTCTTTATACACGAACAGACCTCATTTGAGCAAGATAGGTGAATATAATGTACTCCCGCTCGATTCTTTCTGATATACGACAGTAAGTCCGGAATTATTAAAATATTCCCGAAATGCTTTCTCGTCAAACAAAGCAACCTGTATTTCCTTATCGTCTTTATTTATTACTACTTTATTTGAAGATTGAATTATATCTCTTTTTTTATCCGCTTCTCCTATCCAATATTTGGCAATGTCAGCGCGTCTTTTGATCCAGTGATTATCCTGATCGAATTTAACGGTAATAATTGATGCGTAGACCCAAATTAAAATTGCAAAAAGACAAATAATCTGATATTTCAGGGATTTGAGTGAAATTTTTATTACCGGATAAAATATCAGAATAAGAAACGGCAGGAGAGAAATACTTCCATGGTGAGGGGCAATATGAGACGGAATGATAACAATGGGCGAAAGAGATATAAGGAGCCAGAACAGAAGAAATAGAATGGTTACATAATCTCTTTTATGAATCATGTGTTTTTTAAATAAAATAAATAAAGGAAAAAGGGCAACCGCAAAGACAGACACTGTATTTAACATCCATACAGCGGTCTCTGTGTGGAATGTATTCACAAATTCGGGCCGGATCATCCAGTATTTTAAAAAGTTATCCTTAACTGCCTCGGGCCAGTTCAAAAAATAAAGAAGAAAAAAACGGTAAGAAGAAATAATACTTTGATTCAAAGAGACGGGGTAGCTTGCCAAATCGGATCTGAAAACGGATCTAAGCATGCCGTATCCCAACATAATAATTCCCAGGGAAACAAATAATCTTTTTCCGAGCTTTAGACTGTTTTTCCCTTTGGTTAAGAGTTCAAAAATAAACAGTACGAAAGGCAATAAAAAAGTAAATTCATTTGTCAGCAAAGCTAATAGGAAAATAAAACACAGGCTGAATGTTCTGACTGATGAAGGCTTAAAATAAATAAAAATATAAAAACAAAGAAAAAACAAAAATGCTCCGATACTATATGAGCTGTTGGCAAGCCATGAAAGGGTATTATAATGAACCGCACTTGTTCCGTACCATAGCAATATTATTAGTCCTCCCCTGGAAGATTTAAGAATCTTTTTAGATATTTTATAGACCAGAAAAATAGAAAAAATAAAAAACGGCCACAGAAAAAGGTGAAAGGCCGGAGCATTCCACCCGAAAATACTTCTCCCTAACCAAAAAAATGTTTCAGATCCCAAAGGCCGATAAAACTGAACATCCGGCCGGGGTATAAAAAAATGAAAAAAATCAGATACTTTTATTACATGGGATATTTCTAAAATAAAAAAATCATCCTGGGAAAAGTAAACGGATAAAAGAGGAGAAAAAAGTAAAAAAGACTGGACGATTATTAAAACAAACAGTAATTTTTTCTTCACAAGCATGTTATTCAGTATCCTAGAAATTTTGAGGAGTCAAATTCCAATACTAACTTTGACTTTTTAACATCCGGAGGCAAATCTTTTACATCTTCAAAATAACTTTGAATTTTATTGTCGTTATATAGAATATTTATAGCTGCTCCGTTTCCCAAAGCCTGATAAATTTGTTTTGCCGAACCATATTGAGGAATTTTTATTTCTCCGTTTTTGAAATAAATTATTGAGTCATCAGGCAGTATTGGATATTTTAATCTAAGTGCAAAAAGTGTTTTTTCAGCCTGCCGCGCGCTTAGTATAACCCAGTGGGTACGCCTTGCAAGAAGAATTGAATTACTCGCATGTACCAGATAAAACACAATCATCAAAAAAGAAATTATCTTGAATAGTCCTTTTTCTTTAAATGCAGATGAAAGAACAGATCCTAAATAAATGGATAAGCCTGCCAATGCTAAAGCCTGCTCTGTTGCAAGTTTATGAAGAGGAAAAATAATAAGAGGTAAAAGGGCAATTACAAACCAGAATAACGAATAAAAAAGAGTATATATGCTTCCTTTCACATATTTAATTGACCAAATCATGAGAAAAAATAAAAGAACTGCAAATACTCCGAAAAAAATAAAGAATACCGAAGAATTTGCTCCTGCTACCTGATGCCAGACCGGACTGATTTTTAAATGGGGAAGCAAAAAATCTATAAAAATGTTTGGTACGGAAAGCGCCCATAAAAAATACCAAAAAAGAATTTGAAAAGTTGCTTTTCCGATAATGACTTTATAAGAAGATGATGAAGCAAAACCGTAAAATATGGCATGCGCCAGAAAATATATTACACTTAAGAGAATAAAGATTCCTAGTTTCTTAAACTCTGATTTTGACGGAATTTTTTTCTTCTCGTAGATATAGGTAAGAATTAAAATTCCGGGAAGCACTACTGCAGTTTCTTTCGACATAAGGGCCAGAATAAAAAATAGAATACTTCTTCCTGTTTTATTGGTTGCCAATGAGTATACGGATAAAAGACCAAAAAAGACCAAAAAAAGCTCATGACAATAAGCAGGTGAAAAAAGAGGAGCAATATGAGTACTGTTTACTGCATAAAATAAAGATGAAAAAATTCCTGCTTGTGAGCTTTTAGTCAGATACGTACTTAACCGATATAAAATAAGAATATTTAATATAAAAAGAATAAAATTGACTGCATGATAGGGAAACGGATTTAATCCGAAAAAGTGTTTTAAAAAATAAAAATATACCTGTGTAGGAATGGGGCGGTAAAAAGGAAAATCGCCCTTCGCAAACAAATTAAAAGAAGAAATCACTTTTGAAAAAGTGTCGCTGTATGTCATGTGAGTAAAATCATCCTGGTGGAAATAGGTACTAAAAGATGGAAAGAAAAGAAAAAAAGAAAGAAGAATAATAACGGAAAGAGGGGCTATAATTCTTAAGGAGACTTTCATACCTTCTCTATTATTTTTTTATATTCCGAGGAAATGGTATCCCAGCTGAATTTTTCAGCCTGCCTGCGCGGTTTATTTTCCCAATCATTTTTCAGAGCTTTTATTAAGACGTCGGAATATTTAACCGGATCTTCTACATCCGTATATAATCCCGCATTCCTTACAATCTCTCTTCGGCTTTGATCATCGGGGGCTACAACCGGAATATTGGATGCCAGAGCTTCCAAATAAACCAGACCAAATGCTTCCGATTCTTTGGAAGGGAGGGAAAATACCTGCGCGGTTTTATAATAACGGGTGATATCATTATGGCTTACTTTTTTTATGATCTTAAACCTTCCCGGAATTTTTGACTGTGCTTGGTTGTATAAATTTTCATATAAGGGGCCGTCTCCTATCAGAAGCAGTGAGGTGTTGACAATACCTGAGACCGCATCAATCAAAAGGCCGATACGTTTATAAGGTAGGAGAGCACTTACGCAAAGAATAACCGGAAGTCGTAATCCTGTATCAATTGGCTTAAGCGAAGGGTTAAACTGACTTAAGTCTACACCGTTTGGAATATAGACTGTCTTTTGAAATGGAAATTTTTCTTTTACCCATGATAAAGCTTTTTGCGATAAAGCGACAAATATATCCGGTTTTCCAAACTGTATGTTTATCTTATCATCACGGCCAATTCCGGCGTGCCCGCAAATTAGTATTTTAGAATGAGTAACAAATCTGACTACTCTGCAAACAATAACTTGTGATCCTCCGTTTATTGGAACAATCCAATCATATTTATTTTTTAATAGATACGAGAAACATCTCAAACTAAAAAGTAAAAGAAAAAAATCGTAAAGAAGTGATTGATTCTTTATATAAGGTATACCTGTAATCTGGTTTACTGTATATTTTTTATCTGTTTTTTTTCCTATTTGAAAAACATCAACATCATAAGAACCTGAAAATCTTCCTGCTATTTCATCTACAAAAACTTCGGATCCTCTTTCAACTATCCCGTTGTATATATTGAGAAAAGCAATTTTCATATGTAATTTTTATTCAAAAAATCATTCTCTTTACCATTTTAACTGGCGTTAGGATTGCAGATTCAATAGTGTATACGGTTGAACGCTTAGTATGAACATCAGAGACAAACGTGGGATGTTTTTGATTAAAAATATCAGGAATTTTAACAGTATCAGGAAACGATCTGCCCCATTCAATTTTATATTTATTTCTGTGAAATGTCGTTTGAATATTTGCACCGCTTGATGACCTTTTCAGGTACATCGCATGCCACAATTTACCCGTCGTAAAATAAAACAAATGCGGTGAATGATGGATAATTTCCCTGCCTGATTTATCATAATACCCCTCATAGGGATAGCTCCCTGAAACTCTGATACCGTTTATATTTTTCTTATTAATAAGCCTTACTACGATGTGCCCTTTTTTTCCAAAAAGATGATAAGGACCAACGTCTGGATTTTGAAAATGGTATATGTCTCCCAGTAAATCATATCTTCCTACAACAATCCCTTCCAGAGTCTCTCCTTTTGTTGTTATTACATTTTTAATTTCTTCACATAAGAAACTAGGGTAGATTTCATCCCCGTCCACTACCCAAAACCAATCAGTTGTTGTCTTATCTACCTGCTCTTCTCGTATGCGTGCTATATCTATAACATCACGGACTTCCCTTTCATAAAATTCTATTTTTTTTGAGTTAAAAGATTTAATAATTTTTATCGTATTATCTGTTGAACCGGTATCTGCAATAAAGATTCTGTCAGCATAGGGAAGAACAGATGATATGGAATACCAAATAAAACGGTCTTCATTTTTAACCATCATGTGGACGGTTAACTGATTATTTTTCATGATGATGGCGACGTAAAGAATAAATGCTCAAATAAGAAGTTAAAAATACGGTAGCTGCAAACGCAAGTATTAAGGATAGAGCCGGACCCATCCTTCCGTATCTGGGTATAAAAATAAGGTTTCCGACAATCACAATTATCAGTTGCAACACACTGTTTATGGTGAGTATTTGAGGTTTTTTGACGTAATATATCGCAACCGCAACAGCGGGAATGGATGCCGTGAAAAAAATCTGGCTTACTAAGAGAAGTTGAAAAACTCCTACGGAATCCTTTGCTTTTTCTCCGAAAAGAATTGTAATAAAAGGATTCGCAATAACTATTAATACTAAAATGGTTACTATAAGACCAAGAGTTGCTAAAATTATTTTTAATAAATAATCTTTAAATTCGTTTTTAGTAGCAATTCCCGATATCCGGGGAGCAATAACTGAAGTAAAGCTTCCGGCAAGAAGAGGATATATAGAAATCACCCGGGAGGCTGTAGCATATATTCCAGTTTCAACTGAGTTTGTAAATGCAATAAGCATCAGAGTATCGAGCCTGCTTGAAACTGCCGTCAGGGATCTGGCTATACCTAAAAATTTTGAAAATTTTAGGAGCTCCCCAAAATCCTTTGAACTGGGAGATGATTTTAAAAATCTGGTTCCGATAAATGCCAATGCTACAAAGGCGGTAAGTATCATACTGGCAATTTGTGTCCATATAACGGAAGTTAAGTTGACAAAAGACAAAAGAATAATAAGAATCAAAAAAATAAGTCTTAGGATACTACTCAGTGCCGAAAGGACTGACGCTCCAACAAATCTTTCTTCAGCTGAAAGAATATACGAGAAAAAATTTAAGATCGTAAGTCCAAATATCCCCACCGTGATAACCCGAACAAGCGGAGTAAGAGAAGGATTATGAAAAAAATTACCTGCTAAAAAATTAGACAGAATTAAAATTAAAAAACATAATACTAAAACAATTCCTGACTGATACAAAAATGAAGTTTTTATAAACGTATTGAAACGATCACGGTTATTTTTAAGGGAAGGTAGAAAGCGAGCAAGAGAAGCCCCGATTCCTACATCAGAAACATCGCAAACCAGTATAAAGAGTGAAAAAATAGCAGAATAATATCCAAAATCCGATAGTGAGATAACCCGGTACAACACAACAGTGAAAATAAAAGCAAAAACCGCCGAAATCATATTTCCCATAAAAACCAGATAAGTATTACGGGCTGTTTTTGAAAGCAATAATTTGCGGATCAAACTGCTTGTTTTTTGATACATATTCATAATTTGCCTTTATGGAGTTTTAGGAGAAAGAATATAGACATATATTGAATTAAATTTCCTTTGGTTAACCACGTCGTAGTCTGCAAGGTATTTCAACTTTTCCTCTTCCCATCCGCTGATTTCAGAAAAAGTGCTTCTGGGATCAATTAGAGAAAGCAGGACAAGAGAAGGGTCATTCGCACTGCTTTCTTTTTGAGAGTAAAGCCATGAAAAATAGGAGTCCATATAAGAGGACTGAGGAGTTTTATGATAATAGTCGAATAAATATCTGTACCCGCCGAATTTTTCACATCCTCCGATTGCCTGCAGGATATACGGCTTGTTTCCGACATTTTCTTTTACATAATGAATCATTTGTATTTTTTCCCGATATTGAAACGTTTTCTGCGCCGTAAAAAGAGTGCCTAAATTTAAACCGACAAAAGATATGAGTATAGATGTACTTATGATAAGACCGTGATGCTTACGATCAATGTATGAAAGTGCTAAGGCAAACGCAATTGAGAACCAGGGAAATAAATATAAATAATAATATTCAAAAACAGTTCGGTTATAGAATAGCAGGACTCCCAAAGTGGCGACAAAAACAGAAGAAATAACTTGAAAACTGAATTTCTGCCTGTGGTGGCGGATAGCAATTAAGAAAAAACATGCCAGAAGAAGAAATCCGGATAAGACTGCCTCAATATTTGGAGATTTGACAAAACGTATCAATTCCTTACATTGTCCGGATTCAACGGATAAATCAGGAAAAAAGGGAACCCAGACAATTCTTCCGATAAGAGAAATAAACTCCGAAAACCGCTCTCCCAGAGCCGGGATATTCAGAGATCCGCTTGCTCTGAGAATAAAATTTGCCAATGCGGATAAGTTCTGATAATTATGCCGGGTGTCAAAAAGGACTACCGGGACAAAACTCAGAATCAAAACAAGCAAGCTTATTTTTAATTCTCCCCTATCTATGTGTCTGCGGTTGCCAATGACGAAATATAAAATAACCGGAAGAAAAACGAGGATGGAAAGATGGCACTGAAGTGCGACTGCAAAAACAAAACTTAGATGAATTAAAGAATGCTTTTTTTGTTTTAAAAAGCGATAAAGAAAAAAACCAATAAGAAGAGACAAAAGCGGAATCGGCGTCGGATTCCAATACTGTCTTTCATAGAATGAAATTAAAAAAGATGACGCGTAAAAAACGCCAGCGAAAACCGCAACTTTATTTGAGAACATTTTTCTGGATATTAGAATTACGGCAAGCGTCGTCCCTACGCCCCAGAGCGAGGCTAACACGGACCAGCCGATCGGATCTCCCCCGAAAAATACATACGTTAAGGCGGTGAGATAGCTGAAGAGGGGACCCAGATATAAGCCGGTATCTGAAGCATTAACCCCTATTAGGGGAAAATGAAGACCGGTTGCTATATTCCCCGCTATAAAAGCCTGGTATTCCTGATCCATGCCAAACGAAGTCCATTTTTCGAGATTATAAAACCTGAAAAAAGCAGAAAGAGCTAAAACACAGAAGCATAATAAAATGAAGATACGGTTTTTCTTATCATTTAATTTTTGCATATCTATTTAGCTTTTGTTTTATATATTTTTTGATATAGTCTGCTAGATTGCATTAGCTTAAATACTATATTATAACGTCTTGACCAAGTTCAAAAGTATTATTATGAAGTCAAAAACGGTAAAACTTACGTCCAAAAAGAGCTTTCTCAGCTTCTATCTCGATAACTTTACTATCAGCTTATCACATCTTGAGACAAAAAATATAGAAAAAATAATTGATCAGTTGGTACTTTTGAAAAAAAGAAAAGGGAGATTATTTTTGATAGGTATTGGGGGAAGCGCTGCCAACTGCAGTCACGCGGTTAATGACTTCAGAAAAATCGCAAAAATTGAAACCTATGCGGCCTCTGATAACATTGCGGAGCTTACTGCCCGGATAAACGATGAGGGATGGGACGGAATATTTTCTTCTTATCTTGAGGGGAGTCATCTTTCGAAAAATGATATGGTTTTTATTCTGTCAGTAAGCGGTGGAGACCTTATAAAAAATAAAAGCATAAATATAGTTCATGCTATTTTATATGCCAAAAAAATCGGATCGACCATCCTAGCAATTGTCGGTGCGGGAGGAGGATTCACTAAAGAGTCTGCAGACTACGTAATCGAAATTAAGACTGAAAGAAATGAACTGATAATTCCCTTTGCAGAAAGCATGCAAAGTGTCATTTGGCATGCGATTGTGAATCATCCTAAACTTACAAGTTAATTGCCGAGTCTTTAATATAATGACTTAAACAGCTGTGGTAGTACTCCTTTGTGGCTTTAAGTCCTTCCCTTAATGATACTTCAGGATTCCAGTTAAATTTATTTCTGAATTTCCTGTCATCAATATATACATTTCCGACTTCAATCTTTTTCCTGTCTTTCGGCCACTGCATTTTTTTTATCTTTCCGCCTACTATTCTCTCGATTGATTTGGCTATTGTATAAACAGTTGGAAAATCTGATGAGCTTACAAAATAAACCTCCCCCTTGCCCCTTTTTCCAATTGTCCTTAGGAGAGCATCAACTACATCTTCAATATATAAGACAGACCGATGCTGATTACCAGATCCGTAGAGAGGGATCGGTTTACCCGACAAAGCAAGACCGATAAAGTAGTTGATAAAACCAAACTCACTTGATGAAATGACAGCCCGGGGCCCGTATACATTTGGAAGTCGTATGGAAGTTGTATTTATTCCATATACCCGTGAATATATTTCCATATACTTCTCTCCCAGGCTTTTATGAGCTGAATATATATCGCATGGAAACTCGCAGTGCAGTTCGGTAATGGGATTAATTTTCATTTTTCCCACCTGGGTAGATGTTGCAGTATATATGACCTGTATTTTGGGGTTATACTTCCGAACGGATTCCAACAGCACAAGTGTCCCCCGGGCATTTATGTCTAAATCCATAAAGGGGTCTTCCATAGAACCTGGATGAGAAGTATGAGCCGCACAATGAAAAATAATATCAGTATTCGTTAGAATTTTCGCAAGCACTTTTTCGTTTCTAATATCGTGATTTAAAAAAATAACTTCTTTTTGAATGGGTTTTATATTGTATAAATTCGCTCCCGAATGAAAGTCGCAGTTGTCTAAAATAGTGACATTAGCACCTTTTTTAAAACAAGATAAGGCTAAATTGCTTCCAATAAATCCAATACCTCCTGTAATAAGTATTTTTTTACTTTGAAACATTTTTTCCATTTATAAAGCTAGGGCAGATATTTTACCTGATAATAGACTCATGATTCTTTTTATCCGATTTGAACCTAATAATCAAATAAATAAGAAGCATCATGCATAAAACATACATGGTGAGATAAAAAATAAGAAAATAACCTTTGGTAAACCACGGTTTATACTGACTGGCTTCCACTAAAAAACGGCTTACCGGAAGAATATCATAATAGGAAGAAAGAAGAGTATATAATCCGTAAATGCTGAAAATAACCGTTAGTACGGCAATCAATTTTATAAACCCTTCTTTCACCTTTTTAAATTTTTCGGGAATCAAAGAGTTCCATCCCTTAAGAAATAAATAGGTAAGAATCGTAACCACGGGAAAATAATACCTTCCCTGTATTCCCAATTGAAACCCAGACTGATACCAGCTTAACCAGTCGAAAACAGAAATTCCGGCATAAAATATCCATGCGATCCCGATTAAAAAAATTATGCTTTGTATGTGCCTGTTTACTTGCGACCGGTTCCTTATAAGCTTAAATAAAGATAGTCCCAGTCCCACAATTGCAAGTATAAGTATGCGGTTAATTATCCGGTGAATACCTCTGGGATAGGTTACACCCAGCCATTTGTATATTCCGAAATACCATGGCAATACTTCCGTATAAGTATGAGAGAGAGTATATTCCCGGGTATATTTTAAAAG
This sequence comes from Candidatus Gottesmanbacteria bacterium RIFCSPHIGHO2_02_FULL_39_11, assembly GCA_001779195.1. Classification (GTDB taxonomy): domain Bacteria; phylum Patescibacteriota; class Microgenomatia; order 2-02-FULL-39-11; family 2-02-FULL-39-11; genus 2-02-FULL-39-11. The sequence continues at coordinate 69,013 of MFJL01000014.1, forward strand.
GCTTTGCAAATTTAAATGGTTAATTATCGTTTGAATTAAAACAAACGAGCCAAAACCTATTCTATAGAAAATATATAAAAGAACGACACCAAATACCCCAAACAAACTGATATATAACCATTTTTTTTCTGTCTTTAAATCTCTTATTGCAATAGCCAAAATCAAAATGACGGTTATCGGAATAGTTATAATAAATTGAGGTTTTGAATAGATGCATAATAAAAGAGTGATAAATAAATTTGCCGTGTTTCCGACTGTAAAAGAATTTTTTATGATATGGACGATCCAATATATAAATATCGTAAACAGAAGATTACCCAAGGCGTCACTGTTTACTCCCACATTGGCAAAAATAAGCATAGGTTGAAATCCTACCAGTATGGGAAATATGAATTGCTCCAAATGTCTTTTTGGAAATAATAACCTTCCAAGTTTATAGCTTACTGCAATAAACATCATAAAAAGTAAAAGAGACCATATACGTACTGTAAGAACCCGAGTAAAAATATCGGAAGTATAAAACAAACGGTATATTAAACTTCCCGGAATATAATATAAAATCGGATATCGGGATGCTTCAATGCGGACAAAGGTTGATTTATCTTTATGGGTGTTTACAGCAGAAATACTTGCCTCATGATAACCAATCAGGCTATCGGAATAAGGAATACGGTATTCCGGATGAAAAGTAAAACGGTTATTGCCGGAATTGTCCCGGTGCGTTCCTAAGAGTACTTCTGAAGTGTATATTTCTTTTGACAAATCTAACTCTTCGCCCTCTGAGTTTCTTCCTTTTTCTGCCACAAATGCCACTTGGCCAAAGTGAGACTGTTCATCGGGAGTATGAAATATAGGAACAAGACACACCCAAATAAATGCATTTAAGAAAGCCGTAAAAAAAAATATGGTACCAGCATTTCTCATCTGATTTGCTTGATTCGTATACGGAAATGAAGTCCGTTTGCGATATAACCCAATCCGAACACAATTTTTGATAGTCTTTCTGCAACCCAGTTCTGCCATCTTGGATAGGTAACAAAAGTAACCCCAGAGTACACAATATGAATAAACACATATCCTGCTGCTAAAAAAACTGACATAATTTGACTTAGATGGGCTTTCCTCCTATTTTGCATATCAAACCACGCGCATCCGCCTGCATAAGACCTTTGAAGAATATAGGAAAGAGTTTGCTTTTTATCAGAGACTTCATGAAAAACTGATAATTTAGGTGAGTAGAAAATTTTTGCTGTATTATTTGTATACTCGAAGAGTCGGTAGAACAAATCCGTTTCTTCATGAAGATATAAATTTTTTCCTTTCATTCCCAGCCGCTCATCAAAACCTCCTATCTCCATTAAGGTATTCTTTTTAATTATCATGTTTGAACCGGTTAACGACTCACCTTTTTTTAAATATCTTTCTTGAGAACCCAGAATTTTTTTCGACATTACTGCGTATTTCGCCTTAAACCAATCCGGCTTTTTTCCACCAGCAAAAAAAGGTTTTTCCGGACCTCCCAACGCTATTAAGGAATTTCGGTATTTGCTAATTATATACATTGCATTTGATAACCAGTTTTTAGGAATCCTTACATCATCGTCCAGATAAGCCACATACTTTCCATGAGCATATTGGTATCCTAAGTTTCGTGAAGCAGATAATCCTTTTCGGTCATCTACAATATACTGAAACAAATTTGAAGAAAACTCATGTTGAAATGATTTGACAACTATGGGTGTTTGATCGGTTGATCTATCGTCAATCACAACAACCTCATACCCATCTGACTTACTGGTTTGTTTCATGATGGATTTAAGACACTCTCCAAGTAAATTTGCCCGGTTGTATGTACAGATAACAATGGAAATTTTGGGGGTCATATTATTTCTAATCTGTTCTTTTATCTATAAAGCAATCTCTTTATTCTCCCTTCTAATAAATGAGGCAAACTGTTTTCATTTTTAAGAATAATTGAGCTTTTTTGACCGGAATTATTGTCTTCTTTCCATTTTTTAATATACTCGGAAAATAAAGGGAAAAACTGATACTTTTCCAAAATAAGTTCTCGTGCTTTACATATTGTTTTCTGATTACGCTTCCACAGATTACTATGAATAATCCGATTAATGGTATCAGGACATTTGGGATCTTCGATATCTATTTTAATATAGGAGGACTCAGGAAAATAATTTGAAATATTAGTGCAGCCATAATATATGGGCATAGTATAGGACAGATAAGCATCTGCAAGCTTTTCACTCCAGTAGTCAGGTCCGGCAAAGTTCTCAACAACCAGACTATATCGATAAGGAGAGAGTGCTTCCCATTTATCCTGTGCGACTGATGAATACCCTTCGGCATATAAAGCTTTTTTCAACTCTTCTTTCTCCTGTTGTGTCTTAACATGCAGTTTTCTTTCATAATAATTTAAAGTTGCAGTAATATCGCATGCGGACTTGTGTGAAATATTTTTTAAAAAATTTAATCTTTTTTTATGTCCCTCAAAAATATTTTTTTTGCTTGTAACCCAACAAAGTAATTTATTTTTTTTCGGCATCGGTTCTTTTCTCAAAAAATCATAAGACCGGTTTATATGCCAAGGCAGTCCTGTCTGGGTATGAATATACCTTTCCCCAACCAAGTGAGAATCAGTTGTGTACACACGGGAATAAATGCCGCAAGGTTTATAGGTATGCCTGAAAAATTCGTTCGGGGGCTCCTGATGAATTAACCATAAGTTTTTTTCATTGCAATAAACTCCCGCATCCCGGGTTATTGAGTTTAAAACAAGTACATAATCACAATTATCTCCCTCGTCAAATGTAAATTGGATTCCACCCCATACTCCCTTTCCCTGTGGTGTTTGGTTAAGCATGTCAGGCCAATCCCAGCTTTTAATTATTCTTATGACTATCTCCTTATTTTTCTTTATATCTGTATCCATGATGATGGAAATAAATCTTTAGTTGAAACTTTTAGTTTATAAAACCAATTTCTCGGAGCAATCACTATAGATGATGCGTTTGGATTAAGCCACCCTACCCACCAACTAAAGGTACTATTTGTAAGAATATGATGCTTGCACAGACTTCCCAGAATCAGATCCTCTTCAACCCGATCCGGATAATTTATGTCAACATACGTAGCCGGATAAGACAAAATAATATTATTTTTTACCCATTCAATATCATCTGAGAAAAGAAAAAAATGAGGGTTCTTAACTCTCTTTCGAATAACTGAAACAGCTTGGTGTATATAGTCTGCCCCTATAAAACCGTGTCTTCGGCTGATTATGTGATTGGTAACATAATCTCCCCGTCTAATATTTATTGAAATGGAATTCACATCTGAAATATACTCTCGAAGTTCTTTACTCTCAGAAGATAACTTCTCGTTTAACCGAAGTTCCCGTCTAAGAATATTTGCAATACTTAAAAAGTATTTTTCACTCTGAAAGTAACCGATAAGATATGAATTATCGCGAATCCTCTCAAAGCTCCGATCGTAGTGAAAACTTTTTTCATAATATATATTCGAAAATAACGGAAACAGTATATGGTGAATATACGGGTGGTAATCCTGGGGAAAAAATCTCGAAAACTTTAAATATTTTTTAAGATCACTCCCCTTTGATATTTCAGCCTGGATATTGAATTTATCCAGAAGAAATATCCGGTATGTCTTTCTCTGAAGTTCCGTAATATCAAGTTTTAACGAGGTCCCGAATTTTATCGACAGCATCCTTCCCGCCGCATACTGAAACAGTTGATTTCCCAGTCCACCGGTTATTCGGATAATAATCATATAGAATTATTTATGTGATTCCTATAGCTTGTGAGTCTTTGTGACACCTCTCTGTCAAAAATAGATTCATCATCTATGTTTTCATATATTTTCTTCCCAAAAATTACGTTTTTAACCTTTCCCAGAGAAAGAAAATACTGATTATTCCACAGTTTTGAATCTGTTTTTTCTTCCATTTCTCTTTCTTTTCTGAAATTTATAAGCGTCGTGAGAGGCTTTGATTCAAGTTTCCCTATTATATCGGCTAATCCGTATATAGGATCCGAATTATGAAAAAAATTTTTCCTTGCCCAAATATTTAAGACAGAGTAATTTCCTGATTTAGATGCTGAGGCACTGATGAGTTTAAATTCTGTGTACGTTTTTATTGTATCTATATATTTGTACCAGTCCGCCCAAAGCTCAGAGGGCAATCTATATGGCTGAAGCATATAAATGGATTTTTTTGCAAGTGCTGCTTCAATAAGTGTTGTACTAAATGAAGAAACTATAATATCACTTCCCAAAATCCACTCACGAACTGTATATGTTTTCAGAACATGAATTCTGTCACTTATATTGGACTGCATCATGTGAAGCTTCTCCTTAAAATAGGATAGACTAAATGTAGGACGGGGACGAAGAATTACTTCGACATCATCTGCACCTTCTCTGACAATCCGGTCCAGCCACCTGATAACCTCTTCAAAACTTTTCTCACAAAAGGACTGCATGGTTTTTACGGCTTGTTCGTTTTGACCGTCTTTTAATATTTTTTTAATAGTGTCCGGAGAATAAAAAAACCAGCTGTAATTCTCAGGGAAAAAAACCCACTTTTTCTTTTGGTCTAATCCGAATTCTTCTGCAAGCTGTCTTCGGCTAATAAACAGAGTTTTATAAGGATCATCATATAATTTATAAGCGGGATGCCCATTTAGAAAAATATGTTTAGATGGAATCTTCAAACTCTTAAGAGTATTGACTCTTTTTTTGCTCCATGCATGGTGATAGACACATTGCCGGGAAAAATAATCCCGGGGCAATTTATAGGTTTGGTTTGCGTTATAGAATATCTGTTCCCAGGCTAAGTTTACAAAAATAGAGTTCGGCCATTTTGAAAAACATTTCTTTATATACCCGTCATTTATGGAATAACAATACGGAAGAAGAATAACGGAAGGGTGATATGAATCAGGGAGGTTATCTAATCTGGAAAGAAGCTCGAATTTTACGTTCTTATGATACTTTTTCGCAAGAATTATGCCTGAAAGAACAGCAACATCCAATTCTCGGGCAATGTGTTCAATACACCATAAGATGCTATGATTTTGCATTGAATACCCCCATATAATTATCAATTTTTTTTGTTATTTTAACAAAATCTTCTTTTTTGAGTCTTTTTTGGTCCAGGGAATATATATTGTAATTAAGTGTACCGTCAAAAAAATCGTAAATATCATCCGGCAGAAGAGAATATGCTTTCAGATTAACCGGATTCGCTTCAAATATAATAACCGGATGGAACGCGCGAATCGTATCAACTGCTCCTTCCAAGACCATTTTTTCAGCTCCTTCAACATCTACTTTTATAAGGTCTACTTTTTTTATAGCATGTCTCTTTATATAAGCATCCAGTGTTGTCGTTTGTATTTTAATTTTTTCCGCAGTTCCGGCACGTTTTGTATCATGGACTCCGTCTCCAAGAGCATTATTAATTCCGTGCGTATGAAATGTGAGTGTTTGAGCTCTATTCCACAGACCAAGACGGGAAAGAATAACGCTCCTTTCCAGATGGTTAATTTTAATTGTCCTTTGAAATGACTGATATGCATATGTTGAAGGCTCGAAACAATATGAAGAAATCGTCGGGTTGTCGTGCAGGACTGCAAGTGTAATAAGACCTATATTAGATCCTACATCCATCATAACTCCCCCCTGCTTTATGTGACAGGAAATTGCTTCTATAACATCCGGCTCATATGAGTATCCGGATGAAATATGATACACTGCTCCGTCCCCTTTTTTATAAACCACATCAAATCCGAAATATTTGAATAATTGATGCTGCCTTTTTCTTTTTTCAAAGCGGAAATAAAACATTGTTTTAGCAACGGGTTTATAGAGACGGTGTAAAATAATGGAAATAGCTTTTATAAAAATAGAAATCATGAAGATAAAGTTTTACTGATAACCGTTGAAATATTTCTATCCCCCAGCCCTAAAAATGACAGAATTTCTTCCCGAAAACCCGTCTGGGGTATTTGGTTTAATGCTATATGAATAATATAAGGAAATGAAATAGAATAAAAAGATATAAAAGATAAAAGGCTTTCTCCAAATCCTCCTTTTTTATAGTGGTCCTCTATAATTACAAGAGGTATCTTTCTTTTTGATGCATTTAAGAGCTGTTCGTAATTAAAATCAATCAGCCACGGGTGATTCCATATTTCTATATCAATTCCTTGATTTTTCAGAATCTCGGAAGCCGATAAACACTCCCCCAATACAACCGGTCCAATTCCAATAACCAAAGCATGCTTTCCTTTTTTGACAACATGACTGTATCCTTTTTTTAAATTGGAAGGAGGATCTGGCAGAATTTTTCTGCTCGCAGCAAGGGATAATCTTAAATAAAACAGATTACCAAAATCCCCATGAATGTATCGTATTAGCGAGTTCCTTGCATCCTGTTCTGTTATCGGTTGATACATAAGAACGTTGGGTATGTTTTTGATACAGGCAATATCCCGAAATCCCTGATGGGACTTCCCTGGAGTTGCAGGGATAACTCCTGACATGTTACCCACAATCACCGCTTTTCCTCCTTCTGTAGACAGATTATATATTTGCTCATTGGCGCGCGAGGTTAAAAAGGCAGCATAGGATGCAATAACCGGTATATATCCAAGCCGGCTGAATGCTGTAGCTGCCGAGATCATATGCTGTTCCATAATTCCAAATTCAAAAAATCGTCGGGGAAATGCCTTATGAAAAGGGACAAAACCACAATCTTCCTCCAGATCCCCATCTATTACCACCACTTTAGGATTATTTCTTGCAATCTCAAGAAGTCCTTCTGAAAACCCTGATACGAGATTGTCTCCTTCAATCCCCTTTTGTATAGGCTCTTTTGGAATATCAAGAAGACTGTTACTTATATCTATATCAAGATTAAGTTGACTAAGTACCTGCATGTTCCGTTTGAGTATTTCATTTAAAGCAATAGTTAACTGTTCTTTATTGGGTGGTTTATTATGCCAGACATATTTACTTCCGGCATCTTTTAAAACATTAGGATGTTCCATAAACGAAACCCCCTGCCCTTTAATCGTATGGCTCCATAAAATTTTCGGTTTTCCCTTTTTTTGCTTCAACCGCATCAGTGCCTGATGGATTGATTTAATTTTTGAACCCTGACACTCCGATATATTAAATCCCAGCTCTTTTAAAGATGCCGTAAGATGAGAATAAAAAACAATTTTCTGTGTGAGCGTATCTGTCTGAACTTTGTTATCATCAATAATAATGTAGAGATTATCGAGCTTATAGCTTGCGGCTGAAAGAAACGCTTCCCAACACTGCCCCTCCTGAAGTTCCCCGTCTCCGACAACAACGACAACATTTCCTCTTAAATTTAATCTCTTTTTGGCCATTGCATATCCGACTGCTTTGGATAACCCCATTGCAAGTGACCCGGTATTAGATTCAATTCCGGGAGTTATGATATCGCCATGCCCCTGTAAACCTCCCCGTCTTCTCAAACTGTCTAATGTTTCTACTGGAAAATAGCCTCTTGCGGCCAAAGTTGCATAGAGCGATGGGACAGCATGCCCTTTTGAAAGTACAAAGATATCCCGGTTCGGATCCTTTAGACTATGTGCGTCAAACTTGAAAGATCTGAAGTAAATTTCCGTTAAAATTTCAATCATGGAAAGGGAGCTTCCTAAATGTCCGCTTCCTGCTCTGGCAACTGAAACAAGTGTGTTGAAACGAATCAAATCAGCAATACACTCCAAGTGTTTTGAGGGGTCTTGAATTTTTCGTTCTATCAGTTCAAAAACGGATTTTGTAATATATCCTTTTTTATTGGTACCAGTCGGTTTCATCATGAGAATTTTTTAGGCGTTGGAAGTTCTATATATCCCGTCTCGATAAGGTATTTTGCATAAATATAGTCTTTTTCGTTATTTATATCATACCCTTCATATTCATTTGTTACAAAGGGCCGAATAATACCTCCTGAGATTGAACCTTGCTTCAAAACTACGGTACACTTTGCTATTTCAAGACTCGCATTTTGCGCATAAATCTTTGGGAGAACTTGATAAGGAGTGCTGTGCCAAGGAGTTTTTATCCGTTTGGGTGTTTTAAGCAGGGAAACCATTCGGGTTCCCTTAACTTTCCACATTTTAGCCGGATGCTGTTGGCATAGTTCAACAGCCCGAAGTGAATCAACGTTCTTATCAAGCAGAAATTCTTTCCATGCCCGCTGGATTGTTTCCGCAGTTCTAAAGGGACTGGTCGGTCTTAAAATACAAAAATATTCGAATTCTTCCCCCTGCTGCTGAAGTTTGTGAAGAGTCCAGCGTATCCATTCAATATCGGGACTATGATCTGCAGCATATCTCTGAGGCCTAAGAAAAGGAACTTCTCCTCCGTATGTTTTGGCGATGTGCGCGATTTTCTTACTGTTTGTTGAAACGATAATGCGCGAAAAAATTCCTGAAGTTTTAGCTGCATGAATGGCGTATGCAATTAAAGGATGCCTTTCAAGAGGAAGAATATTTTTACTCCTTACCCGTTTAGATCCGATCCGCGCAGGAATAAGAGCAATACAATTGGTAATCATACCTCTTTTGGATTATGTTTAACATATATTGTCTTCCACTGGCTGTAAAAATTAAGAGCTTCTACCCCGGGTTCCCTCCATCCGGTACCCGACTGCTTTAATCCACCAAAGGGCATATGCGGTTCACTCCCGTAGGTTGGCCCATTTACTGATACAACCCCCACCTCAGCGTGGTTTATAAACTCCTGAACTCGATTTATATTTTTTGTATGAATCGCGGCAGTTAAACCAAAGGGTGAATTATTTGTCATATCAAGGGCTTGGTTAAAATTTTTTACTTTGTAAAGAGAGGTGATGGGACCGAATAATTCACAAGTTGAAATCTCAGAATCAGGCAAGGCATTCTCAAGGATAGTAGGTGCGAGGAAAAATCCGCCTCTATATTTTTTATCCTGTATTCTAAATCCGCCCGTAAGAACAGAAATTCCATCATTCTTTGCTTTAGTAAGTATATTTATCATTTTAGAAAGCTGATTCCCATTAATTACTGGCCCAAGATCGTCCGTATCAGAAGAACCGATTTTTAGCTCTTCAGTTTTTTTTATAAAAATCTTTTTAAAGACTTCGTACACTTTTTCAAATACAATAATTCGGCTTCCTGCGGCACATCGTTGCCCAGCGTTTGAAAATGCAGACAGTATAGACCATTCAACTGCTGCGTTAATATCACAATCATCACAAACAACAAGTGCATTTTTACCACCAAGCTCTAAACTTATTTTTACCAGACGGTCCGCAGCAACTTTTTGGATATGTTTTCCGGTTTCTGTAGATCCGGTAAAACTGATAAGATCAACTCGTCTGTTGTGAATAAGAGCTTCCCCAACTTCCTCGCCTAACCCTTGGATTACGTTAAAAATACCGGAAGGAACACCTGCCTCTTTTAGAATTTTGGCAAACCAAATCGGAGTGTAGGGGGTATCTTTAGAAGCTTTTAAAACAACTGTATTACCACACAAAAGTGCCGGAAAAGATTTCCAGGCAACATTTGCAATCGGAGTATTGAAAGGGACAATAAGAGCCGCAACTCCCGCCGGTTGTCTAAGTGTCATTGCAAATCTATTTGGCATTGCACTCGGGGCTGTTTTTCCGTAAAACCGGCGTCCCTCTCCGGCTATAAAAAAACCAAGTTCTATAGCACCGTCAACCTCCAAAAGCGCATCATGCATTGACTTTCCTGTTTCCAAACGTACAATATGTGCTATCTCGTTTTTTTTTAACAGCATCTGCATTGCAGTTTTCTTCAGCAATTCTCCCCGACTTACAACAGATGTATTGGACCAGATCTTAAATTTTTTCAGCGCTACAGTTATAACAGAATCAATTTCTTCTTTATTTATAGAAGATATATATCCTAATTCAGTTCCATCAGTCGGATTTTTTTTCAAAATCTGGGAAGATTTTCGTTTAAAAAAAACTTCTCTTCCATCAATCCAGTTAGGTATTTTTTTAGGATATATCATAATTAATATGTCAGTTTAACCCCTTGAGATTCTAAGATCAGATCCGTTACTTCCCGAACTGCGTGATCTCCTCCTTTTCTTTTTGTTATATATTTTACATAAGGGAAAATTTTGGGATGAGCATCAGAAACCGCAATCGGAAGACCGATAATAGATAATCCTTCAATATCCTGCACATCATCTCCGATAAAGGCTATCTGATCCAGACTTAAACTTTTTTCTTTGGCAAGGGTTTCAATAATGCGCCGTTTTCCTTTACCGTCTGAAATACGTTGAAAACAGGCAATTCCCAATTTATGACACCGGGCCGTAACTACGGGATTTATTTCTTTGGAAATTACTCCGACTTCTATTCCTGCCGATTTCATCATCTTAATTCCCATCCCGTCGCGCCTACTGCACCGGACGGACTCTTTACCATTTTCATCTACATATACAAATCCATCCGTCATCACTCCGTCAAAATCCAAAAGAAGCAATTTAATCCTCTTAAATTTATTACTAATAGTTGCTGACATTTTGACTTTTACCATGCAGTATATCCTCCATCAACCGGAAGATTAATTCCGGTAATATAAGAAGATGCATCCGATGCCAAAAAAACGAGGGGTCCTCCTAAATCCTTTGCCCGGTCCGCTAAACGATTCATCGGCACCCGCTCACTGTATTTTCTTATAAATTCCTTATCCTGATTGCCCATTACTCCTCCCGGAGAAAGAGTGTTTACCCGAATTCCATACTTAGCGAGGCGAGTTGCAAAATGCCGTGTGACCTGTCCGACTGCGGCTTTGGTTGATCCATACATCCAGGGCTTATCGGCAGAAAGATGAGTGTACAGACCTCCAAATGGTGAACGCTCCATATACAGTGAACCGATATTGATAATGCTTCCCTTCTTATTTTTTTTCATATCTCGGGAAAATTCTTCTATGCAATTGACAACTCCCTCCACATTTACCCGCCACATCCGGACCGAATCTACAGTATAACTTCCGGGGGGAATATCAATTCCTGCGTTATTTACGAGTATATCAACGGGACCTGTTTTTTTTAAAATCTTTTTATGAATTTCCTGAAGCTCTGTTGGATTGGTAACATCTGCTTCAAAGAAAAAAAGCTGACGCTTTAAATTTTTATTCAGACTCGTATACAGAGTTGACATAGATACCCCAGGAAGATTCAGAATAACTACCACCGCTCCTGCAGAAAGAAGAGAAAATGTCCAATACGGACCCAAATTACCGTATCCCCCCGTCACAAGTGCACATCGTCCGTTTAACTTAAATTGATCTAATGTTGATTTCATATGATAAATTCCTGTTGGATAGTTTGATCTTTTTTCACTACCCTATTAAGTTTTTTTCCGATTAATTTCTCAAAATGAATCGGAGAGGTTCCGTCTCCGGGCGATTTTAAGGCAATATCCTGCTTCCTTACTATGTGCCCTTTTGGCAGGTTTTTTGCGGCTACTATTTTTTTGCGCATTTTCATAATTCCTGGTTTCTCACTTTCATAAAATTTCTTTATCCCATTTCCCAGCGCAAGATGCACACGCCTAAGATCACGAACGAGTTTCCTCATCCCAATTGGTTCAAGTGAAAAAACATGGTCTGTCCCTTTCATTACTCTATTTAAAGTAAAGTGTTTTTCGATAATAC
>MFJL01000015.1:0-43334 GCA_001779195.1 Candidatus Gottesmanbacteria bacterium RIFCSPHIGHO2_02_FULL_39_11
TAATTCTTCTATACTTCCTTTTATTTTTTCATAATTTCCGTCAGATCTAATTAATCCCAGATGGTAGGGCTCCTCAAAACCTGCTGTCATCCCGGGTTTATTTACCCTGTATACTCTTCCGAGTTCAAAAATAGTTACGGAATCAAAATTTGAGATATTTAATTTCAGCGCTGTTAATAAATTTCCCTTTAATGTCGGCCTGAGGTACTCATAGTCCAAGCTTACGGGATTAGTTAATTTAATAACTTGAGACGGTTCTATGGTTAAATGGTTTAATTGTTGTTTGCTTATTAAGCTATAGGTATACACCTCGGTATATCCAAAGCCTGAAATAATATTTTTTACTTTTTCTTCAAAAGAATAATTTTTAAAATAAGAAATTGGTTCTGTAGGAATTGATGAGTTGATAAATGTGGGGGTAAATCTATTGTACCCGTATATTCTTGCTACTTCTTCTATCAGGTCTTCTTCTATTTTTAAATCCTGGCGATAGGTGGGGATTGTGACGGTAATGATACTGGTGTTTTTGTCATGCTGAACTTGTTTCAGCATCTTCATTTCAGATTTTGAAGAGGATCCTGAAACAAGTTCGGGATGACGTTTTTCTTTAGGATTTAGTGCGAGACTTTCAAGAATTGAGGTTATTTCTTTTTCCGGAATATGTATTCCTAATACTTTCCTAACCCTCTCAAGATCTAAGTCTAATTTCCACGGATTAAATTCTTTTTCTTTTAAATCAATACTATCTGATGCTACTTCTCCCCCGGCAAGGGTCAAAATTAACCATGCAGCTCTTTTAAGCGATTCCAAAAGCCCGCCTTTGTCTACACCCCGTTCAAAAATTGCGGATGCATCCGATCTTAAAGCCAGTGCATGGGATGAGCGTCTTATAAGTAGCGGATCATCCGCGGTAACCTGCAGATAGACAGTTGAGGTCTTATCTGTAATTCCGCTGTTTAGTCCCCCTTTTATTCCGCAAAGATCAATTATCCTCTCTCTGTCTTTTATAATAATTGCATTTTTCGGCAGCTTATAAGATTTTTCATCAACTGAAGTAAATTCTTCTCCTCCTTTTGAAAGTGAAACATGTATTTCGTGTCCTTTTATTTGGTCGTAATCAAAAGCATGGGTAGGAATACCCATCTCAAACATGACATAGTTTGTGATATCTACAATAGTATTAATGGGCCGCAGATTTAGTTGTTTAATTCTTTTCTTCAGCCAATCCGGTGAGGATTTAACTGAAATGTTATCTAAAATAATTCCGGTATATCTTGGAAAAAGTTTAAAATCATTGTGAATGGTAATAGGTAAATTCTTGGAAGGCCTTGGTAAAGAAACTGAGGGAAGTTTTATTTTTTTCCTTCCGATTGCGGCTATTTCACGGGCAATTCCGATAATTGAGAGAAGGTCGGGTCGGTTTGGGGTTACTTCAACCTCAAAAACATCTTCTCCTTCCATTTTTAATACTTTTTCAACGCTAAGACCCAGTTCCGTAAGACGCCATGCTAATTCTTTCGTCGGAAGCGAAATATCTACGTATTCTTTAAGCCAGTTTATTGGAGCAAACATAAGTTTCTCTCGTCATGCTGAATTTATTTCAGCATCTTCAGAAGATTCCTGAACCGAATTCAGGACAGGCTCTGAAACAAGTTCAGGATGACAAATATATTAAAATTGATTAAGTATCCTCAGATCCGGCATTGTTAATAATCTCAGATCATCCATTCCGTATTTTAAAGTTACCAGACGTGAAAGACCGATCGCGAAAGCAAATCCCCGCCACATTTTGGGATCAATTTTAGCTGATTTTAATACATTGGGATGGATCATTCCCGCGGGCATAATTTCAGACCATCCCGAGTTTTTACAAAAACTGCACCCCATACCTTTGCAGACGGTGCACTGCATATAGGTGTCAACACCCGGCTCGACAAAAGGAAAATTAGTACAGGCAAATCTTAATTTAGTTTTTTCCCCCATGATCTTTTTTAAAACGGTTGTAATCGTTCCAAAAAGATCAGAAAGAGTGATGTTGCGATCAACGGCAAACCCTTCCAATTGCCAGAATTCAAACCCGTGGGAGGCATCAACAGCTTCGTATCTAAATGCCTTTCCGGGAACAATTACCCGGATAGGAGGTGGGGTGCCCTCCATGACGCGAACCTGCATGGCGGATGTTTGAGTCCTTAAAAGAATTTCTCCAGGATTTGTACTCCCTTTTGTATCTATATGAAGGGACTGCTGAGTATCCCGTGCGGGATGGTCGTTTGGAAAATTTAGACTCCCAAAATTATACCAGTCTGTCTCAATTTCAGGTCCGTCGGCAGCTTGAAATCCAAGACTCTTAAAAATATCCAGAAGCTCATATAAAACATGTGTCTGAGGATGAAGATGTCCAAGCGCGGGTTTTTCACCCGGAATAGTTACATCAAACCAGGGAGATGAGTAAAATACGATAAGAGATTTCTTTTTATCCGTAAATGCTTTTTCAAGTTCCTTTTTTACGCTATTAATCAGTTTTCCTATTTTTGGTTTTTCTTCATTTGAAACTGTTTTTATTTCCTTTGAAAGGGTTGTAAATGATCCGCTCGTTGCAAAAACAGACAACCAGAGAGACTCCAAAGTAGAGGGGTTATCGACACGTTTAATTTTTTCAAGGACATCCTGTTGTAACGATTTTAATTTAGATTCCATATATGCTGTCATCCCGGGCTTTGACCCGGGATCCAGAATAGATTCCCACCTTCCTGCCTGTCGGCAGACAGGTAACCTACCACCACTTCTCTATTCTATCAAAAGACTTGTGAATGTCATCTATCCGTCGCTATTTGGTTAAGATATCCTTCGTAATTTCTCCTAAGTTCCGTTAAACTATCCCCTCCGAATTTTTCTAAGAATGCCTGTGCTAAAGTAAAAGCGGCCATGGATTCGGATATTACTCCGGCTCTGGGTACTACGCATATATCCGATCTTTCTATATTTGCCCTCACTTCTTTTTTAGTTGTTATATCAACCGTTTTAAGGGGATTTCCCAGTGTTGAGATGGGTTTGTGATAAACCCGCAGGATTATATCTTCCCCGTTTGTGACCCCGCCTTCAATTCCTCCGGCCCGGTTTGTAATTCTTGCGTATTTATTATTAACCAATTCAATTTCGTCCTGGACTTCAGATCCAAGTTTTGAGGCATTTTCAATTCCGTTTCCAATCTCAACGGCTTTTACAGATGGGATACTCATAAGAGATGCGCTGAGTTGTCCGTCCAGTTTTCTGTCCCAATGTACGTAGCTTCCAAGACCTGTTGGAATTCCTTTTACAATAATTTCGATGACCCCACCTAAGGTATTTTTATTTAAAATTGTTTTTTTTATCTCCTCTTTCATTTTGCCAGACGTCTTCGGATCAATACACCGGATCTCGGGATCAGTTTCAAATACTTTTTTTATTTTTTCAAAATCACGGCTATTCTCTTCTAATCTAATTTGTCCAATTTGTATGGTATGACTCGCAATTTCAATTCCAAATTCAGATAAAAGTTTTCGGCAGACGGATCCTACCGCAACTCTCATAACGGTTTCCCGGGCTGAAGCTCTCTCTAAAACATTTCTGATATCCGTAAAATGATATTTTAACATTCCCGGTAAATCAGCATGACCGGGGCGGGGGTTGGTAATTGGTGACGGTTGATAGTTATTGGTTGGTGATTTGATAGACATTTTTTCTGACCAATTTTTAAAATCCAAATTATCAACTTTTAAAGCAATCGGACTTCCCAGAGTTTTTCCGTGCCTTACTCCTGAAAGTATTTCAACTTGATCATCTTCAATAATCCCTCTTCCGCCCCGTCCGGCTCCCGATTTTCTTTTATCAAGATCCTTTTGAATATCTTCTTTGGTTAAATTTAAGCCAGACGGAATACCCTCTAAAATAGCTACCTCAGATGGCCCATGTGATTCTCCGGCGGTTAAAAAACATATCATATCAGTTTACTCAATTCTTTTTTAATATTATTTTTATTTAATTTTTGTCCTGTAAATAATTCAAACTGCAGTAAAACATTATTTAAAATCATTTTATCCCCGCAAATGGTAATTGCTCCTTTTTCCTTTGCTTCTTTTATGAATCGGGTTTCTCTTGGATTATACACGATGTCAAATACAATTTGGCTTTTTTTAATAAGATTTTTTGGAAGAGGTGTTTCATTTTCGTGTTGTCCTTTCATTCCTAATGGAGTTGAATTAATTATAATGTCATAGTCACCGATACCGGATAAATCCTTTAAGTCGTAAGCGCGGTTTAATCTGAATTCTTCAACTAATTTTTGCGCGTTTTTAACCGTTTTATTGTAGACATCAATTATCCCTCCGTGCATCTTTAATCCGTAGCAAAGAGCCCGGGATGCTCCTCCTGCTCCAATTATCGCAGTTCTTTTGTTAGAAAGAGAAATGATTTCAGATAACGCTAAAACTGCCGCTTCTGAATCCGTATTAAATCCCATCCATTTATCTTTTTTCTTGATAGCAGTATTGATGGCGCCGGTCTTTCCTGATGACGGGTCCAGTTTGTCTAAAAAAGGAATGATATTTTTTTTATGCGGAATGGTAACCGCTATACCTTTGAAATATAACCTGTTAATAATTTCCATTCCGATTTTAATATCAGGAATATCCAATGCAAACATGCGTGCATTTATGTTATTTTCCTTATATCCGATGTTATGAAGGGCAGGTGAAACGGAATGAGAAATAGGATGACCAACTACTCCAAAGAGGAAAGTTTTTTTATCAAAAATAGATTCACTATCGTTGTAAATAATTAAATCCGCGGATTTTTCATATAAATTTTTTCTTTCCTCGTATGTTTTTTTCAGATCATCAAAGAAATTTTTGGCATCCGTTAAAAACGGTCTATTTACTTTGTCTTTTATTCTTTTATATAAAATATCAACGGTTGACTTAAGATAAATTACGTACCCGTTTTTTTTAAGTAAGCCAATATTATCAGAGTCTAGAATCACTCCCCCGCCCGTTGCTATAATGTGATTATTAATTTTTGAAATTTTTGCGATTAATTTCTTTTCTTCATATCTGAATTCTTCCCATCCGTTTTTTTTAACAAAATCGGAGATGGGTATTTTAAATTCTTTTTCAAGTTCCACATCCAAATCTATCCATGGCAATCCAAGCCTTGCTGAAAAAATTCCGGCAAAACTTGATTTTCCACTTCCCCGCATTCCTATAAAAATAAGATTCATATTAGTGGATTACAATAATGTTTGCTCCTAAATTCTTTAAATCTTTCCAAAAATTCGGGTATGATTTATTTACAACTTCCGCATTTTTAATTACCGACTCGCCTCTGGCAAAACAGGCAAGAATGGAAAGAGACATGGCGATCCGGTGATCTTTCCATGTATTAAATATGTCTCCTTTAGGATTACCGCCCATTATTTCCAATGTATTTTCCGATGAATTTATTTTAATTCCTGTTTTGGTTAACTCTGTTTGCAAGGCTTCTATGCGGTCTGATTCTTTATGTCTTAGATTTTTTATTCCCGTTATTACTGTTTTATAATTATTAAAAGAAGCAAGTACTGAAACGGTTGGGACTAAATCAGGAAAAAAAGACATATCTATATTTTCTTTTTTGTCTTTAATAATTTCTAATATTTTTTTATCTCCCTGTACCGAATTCTCAGTTAAGTTTTTAAATTTAATTTTAGCTCCCAGTTCATTTGCTAATATAAAATAGGATGCCGAACTGTAATCCCCTTCGATCCGATAGGTAACTCCCTGATATTTCTGAGGGGGGACATCATAAGTTTTATTGTCCTTTACATTTACGTTAACTCCGAATTTTTTCATAAGATCAACCGTTATATCTACGTATGGGTGAGAGGGTAACCGGGATATAAGATGTATTATTAACCCTTTTTTTAATACAGGCGAAATAATAAGAAGTGCACTTAAAAATTGAGAACTTAATGAAGAATCTAGGCGCACTTCACCTTTTGGAATCTGCAAGAGAGCTTCTTCAAGAGGTTTGATTGGCCTTTCCAGCAAGCGATTACTTCCTGTAAAATGAATTGAGACAGATGATAAGAAGCTGACTGCTTTTAGAAATCTGTATGAAGTTCCTGATTCTTTTACGTTTAAAGTTATTTGTTTTTTGTCAGGATTTATATTCCCATTTGTGCCTAGAATAATAACTCTGTCTTTCTCCTTTTTAATCCCTACTCCTAATTGTGACAGACAATTTAGAGTTGTATCCGTATCTTCACTTACTAACGGATTAATTATAGTTGTAATCCCGCTTGCTAAAGCGGCCATTATAAAAGCCCGATGCGTGACGCTTTTACTGGGAGGAACCGAAATACTTCCTTCAAGTTTTTTACCCGGTATTATTTTAATGTCCACTTGATTTTATATGCGTAACCAATTTTAATAATCCTTCTTCATAACTTTTTTCCTTTTTACCCGCAACCGTTTCGACTGAAATTTCTTCTAATACATTTATTTTCCTGAAATCCTCCCGGTTTGAAATATCTGAAAGATGCACGTCGATAACCGGAATATTGGCATCCTTTAGTGCATCAGCGAGGGCATACGAGTAATGGGTAAGAGCTCCCGGATTTATTAGAACCCCTGAAGCTTTTTGGCAATT
The DNA here is from genome assembly GCA_001779195.1 of Candidatus Gottesmanbacteria bacterium RIFCSPHIGHO2_02_FULL_39_11. Classification (GTDB taxonomy): domain Bacteria; phylum Patescibacteriota; class Microgenomatia; order 2-02-FULL-39-11; family 2-02-FULL-39-11; genus 2-02-FULL-39-11. The sequence continues at coordinate 6,664 of MFJL01000015.1, forward strand.
GTGTTGAATAAAATCAATCAGTTCTCCTTCATGATTTGATTGAAAAAAAACAAGATTTATCCCTCGGGATTTTGCCTGGGTTTTTAATTTATCGTTAATTTGGAAGATGGTAAGAAAACCGTAATGCTTTGAGTTTCTTTTTCCAAGCATATTAAGATTGGGTCCGTTTATCACCAATATTTTCATAAGTTTTTGTTACCGTTTAAAAAAGCTAACGATTTTTTCAAATTATCCGGATTTATTTTTACTCCCGGCAGCGTAATTCCGATTTTTTTAATGGCAACATAGGTTTTATTTTTTTTATCTTTTTGCATAATGTCCAACACTTTCGGAGTTGAAAAAGTAATAGAATTTACAATATGTAAAGATAAAATACTCATTTTAATTTTTTCAAATTCTTCCTTACTTAAGTACCCGTCCAGCATGCTCATATAGCTTTCTCCTAAAAGTCCCCAAACTACTGCAACGCCATGTGAAACTGTCCCGTTTTTTTCTCCCTCAATGCCATGACCGATTGTATGTCCTAAATTTAATTTCTCTCTTTGTTGGCCCGTTTCATTCGGATCAGATGCTACAATTTCCATCTTTATTTTTTGACATGCTTCAATTATTGGTCTTAGGGTTTGACCCGATTTCACATTGTTAAAAATAGACTGTATGTCCAAAAGTTTCGGACTATTCCATCCGACAAAGTACTTCACGATTTCCCCTATTCCGCTTTTTAATTCTTTTTGGGGAAGAGTCGCAAGAAAATCCGTATCGCACAACACGATTTCCGGCTGATAAAAAGTTCCGATCATGTTTTTGTAAAGCATTCCGTTATTTTGAACATTTACTCCTGTTTTCCCTCCGAGGGATGCATCTACCATCCCCAGAAGTGTTGTTGGGATATACACCGTTTTAATGCCTCTTAAAAGAACTGATCCTATAAATCCTCCCAGGTCCGTAACTGTTCCCCCCCCGATTGATAGAAAAACGGATTTTCGCTCAACATCTTTTTCTATAATTTGATTGATTAAGTTAATCAGATCACCATTTAATGTTTTACTTTTTTCAGATGCACTTACAGGAATAACAGAAGCCACAACACCCAGCTTTTTAAACCCGGAATTGATAGTATTTCCATATAATTTCAGTATGGTACAATCGATAAGACATACGACAGATGAAGGATTTAACTCCTTTAACTTTTCAGAAAAGTTTTGCATCAAATGGGATCCTACACTAATTTTAGTGTCTATTTTGTGAGTAGTCATATTATTTTTGTTGATACGTTTTTGATTCTTTTAACATCTCTTTCCATATTTTTATAATGAATTTTTCAGATAATTTATAATTTTTGTTTAACAATCTGACATGATTTAATATTTCCTCTTCTCTTTTTTTTTGAAATACAGGAATATGATTATTTCTTTTAAATGATTTAATTTTTTCGACAACTGAAAATCTTTTTGCAATAAGCTTAATTATTTTTTCGTCCACTTTGTCAATTTTCTCTCTCAGGTTGTCAAGTTTCATATACGGGTGATTGAGAATAAATTCCTAATAATTTGACGGACTCGCATTTATCTTCAAGACCCTCAACTAACGTATTAAAATTTCCGTTTTCAGGTTTTATAAGATCCACAAAAAAACGGTATTCCCACGGTTTTCCTTCAATCGGACGGGATTCAATGGTTGTTAAATTAAAATTCTTTGATGCAATACTAGACAGAACATGAGAGAGACTTCCGGGTACGTGTTTAACGGAAAATAAAATAGACGCTTTCTCTCCGTCTTTTTTTAACCTTCTTGAAATAACTGCAAAACGTGTAAAGTTATCTCTATGATTTTCTAAATGTTCTTTATATATAGTTAACCCGTAAATTTCTCCGGCTTTTTTGCTTCCCACCACAGCACTTGTGCTATCGCCGGTTTTACTCAAATCCCTGGCAGCCGTTGCGGTATCGTTGACGATAATTTGGATAATACCGGGATGTTTTCCAAAAAAATTTTCACATTGCGCAAAGGCTTGATAATGAGAGAAACAAGACTTAATCTCATCCACTGATATCTCATTATTAATTGTTAAAAGACAATGATTAATTCGAAGGACAACTTCATTTGTAATAAATAAATGATATTTATTTAGAAGATCATAGCTTTCAACAACTCTTCCATGCAATGTATTTTCAATTGGAATAACTCCCAAGTCATTTTCGCTCTTCCCAATCCTTTGGAATATCTCTTCAAGAGAGACGCACGACAATAAATCATTCGTATTATTGAATTTTTCAGCAGCTATGTTTGAGAAAGATCCCGGTAAGCCAAAGTATGTAATAGTGTTTTTCATATTTATTCCCTGTCAACTGCCCGTGCAACCCGTTTAACTTCTTTAACCAATTTTGTCAACTCCTGAGGCGAGATAGCCTGGTCGGCATCCGAGATTGATTTTCTGGGATCTGTGTGCGCCTCAATCAGGAGCCCGTCAGCCCCCGCTGCAACCCCCGCCCGGCTTAAGGCTCTGACCATATTAGCCCTTCCCGTGCCGTGACTGGGATCAACAAATACAGGAAGGTGTGTCTCATGCTTGAGGTATGCAACGGCATTTAAATCCAGGGTAAAACGGGTTTCCTGGACATGAGTCCGTATACCTCTTTCGCATAAAATCACATGCTCATTTCCTCCGACTAAAATATATTCGGCAGCCAGCAGCAATTCCTTGTATGTTGCCCACATGCCTCTTTTTAGAAGTACCGGTTTGCGACTTTTTCCAAGCTCGCGAAGGAGCGGATAATTCTGCATGTTTCGGGCACCTATCTGGAAAATGTCTGTATATTTTTCAACAAGCTCAATATCTCTCACATCCAGTATTTCAGTAATTACGGGAAGATTATATTTTTTACCTGCATCGTGTAAAAATCGAAGTCCGATTTTACCTAACCCCTGAAAATCATAGGGTCCGGTACGGGGTTTAAAAGCACCTCCTCTTAGCACATGGCACCCGGCATTTTTGACTTCTTTTCCCATATCCTCAATCTGATGTTTAGTTTCAACAGAACAGGGTCCTGCCATAATAATTATTTCTCTTCCTCCGATTAATAGAGTGTTGCCAATTTTTATTTTTCCGTTGTTGGGGCGAAATGTTTTGCTTGCAAGCTTATACGGCCGGTCTATGGGAAGTATTGCTTCAACTCCTGAGTGTTTGGCAACTTCTCTTCGGGATAACTCGGAAAATTTGCCGTTAACTACATATAGACTCTGGCTTTTCCATTCAACGGGAATAACATCCACGTGAAGACTTACCAGAAGCCTCCTTACATCCGCATTGTCTTTAAAAGTGTTTGTTTGTTTTAGAGTAATGATCATGTTTTTGCTGTCATCCCGGACTTGATCCGGAATCCATTCTTTAATAAATAAGTTTTATTCTAAGATTCTTTTCTTAAGGATTGGATTCCCGCCTTCCCTAAAAAGCGAACTTTTCAGGGTAAACGCGGGAATGACACGTTTTTTCATGGTAAAAAATCTTTCAGATTTTTCACCATAATGGAGAGTAAGCCTCTTCTTCACTTTGCTCAGAATCGTCAACTCTCCATAAAAAAACCTCCCAGTTGGGAGGTTCAATATTGAAAGTGCTTATTGCACCATCAATCTTGCCTCCCTAGGAGGTAAAGTAAAAATAAAAGAATTTGGTAGATGTCAGGTTCATAGTGTTTATTTACCTTATCAGCTATTTTTTACTTTGTCAACGATTGCGTTAAAAGTTCCGGTATCCGTTATCAGTAAATTAGACAGAATTTTCCGGTCCAGCGTAATATTTGCCTTTTTCATTTTTGAGATAAACTCACTGTAATTAATTCCATGGTTTTTGAGGGCTTCTGAGATACGGACAATCCAAAGAGATCTAAAATCGCTCTTTTTCTTTCTCCGTCCGGCAAATGCATATTGTCCGGCATGAAGGGAAGCTTCTTTGGCAACCCGGACCAGTCTTCTCTTTGTCATCCGGTATCCTTTTACGGAACCGAGAAGCTTGTTATGTTTTCTTCTTGATACAACGCCTCTTTTTACTCGCATATATATGAAGATACTAAGAGAAAAGATATTAAGATACTAGAAGTAGTCTCGAAACCTCCGCGTCTGCGTCATGCTGAATTCATTTCAGCATCTTCAGAAGATTCCTGAACCGAATTCAGGACAGGCTCTGAAACAAGTTCAGGATGACAGTTTAGAGATGACTTCTAAGCGATTTTTTAATTTAATCTCTAAATATCCTAGTATCTCTCTTTTGTTATATTATATTTTTAATAGCTTTATAAAAACTTTTATTTACCTGTTTTGGCTCTGAAAATCTCCGTATCTGTCTTTTGTTTTTATGACTCATTCTGTGACGGGAACCGTGGTGACCACGCATAATTTTTCCCGTTGAGGTAACCTTAAATCTTTTGGCAATAGTTTTGTTTGTACGCTGTTTAGGCATAGAATCCCCTATTTTACCGGGTTTCTTTAAATGGTGCAAGTCCTGCAACCAATACTCTTCCTTCAAACATAGGTTGCCGTGAAACTTTAGAAATCGCGGCCAGTTTTTCAATGGCTTTGTTCATCGTGTTGTATCCAAATTCTTTTCTCGTTATTTCTCTTCCACGGAAGGGAATGGCAATTTTGACCTGATTTCCTTCTTTTAAGAATTCAGTTGCCTGGGCAACCTTGGTATTGAGGTCATGTTCACCGATAAAAGGTGAAAGTCTTATCTCTTTCATCCCTACATTTTTAGAGCTTTTCCGGGATTCTTTGTTCTTTTTAGCCTCAAGATACTTAAACTTCTTAAAGTCGATAAGCTTTACAACCGGAGGGTTGGCGCGGGGGGCAATCTCGACGAGGTCTTTCTCCTGAGACTGAGCCATACGGAGGGCTTCTTGCTTGTCTATAATACCGATTTGCTTTCCGGTATCATCTAACAGTCGGAGTTTTAGCGCCTGGATTTGGTAATTTATGCGGTAGTGTTTGTACAGGTTATTCAAGTTCTTTTTGAAAAGTTTGTAGAATTTCAGAAATTGAGTTTTGTCCTAAATCCCCCTCGTCCCGCTTTCTCAAACTTATAAGTGCTTCCTCAGGGTTTTTAGCATCAAAACGTTCTATCTCTTTATCCCCTATTATACCGATAAAGGGTACTTTTTGTAAAGTCGCATCCCGGATCTTCGCCTGCATGCGTTCATTTCTATCGTCAACCTCAACGCGGAAATCCTTACTGATAAGATGATCAGCGATTATTCGGGATGTGTCAACGTGTTTTTCGGAAATGGGAATTAAAGTTAACTGAACCGGAGAAAGCCACAGGGGAAACTTTCCTGCGTAATGTTCGATAAGAAATGCAATAAACCTCTCATGTGTTCCTAAAGGAGCCCGGTGGATAACATATACTTCTTTTTCTTTTCCGTCGTTGTCAATATAGTTCAAATTAAATCTCTTTTTTGCGGCAAAATCAAGCTGTACGGTTGAAATAGATTCTTCTCTTCCTATTACGGATTTAATTTGAAAGTCTACTTTAGGACCATAAAAAGCCGCTTCATCCATTTTTTCAATAAAGGGAAGTTTTGACTCTTTAAGAACCTCTCGGATTGCGTTCTCAGAGAAACTCCAGGAATCCGGCTCATCAATATATTTAGATTTATTTTTGGGGTCATGAAGAGACAGGCGCATATAATAATCGGTAATTCCAAAAACTTTGTAATAATACTTATGAAGCTCAACAACGCGCAGAAATTCACTTTTTATCTGATCTTTTCTGCAGTAGATATGCGAATCATTCATCGTCATTCCGCGAACTCTTAAAAGACCTGCAAGAGTTCCTGAGAGTTCGTAGCGGTAAACCGTCCCATATTCAGCCAGACGAATCGGTAGGTCTTTGTAGCTTCTGGGTTTAGATCTATAGATAAGGTGATGGGCAGGACAGTTCATTGCTTTAAGGTAATATTCCCCATCATCCAATTTCATACCTGGATACATGCTTTCTTTATAATATGGAAGATGTCCGGATGTCTCAAAAAGAATTTTTTTAGCCAGATGCGGTGTGGCAACACGCTGGTATCCCCAGGCTTTTTCTGTTTTTTTAGCAAAGCGCTCCAGTTCTTCTCTTATAATTGTCCCTTTAGGAAGCCATAAAACAAGACCCGGACCAACCATGTCATCAAATGTAAAAAGTTCCAGTTCCGCCCCAAGTTTTCTGTGATCTCTTTTTTTAGCTTCCTCTTTTTGCCACAGATATTTCTCGAGTTCATCTTTGGTCGGAAACGCTGTTCCGTAAATCCGTGTCAGCATTTTATTTTTCTCATCCCCCCGCCAGTAAGCACCGGCAATGGAAAGAAGCTTAAAGTGTTTGATATTACTTTTTGGATAGGGAGTATGACCTCCGCGGCACAGGTCGATAAAATCTCCTGATTTATAAAATGTTATTTTTTCTCCTTTTTGTATCAATTCTTCAATTAGTTCAAGTTTATACGGATTATTTTTAAAATACTCGATAGCTTGATCGCTTGATTTCTCAATCCTCTCAAACCCATCCCAGGATTTAACCATCTTTTTCATTTCCTCTTCTATTTTTGGCAAATCATCCTCAGATATTTTCACATTGTCGAAATCGAAGTCGTAATAAAACCCTTCATCAATTGAAGGGCCAATGGTGGGTTTTGCGTCAGGATAAAATTTCAAAACGGCAGCGGCCAAAAGATGAGCGCAGGAGTGCCTGAGGTTATTAAGCTGGTTTTGTTTGTTGTTATCCATAAAATAATATGTCATTCCCGCGTTTACCCTGAAAAGTTCGCTTTTTAGGGAAGGCGGGAATCTATACCTTCAGATAAAAATACTAAGAATAAAACTTATTTATGAATGAGTGGATCCTCGATCGAGCCGAGGATGACAAAAAATGTCATTCCCGCGCAGGCGGGAATCCAATCCTTAGACTATTTCATTATATAAATCTTTCCAATAAGGGTTACTTCTTTCAATTAATTTTATTTTCCAATCACGATTCCAATGTTTAAGCTGTTTTTCTCTTTCTATCGCTTCTTCAATTGAGCTAAAGACTTCAAAATAAACTAACCTATTGACATTGTATGTATTAGTAAATCCTTCCACCAAGTGATTCTTGTGTTCAAAGATACGTCTTATTATATTGCTTGTTACTCCTATATATAATGTTCCTCTATATTTACTTGCAAGAATATAAATACAAAATTGTTTTTCTGTCACTTTGTTGTAATTATTAAGGATTGGATCCTTGTGTCAAGCACGAGGATGACAATCTCTTGCATAAAAAAAGCCGCTGGATATTCACGATCCGGTTGGGAGGTTCCATCGTGATTCCTAAACGGCACTTAATTATTCTTGTTTCGTAAAGATACGGTACTTCTTTGAGGTTGGTGAGATCTCATGCAAATGAAATACAATGATATGATACCAAAGCAATTCTGTTTGGTCAACTGTTTTCGTAGAGCATATTAAAAACATGCCCTGCTGCCCCCAGTATCCCCGCATTTGGAATTTGAAGAAATCGAATAGGTCTGCCGCTGTACCTGATCGCCTCTTTTCTAGCAATTATTTCATATCCGGGAGTTCCCCAGAAGAATGAACCCTCGATGGGGATTTTAATTTCATCAAAAGGATCTCCCGGATCTAGAGAGACGGCAGATCCTATCATAGTTCCGACACATTGAGCTGAACGGTATCTGAGCCGTGCAGATGCTGCCTCCATGATGGCATAATCATTAGGATACAATCCCTTCATAAAAGGTTCGAGAAGGAGGATCTGTACCTAAGAAACGGGAAATATCCGGGGCAGAAGAGAATTTTTCACCTACCTCGTTGGGTAAGTTGACTAAATTACCCAATAGACCTCCCGCAGTTCGTATGGAATCTCCTATATACATTCCTGATATTTGTTTTTTCAGCCGGTTGTAAACCGGGATTGGTGCTTTTTCTATTCACTATATGAGAAATAATCGTTTGTGGTATACCATTAAATCCCCCGGATTCGGAATTATATATTTTTCCGTTATAACTAAGTGCCAGATTAAATCCGGTTGCTACTACTCCGCCCCAATTATCTTCCAGAACAGCGACTGTATCGTTCATTACGGCAATTTTTAAGCTATCAGGTAAGTTATCGATATTCCAACCCGTAAGATTTTCTCTAAGAACTTCTATAAAAGTTTGTCCGATATGGACATCCTCTATTCCTTCAACGCTAAATCCTTTTGCCATATGTTTATATGGAACTACATCAACTCCATTTTGTGTATGACATGTTTCTCCTGGAAATGAATATACGATACCTAATCCGTGGAAAGTTTGTCCGGCTAATATGTCTTTAACCGGATCCATCATTGCACGGATAAAGTCTTTGGGATTTGAATATACTTTTTGTGAAATAGGAGCTTGTTGGAAACAGGGAGATGAATTGTTGGAATTTTGAATTCGAACATTTCCCTCATTATCCGCCTTTACAATTGCAACACGTACGTTCGTTCCTCCTACTTCAAGAACCAGAACCTTATGGGAGGGATTCACCTTCTCTGGATCGAAAGGAGAAAGTCCAGTGTCTATCATGGCGAGGCTTCCGGTACCGGGGTATCTGATTCCTTTTAGCAGTTCTTCTTGATATCTTCGGGAGATGGCATTAAGACTCGGTCTTGAAAGGTGTTGGGCTCCGAGCTTGTTTAATATATCGATTGCCTCCTGAAATTTTCTTCCGTCGGGAGAAGGGGGAAATATATGCTCGTGACTTTTCATAAAAAAGGGCAGGGTGCGCGCATATGGATTTGAACCATAGACCTTTTCGATGTCAACGAAACGCTCTACCACTGAGCTATGCGCGCAAAGTGAAGCAATTATACGGTATAGAAAAATTTGGAGCAAGGGAAAAATATATTATTCCAGGACAATCGTGTTTTAATTGTCTCAAAGCTGTCATCCCCGTGTAGACGGGGATCCATGGATTTCTGCATTTATGGTTTCGTTGACGGATGCGTTATTCTTGCATCCGGATCTGAAGAATTTCGTGCGGGGACAAAAATAATTTGCTCCTCACCTAACCTAGCTTTGGAAACTTGAACAATTTCGTGGTTTGTAACTCCTAATGCATCTGCCATGTCAAAGTCTCCATATCTACCACCGTGAATAGGTTGTTCAGTAGGAACAGGAACTTCACCTTTTTTTGCCATATTTTCCTTTTAAAATAAATAATATTTATAACTGGATCCCGGATCTTCGTCCGGGATGACGAATTGCTTTTATCCCGCGCTGGTTGCCAGAGAGCGTTCATTGGACATGCCGAATGTGGTTCCGTGTTTTTTGAACTGCTGCCAGTATCCTTTTTTCTTTTTACCCCGTCCGTTAAATTCTGAAAGCCATGAAGAACTTTCCTCAACTTTTATCCGAAGTTGTCTTATTACGGTAAGTAGCCATTCGAAGAAGCGGATGTAATAAATTCCGGCCTTTGCCGGAGCATTATCAACAGAAACTTTAGCCAATTCTCCTTCAAGTTTTTTCTCGCTTTTTTCAAGCTTCTTGACTTGTTTTGTGATTTCTTTAAGAAGCTCACGGGTTTCTTTGGCAATTTCCTGTTCTCCTTCTCTTTTATCCAGATGGTGGAATGAAAAAATGGTTCCTTCATGTTTTTCGACCGGATGCTCTTCAGTTTCAGGGGAGCGTTCCGCATCGCCATTGCCGCTCCCGATCCCTAAAAGCTGGGAAAGAAAATCCGTGGGTTTTACGATACTGGCTGCATCTGCAGCCATTTTTTTAAGCAAGGTTGGGTCTTCTCCGAGATGTTTTGGAGTTTCCTTGAGTTTTTCGCCGGTTTCATCCCCGAAGCGGTTTAATTTACGTTTGGATTTATTTCCAAATAGAGCCATAGGATAACCTTTTATAATTAATGGAAGTGTCGGTAGCCGGGGAATTTATAGCACAAAAAAGAGGAAAAGTCAAGAAAAACTATAGGTTACATGTCATTCCCGCGAACGCGGGAATCCAGTAATTTGAAGATGGATCCCGGATCCCTTCGATGCTCAGGGTAAACAAGTCCGGGATGATAAGACAGGATTAAAGAGAATTTAAGTAGTCTATTACTTTCTGTTGTCTTATTAAATGAGCCAGATAGTAGGTGTCTTTTTTCATAGCTTCCCGATCCTCAGGCTTCTCAACTTTTGCGATAACAGCCTCAATATCTTCCGGTGTGACTATGATTTTCTGCTCTTCCGCGACCTGTAACAAAGCAAATTCAAGCATGAGGTTTTTCTCGGCTTGGGTGGTGTATTCACCTTTCAGTTTATCTGTTGTTGTGTTTTTTGCCATAAGATACTGCTCAACCGTAAGGCCCAGTTTTTTTGTTTGATCCAAAAGGTTAGTAAGCATCCGGTTCACCTCATCTTGGACTAAAATGTCCGGTACTTCAGTCTCAGTTTCGCTTACCAGAGCTCCTAAGAGTTCATCCAGAGAGGGTTTATTATCCCCCTCTTTTGCCGGAGGGTCTCCCGGCTTATAAATTTTGACTTTACCTTTTTTAAGTTCAGCAATCTTTTCTTTGTAGTTTTTAAGCTTAACAACGGGTTTTATGGCGCAAATTGCAGTAAATTCCCACGGCTCATTTTCTTTAGCGCTTTTTATGGTTACCTGAGGAGAGGAGATAGGATTGATAGAATTGGTTTTTAACGCCTCGGCATATGACTTAGGAACGATTTCTTTTATCACTTCTTCATATACTTTCTTCTGATCGATTTTTTCTTTGACGAGATCTATAGGAGCTTTACCTTTGCGGAATCCGGGAAGTTCTGTATCTGAAGCAACTGCAGCAAAAATAGTTTCGTACGTAGCTTTTACCTCATCCCAGGGAATGGTTACCGTAAGTTCAACGGTTGATTTAGGAAGCGATTTTACGGTTGATGCAGCCATAATCACGAATTATACAATGAAAATGATCAATTTCCAATGCTCAATGTACAATGATACAATCAGATAAAGAATATTAAACGAACAACGAACAACGAATTACGAGTATGTCAATTTCTAATAACAAGCCTTGTCCGGTATGCGGAAGATACCTGAACCGTGCGATGTCTGTTGATGCTTTGGTAGTAAAGGACGGTAAAGTACTTCTAATATTAAGAGGAGAAGATCCGTATAAAGGATACTGGGCAATTCCGGGCGGCCACCTGGATTTTGATGAGACTTTAGAAGATGCGGCTCTGCGGGAACTGAAGGAAGAAACAAACTTAAAGGGATCGCAGACTCAATTACTCGGAACATACAGCAATCCCAAACGTCACCCCAAACAAACCGCCGCGGCAACTTTTATTATTCTGGATCCACAAGGGGAAGAAAAACCCGGCGATGACGCAAAAGAATGCAAGTATTTTCCCTTAGATAAACTTCCAGAAAATTTAGCATTTGACCACAGAGAGATTATTGACGACTACAAACATTCAACATTTAACAAATAACACCGATGGAAAAAAATAAAAAGATAAATAAAATATTAAAAATACTAAAAAGTACATATCCCACAGCAACTATTGCTTTAAACTTTTCAAATCCTTTAGAGCTTTTGATTGCGGTTATTTTGTCCGCTCAGTGCACGGATAAAATGGTAAATACGGTTACGGATAAATTGTTTAAGAAATATAAAACATTAAATGACTATTGCAGCGCCTCTTTAACTGAGTTTGAAAGCGACATTAAATCAACCGGTTTTTATCATAATAAAGCAAAAAATATTTTAGAAACGGTAAAAATTTTAAAAGAAAAGTTTGGCGGTACAGTTCCCAAAACAATGGAGGAACTGATTACTTTAAAAGGGGTAGCAAGAAAGACTGCAAATATTGTTTTGGGTAATGCGTATAAAGTAGTTGTTGGAATTCCGGTTGATACACATGTAGGAAGAATCAGCCAGCGTCTGAGACTTGTCGATCTTGAGAAAATCGGAGGAAAGAGAACGGTTACATTTAAAAGAAAAGGGAAGGAAGTGGTCGACTTTAAGAAAGATGCCGATGCCAATAAAATTGAGAAAGAACTGATGAACGAAATTCCCCAAAAAGATTGGATAAAAATAAGCTACGAGATTATCGATCACGGCCGTGCAATCTGTAAAGCAGTAAATCCGAAATGCGAGATCTGTCCCCTATCCGAACTGTGTCCGGCGTCAAGGGTGTGAGATATGTGTCGAATATGTTACAAAATGAAATATAGTAAAAAAACTCAGGTTTGTCAGATGTTTTTTCACCATATATACTGAAAAATGCCTTTTTCAGTATAAACCCTTTTTACACTGAAAAATTTTTCTTAAAATTTTTCAGTGCTAATCCGTTTTGCGAACTCTACGAGTTGCAAACCGGAGTAAGATGGGTATAAATTACTTAAAACGGTATATTATTTTTTCTTTTAATTCTTTTCTATAAAGTACATTTGTAAGTAATAGCCTGATATAATCCAGTCCCAATATTGAGATGATATCTACGTATTTTGGATTGCGTACAATTCCTGCCATTACTTTAGTTGGTGGAATACCGCTGTCTATTGCATTCCATAGCCCATCTTCATGCAGACTTTTAATTAAAAATTCTTGTAATCTGCTCGTTGCTGTACTTCTACCTTTTCCTGCGAGCGCCGCTTCCATTTTTCGTTTGCTTAGAGCTACCTGTTGTCCGAAATTAACCGGACTGGATCCTATCAGCATATCGTGTGGATTCCATTTACCTGTGTTTAAATAACGCTGTATTTCATCTGCCATAATCTCTGCATATCCAGCAATGTTGCGAATAAGATACCCATTAAGCGGTTGATTAAGTCCTAATGATTCACCAAAGGCTGCAACACCACTTTCAGATGGAATCGAACGATAATCTAATAATCCTTGACTAAAAGATCCTGATACTACTTCCTGGCGTTTATCGAATGCAATGGGTATACCTCTGTCATTAAACCATTTAACATAGGCTTTAATCAGGTGTTTAAGTTTAGGAGTATGCCACTTAGCAATATCTATTAATGTTGTTTCCCAGCCTACAACGACTTCAGCTAATCCATTTCCTAGTGGCATAACCCACCCAGCACCTTCTTTGGGAATTCCTTCTCCTAGTGCAGGAAAACCATCTGCAAAAAGCAAAGCATCTTCGGATCCATGATACGGATATACTCCTCCGAAACAAGCCCTGACTGTTCGTTTCCCAACAGAATCTTGAATAATTTTATTTCCGAGAAGATTACTAAGAACACGGACTCTTGAACCTGTTGCATCAATAACGATATCCGAAGTAATAATATCTTCATGTGTTGTTTTAACTTCCCAGCGATGATCTGTATTAGTCACCTGGCATACAGATTTACCGGTAAGCACATGGTTATTAAACTTACTTCCTAATATATATCGTAGTTCTTCTAAAGAAAACGTCACAAATCCGTTTTTTCGCGTACTGTTTGGTAATACCTCTTCTCGTACAACTAGTCCGGGAGCTGATGCGTCATATCGAGTGTATCCTGTAATCAATTTTCTATCTTTTGCTTTTTCCTGATATTCAGGATCAAGACCTAAAGTTGTTGCTGCATATAAAGAAGTCAGATAATGAATTGATGGACTTCGAGGTTCTTTGCTTGCTTCTAAAACAACATGATTTAAACTGCGCCTCTCTAATTCTCTACTAAGAGTCAAGCCACTTAAACTTCCTCCTACAATAACAACAGGAGTTTTAATAATAATAGGTCCTTGTTCGGACGATCTAATTGTTTCATTACGATACATCGGCGGGGATTGTAAAGAAAAGAAGTGGAATAGTCAATCCTGATAGGCTAGAATACGAATTCTTATAGTCTATATTCTCCTGATAGCCTACAAAATATAGTTCTGATATCTTGGCTTAGAAGTCATCTCAAAACCGTCATCCTGAACTTGTTTCAGAGCCTGTCCTGAATTCGGTTCAGGAATCTTCTGAAGATGCTGAAATGAATTCAGCATGACGCAGACGCGGAGGTTTCGAGACTACTTCTAGTATTTATAAAGAATATTATCTATGAAAAGTTTTTGAGAAGGGACTGAGGATTTTTTGACTGATCTGTGTTTGAATTAAGTTCTGTCTCTGTCCCATTGGCAGAGACGGGGGAAATTTCACTGGTTGATTGAGGGGTTTTTTCAGGGGGTGGAGCGCCCAATCCTTTATTACGAGTCTTAAGAAATGCTTTTGTTGCGTCAGATACAGCTTTAGGTACATTGATTGGTCTAACCTTATCAAAATTTTCCATATTAGAAATGGTAGGTCCCGAACCGTGTCCTGAACTTAAGCGTCTCTGTGAGAGAGTTGATGTATCTGCTTCTATAATAATTTCTGCACTTTCCATAATTATGTATATAATACAATAATAAATACTTGGCGGGAATAGACTTCATGCATAGGCTTAGCTAAACACTCCATCAATACAGGGATAATTCTCATTAATTATACCATGGAATAAACGGTACTATAAGATGTAATCCGAAGTATATTTCAGAAGAAATGTGTATGGTAGAGTAGTGGAATATTTGACACCCAATATCTTCAACAGTAAAATAAACCGCTTTATCAAATAGTAGACTATGGAAATACTAAACATAAATGTAGGGGGAATGATGGTACCTCTTCATACATTTGAAAGTGAGTGGAAGGGTACGGAGCCAGATCCCGCGGATAAATTTTGGAAATTCCGTCTTCCCGATCAGCCGAGAGAGAAAGATCCCTATGGTTCTTTTCACTATTTTCCGGAGTGTATCGGGAAACTAAGCTTACCCTTAACGATAGAAGATCGGGTAGGGCTTTATTCTGATCTCAAGAGCCGAAGAAGAAATGAATCTCCGTTGGCTGGTATATTGTTTGATAGGGAAACGCGCGCATTAGTAATAGATACGATGGATTTAATAGGAACCCAAGTAAAAGAGGAGGTCTATTCCGATTCTGTTTTTAGAGCACTTATATTTAATCCCCACCCGCCCGTAATTGAAGGGCTCCAAATTGGTGAGAGATACCGGGAAGCTTCACTGGTATATCCCGGTTCTGACTGGCCAAGGACCGTTTATGTAAAAGGAGAAGTGACAACTCCTGAAGGGAAAATCGAAGGGTGGATGGGTCCGCAGGATGTTACATGGCATTCAGCGGATATGGTAAGAGAAAGAAGCGGAGTATTTATATCTCCTATTGAGGAGGGAATTTTGTATTTCTGGTATTTTGACAAGTTAGCCGATGAAGTAGCGAAAAAAGCTTCTGATCTTAATTTTAAACCGAACATCAGACTAACTCCGGAGCAGAATATAAGAATCGTTTACAAAAGATAAATATTATTTACTCTTCATTTTCGGCTTGTTTGGAAAGTCTTCAGTTGTGCCGGAAAGAAGACTTGCTTATCCATTCGCTACTGACACTGTGAGTCACAGGCTATTTCGTCTTTGTCTGCATCTCTTGCACCACATCCGCAAACAGTCAGTTGATACTGGGCCTCAGCACAGGACATATTCGGACAGGTTTTACTACAGTTGCAGGCGTAGCTTTCCGATTGCGTCTGGCTTTGTTGAGTTTGTACTCCTCCAACTTGAGATTTTGTCGGTGTGCTGAAAATTTGAGAGATGGTTGGGGTTATCAGACATGCTTCTCCCCATAAGCCTCTGTTATTTTCCCTTGCTTCCTGTTCGGCCAACCGGAATTTTTCCTGATACTTAATATCGGGTGGATACGATGAAGATTTGGCATAACCTTCTTTTACCAACAGTTCATTGACAAGTATGTTGTCTTTGTACACATACCGAAGCAGTCTTCCATATTTGTCGGTTTCAGATACATCTTTTTCCAATCCCACAATTTGTCCTTCAACTAATTCCTTATTCCGGGCAGATGCTTCTTTTGCATAACATTGGACAGGTTTCCGGGGATCCACAGCTTCCGGAGTATCGATACCGATATACCGGATTACTTTTCCGTTCTCAAGACTAATAGTGTCTCCATCGATAACTCTTTTGACCGTAGCAAGTTCCAAATTCAAAGGTGCCGGAGTAATAGACGGTTCAACTATAGAGGAAGGAATGGGTACAACTGTAGGGGCTTGAGTAATCTTAGTCTCGGCAACTTGTAAATTGTTTTTTGAAAGTGAGACAATAATTCCCATCAAAATAAAAGATGCGAGTAAACTGCTGCCGAAAATGATAAATACTTTTTTACGGGTAGGATTTGGTATATGAAATAGAGAAAGTATCGGTGGCCAGAGCAGTCCTATGGGAAGGAGTATAAGGAAGAGAAGAAAAAGTAATACAGATAAACCAACCATAATAAGATGTGACAGATTACGCGGGAAACTCTCACGCCAGTGCCCCGGAGGAGCCTGTAATTGAACACTTTCTCCCCTGGATTCAGAAAATCATGCTCGCCTACGAGATCAAAAGCACAGATGAAACTGATCCATTTCCGCCCGAAGGCATCAAGCTTTCTAAGGGTTATTATACGAAAAAAGTTAATTGATTAATATAGAACCTAGACGGATATATAAATTTACCTATTGATCAGCACCGACATATTCTGATTATATAAAATTAAGTGCTACGCGCTACGTTGACAAAATTAGAAAATTTCAAAACAAACTCATTTGGTCTTTATTAATGACTTTATTTTTAGAGGAACTGATAATTTTAGTTAATCCCAAACTTCGATAAGTTCGCAGTCGTTTAAAATACATCAATTTCAGCATGGGTGCTTGGTCATCAAAGTAATCATGAACGACGGCTTGTGTTTTACCCTCACAATTTCTTTGCACTCTACCAACATACTGAATTAACTTACCCTTCCAAGAAGATGGAAACGCCAGAAATAAGTGAGATACGGCTGGCCAATCAAAACCTTCGCCAATCAACTTGCCAGTAGCGATTAGCAATTGAAAGCGTTCTTGATTCATCCGTTTGGCGGTTCGCTCGCGTTGTTTTTTAGTCATAACTCCGGTTGCAATAGCGGCATGGATACCCTTGGATTTTTGTCGAACCAATTCAAGTAACTTCTCACAATGCTCAATCCGTTCGGTAAGCACCAAGCATTTTGCACCGGTTGTTAAAACTACTGCAATGTCGCTGGCAATTTGCTCATTCCGATTTACGTCGGCTACAATGAATCGACAGGCTTTCTGAAAGTCTTCCTGTTTACCGTTTCCTTTAAATTGGGTTTTCCGAGTAATTAACTCTGTTTTGATTGTTGGTCTTGATTCATTGCGTTTATCTTGATCATTATTTGTAGCCGTTATTACCTGGTCGCTGATGTATAAATACATCAATTTTTCCAATTTGTCCTTGCGAAAAGTAGTGGCGGTTAGCCCTAAAACATATTTTGCTGGGAATTGTTTGACTACAGTACTAAAAGTATTTGCAGGAACATGGTGGCATTCATCAATAATTATTAACCCAAAATCATTTTTTATTTCATCAACTCCTCGCCTGGATAGAGTCATATAAGAGGCAATAGTAACTTTTTTACCAATTTTCCACTTATTATCGCCAATCAACCCTAAATCATCTTTTGCCAGCGAAAAGTAATCGGCAATTCGTTTTTGCCACTGATGTAGTAGGGTATTGGTGTGAACAATAATTAGCGTTTTTTGACCCAGCTTTTTCGTCAAAGCTAGAGCAACCATGGTTTTACCAAACCCCGGTTGAGCTTCCAAAATTACGCGATTATTTACAACCAGTCTCGACAAAACTTGTCTCTGGTCTTTTCGTAGAATTAATTTTGAAGGAAAACGCATCTGCTTAGTGGTTATTCGTTGATCGGTAATTTCAACTTTAAGTTGTTCTTTTTGAATAAATTCGTTTAGTTTGTTTAGAAATCCCAACGGAACGACAACACCATCTGGTAATACTCCAAGAGTTTTAATAAATCTTGATGTTTGCCATGTTGAATAACCAAATCTCTCTTTGTCATAAAAGTCAGGATTGGGGAAGTTCAACTCCTTTTTTAGATAGCCATAAAGCTTATCTGGTAACCAAATATTGGGAATGAAAATATTTGCTCTCAAAACCAGCTTGACTTCATGGCTTTGAGTGATGGCTACCGGCTGATCGTCAGCCTCTTCATTCTCTTGAGTTTTGAGGTTTTCGTCAGGTGTTATCTTAGTATTTGCTGAGAGTTTAACCGGAAGTTTTATATAGCGCTCAAGAAATTGATCAACTTCTTGCTTGGTTATTTTTCGAATCTCGCGTAAATACTGTCATTGGTTGGGAATCGCTATGCCGTCTTGGTTAATAAACACAGTTTTTTCTTCAACGACAAATTTTCCTTGAAGAGGTAAACAAATCAAATTGCCATAACCCTTGCCGGTATGTTCGTCTTGGCTTGGGAACATTCGATCAAACGTCTTTCTGTTCTTAATACCTGCCTGACCTAGGAGAAGTTTACCCATCTGACGCGCTTTATAGGCAGGTAACCGTTCGCTAAAGAAAAACCATAGATGTCCACCATTACCGGATTTTGACCGTTCTACAGCACAAAATAGACCGTTATCTATGGCAATAATTGATACATTTTGTATCAAGTTAAACCAATCAAGTCTATCAAAATCAATGGCTAAGAAAGCAGTTGTATTGTCTGGAAACAAGGGGTAAACCCCAAGGGTTTGATTTCCTTCAAGGTGGGCTAAGATAACTGTATCCGTCAGTGCTTGTGGACTTTGATTTAAGCGATAAACTGGGGCATAACCAGACTTTTTCTGAGATAAATCTTCCCAATATCGAGCAAAGACGTCATCTCTGGTATTAAACAGAGATCTGTATAGCTTAATGTCTTCGACTGATATATTAGACATATCTTTTCATTTAACTGAAAGCAACTAACTAATTGTTTTCATTGACAGTGAAAACAAATTGTATTATAGTAGATAACATATGGCAGATCAACAACAGACCCAGATAACCAAAGACGTTCTTGCTTCAGCCTTGAAAGAACAGGCTGAATCTTTCAAAAATCGTGATTTAGGTATTGAAAGAGAAATACTCGATCAGTTGAGTGATGCTGTTTCTGCACCCCAAATTACGGTTATTACTGGCTTGCGACGAGTCGGTAAGTCAACTCTCCTTACCCAAATAGCCAATAGATATCTTAAAGACGGGTATTATTTTGTCAATTTTGAAGACGAACGACTATTGAACTTCCAAGTCAGAGATTTTGATTTACTCCACGAAACACTCATCAGTCTGTTTGGTGAAAAGCAAACATTCCTATTTGACGAAATTCAAAATGTACCAGAGTGGGAGCGATTTGTTCGTCGACTTCACGATCAGGGCTATAAGTTTATTGTAACCGGTTCAAATGCCTCTCTTTTAAGTCAGGAACTGGGGACCCGGCTGACTGGTCGTTCCATACGGATAGAACTATTTCCGTTTTCGTTTCGGGAGTTCTTGTTGTTTAAGAAGGTTGAAATTCCTGATCTAAAAGTATTAACCACTAGGCAAAAAGGTCAACTTCTTAAATTGACGAAAGACTATATTGTCTCTGGTGGCATTCCAGACGCGCTCAAGTACCCAGAACTAGAAATTCACAAAACACTCTATGATGATGTTTTGTATCGTGATATTGCGACTCGATATAAACTGGATAACGTCAAGAGTCTAAAAGAGTTGACCTTTTACCTCGTCAGTAATATTTCAACACTTATTTCTTTCAATAAACTCAAGGAGCTTCTCAAGCTCGGAAGTGTTAATACCGTTAAGAGTTATATTGATTACTTGGAAAATAGCTGGTTATTTTTTGTCGTCAATAAATATGCCTATTCTGTCAAAGAGCAACAAATTGCCGCCAAGAAGATATATAGTATTGATACAGGCTTAGTTGGTTCAGTCGGTTTTAGCTTTTCTAAAAACAAAGGGAAGTTAATGGAGAATGTGGTTTATCTTCAATTGCGAAGAAAGCGTCAAGACATTTATTACTATAAAACCGTTCAAGATTATGAAGTTGATTTCTTTTTACCCAAAGAAAACGCATTTATTCAAGTATCACAATATTTTGACTCACCGGAAACGCAAGAGCGAGAATTAAGAGCGATTACTGCCGCCGTTCAGGAACAAAAGGAAGTTACAACACACGTTGTGGTGACTGAGAGTGATAAACAAATCTTGAATAGAGAAGGCTTACAAATTCAGGTTGTACCATTATACGAATGGTTATTAAAATAAGGACAAGGATATTTAAGATTGCCTCTGAAACTTCATCGTCTAGTCAGCCCACCAGAAATTGTAACCGTTGAGGAATCTTGAACACTTTTGAAGCTAAATTATTAGTCTTAAAAACGAGGTTGTGTTCAATAAGTTTATATCCCCTGAGATTAGCCCTATCTATCAATCTATTCGCATCTTTGAACCAAAGGTGTGCTCCTTGGGTGCCGGGGAGAGGACTTGAACCTCCAAACCTTTCGGTATACGGTCCTAAGCCGTACGCGTCTACCAGTTTCGCCACCCCGGCGCATCAGTATTATATAAAAATAAGCGAAACGGAGAAAGAGAGGAAAAAGAGATTTGGAATATTATGACCGAACTATCGGGATTAAGATTTACTCGATTCAATCTGAGCCATGAACCATCTCACCTTTCCGGCCCACGTATGGGAAGGAGGAGCATAAACAGGAGCTATTTTTTCAGGTGTATCCAGTCCCCGTCCGAAATATTTCTTTCCCAGGGTTGTTGAGACGATCGTGATTGCATCTTCATAATCTTTGAAATAGGTGTTTCCATTGTTCCATCCCCAGCAATTATAAGACTCATACGGAATTCGTTTACAGAATGTTGATTCTACTCCTGAGATTGCCGCAACCAAATGCCAGGGAATCTCGTTTTTTTCAGCCTCTTTGACAAGTTTTTCAGAGTAGGCTGCAAGTTCTGAATTGTGCTTTTTTAAATACTTTCTTACCGTTTCAATTTTTATTATTCTTTCCTGTGCCGCTTCTATTTCCTTCTGTACTCTTAAGTCTGAAATATCCGCCATAGAGGCATGGACTTTCCGTGTTAATGAAAGACCTATAAGTAGTAAAGCGATGATGACAAATATTTTTTTCATAGAAAAATAAGCGAAAGTGAAAAAATAATTCTAAATTTGTTTCAGGATCTTAAAAAGAGTCTGAAACAAGTTTGGAATTACAATAAAAAATTTAGGGGACTGTAATATTGACTAAAATGGTAAAAAATCTTATCAGATTTTTCACCATATGGGTGACTAAACTCACTTCGTTCATTAAGTCACCCAAAAAAAATCCTAAAGCAGCTTCGATAAATCGAAGAACCTTAGGATGTAAGAAAGTATTATAGCACTTATTATAGGTTTGTCAAGTGACGGAATTACCATTCACCGTCATCCCGGATTTAATCCGGGATCCATTTCTCAAAGACTGGATCCCGACTTTCCTGTCTGCCGACAGGCAGGCGTCGGGATGACATATAAGATGTATTTTGAGGTTATTCTGAGGCGTGGGAAAGGTTTTTTTCGTACTCTCGGATTTTGCCCAGATACGTATTTACTCCGTAAGACCACTCTCCAGAACTACTGGGTGTCCACTTATCTTCAACCAGAGTTGCATTGGTAAGACCATTATCCTGATAGGATTCCTTAAGAGTTTTGGCTACCTTCTCAATTGCGGTTTCAAATGAATCAAATTTAGTAATCTTTTTGCCGTATATCCCATATCCCCAGCAATTGTGAGAATTTTTGGGTATTCTTTTACACCCGTGTGACTCCTGCATAGAAATTGCCGGTATAAGGCGGTAATCGAGATTATTTAAGTCCGCTTCCCGCACTAATGTTTCACTTTCAGAAACAAGAGGAGATTGTATATCAGTGAGAAAGTTTCGAAGGGCTATAAGGCGAATATCTTCTTTCGGGACAACATCCTGAGGTTTTAAAGTTGGGGTTGGCGGCTGGGTTTTTGCTTCTGTGGCATGAACCTCTTGCGGATGACGGGGTGTAAAACTTATGGGCAATCGATTATTAACCAGCGCAAAAAGAGAGAAAAAAAGAAGAGTAAGAGTTGCAGGAAAGAAAATAACGGATAAAATAAAAAGTTTTGTATAAAGAAGGGAACTGTGAGTAGGTTTATTTATCATCTACTAACAAGCATGCTGCGTGAAAAATAGATCGTCAAGACGGATAAAACTGATTAGCACTGGATCAAAAGGGGCGTGAATACAACTTTTATTGGCTTACCCGCTCCAGATATTCCCCCGTTTCAGGGTCAATTGCGATCGTGTCTCCTTTTTTGATAAAAAGAGGAACAGTTATTACAACGCCGGTTTCAACGGTGACTGCTTTTCTGGCTGAAGTTGCCGTATCTCCTTTTACGCCCTCTTCAGCCTGAGTTACCAGAAGTCTTACTTTTTTGGGCGATCTTATGCCTATTGCTTCAGTGTCATTGTAAACCAGGATCTGGTACGTCTCTCCCTCTTTTAGGAAGTTTACGAAATTTCCCAAAATTTCTTTAGAAAGGTTAAACTGTTCATAAGACTGATTTTCCATAAAAACACACGCAGTGTCCGTTTTATAGAGGTACTGCATTTCCCGGACATTTATAGGAACTTCAATGACATCCTCACCAGATTTAAAGGTAAACTCCTGAACTTTTCCGGTTTTAACTGATTTAAGCCGTGTGCGCACAAATGCCGAACCTTTTCCCGGGTTTACATGCTGAAATTCCACAATCTGATGCGGCTCCTCTTTAAACTCTATAAACATTCCTTTTTGAAAATCGGCGGTTGTAGTTTTGGACATGATGGAGAATATTACAATGTTACAATGATACAATGCAACAATCAAAAACTGCAAAAACGAATCTCTTTAATCTCTTTAGCATCTGTAAAAAGCATAACCAGACGGTCAATTCCGATTGCGATTCCCGAGCATTTAGGTAAACCCTTTTGAAGTGCCGCGATAAAATCCATATCCGGAACAACTTCTGTCTTTTTCCTTCTTTTTATTTCTTTTAATTCGAATTTAAATCTGTTTTCCTGTTCTTTGGCATCTCTTAATTCATTATAGCAATCTCCGATCTCCAGTCCGCCCGCATATATCTCAAATCGTTCTGAAAACCGGGGGTCTTCTTTTTTCACCGTTGCCAAAGCTGCCATGGGACGGGGGTAGTCAAAAAGAATAACCGGTTTTTCTAAATGTGAAATATATGGCTCTACTTCGTTTAAAAAGAATTGGTTAAAAAGTTCTTCCCAGGTGTTATCGCGTGAAATGGTATACCCCTTTTTTTTCGCAAAAGGTTTTATTAAGTTGACGTTAAACATTTCTTCAACTGTTTTTCCTTTTTTGTTGGTTATTTGGTCAAATGGAATTTCTGTATATTTTTCAAATGCATCTTTGACACTCATATAAATCCAGGGAGAAGAAAGATCGATTGATTTACCCTGGTAGGTTAACTGAAAAATTCCGTCACCCTGAACGGTCCGTCTGTTATTTTCTGAACGTTTTAACGACTTAATATAGATATATTGAAACAGCCTCTCGCAGTCTTTTGCAATGTCCATATAATTTGCATTCACCCGATAAAACTCCAGAATGGTAAATTCCGGACTATGAGTTGTGGCATCCGTTTCCGTGTTTCTAAAACTTCTGGTTATCTCAAAACAGTTGCCGATCCCTTCCACTAATAGTTTTTTAAGGGTTGATTCAGGAGAGGCCGTCAGAAACATTTTTTGAGGCTTTCTGTAACGATTAAAAAGAGTTGTTGTGAAAATGTCTAAGTAGGATTCAGGAATTACAGAAGGAACTAAAAGAGGCGTCTCAACTTCGCAAAAGCCCTCATTCCAGAGAAATTGTCGAATTGAGCGGAGAATAGTATCACGAGTATAGTATTTGGAGAAGTTCATAGAAGAATTTCTAATTGACCTAACCATAATAAATGAGATGTTTTGAGATTAGAAGTGAGAAATGGAATACGGAAGTAAGATATTTTGATTTCTTGATATCAAATAGTCTAGATCTCTCACTTCAAGAACCCACTTCCTGCCTGCGGAAGGTACCGGCCGGTACTTCCCTGCGCAGGCAGGCCCATATCTCACTTCAAAATATCATAAAATATTCATTCTCCTCTTCTTCCCATGATTTTTCTTTGAGTCAAAGACAGATATCTTTTTCTGATTCTAAGAATTTTGGGAGTTACCTCCAGAAGTTCGTCGTCTCCCAGAAAGTCCAGACACTGCTCAAGGCTTAGGGTGATAGGGGGTGTGAGCTGGATGGCGATTTCAGCCGTTTCATTCCGGACATTTGTGAGTTTTTTTGTTTTGCATACGTTTATTTCGATGTCCTCAGCCCTACTGTTTACTCCGACAACCATCCCTTCATAAACCGCGGCTCCAGCTCCGATAAACAAAGTTCCTCGCGCCTGAGCATTTTCAAGTCCATATCCTGTTGAGGGTCCCGGGTCTGTTGCGACAAGAACTCCGTTTCTTATGGATTCCATTTTAGCAAGTTTTGGAAAATATCCCAAGAAAAAAGTTGAGATAGTGCCCGTTCCACGCGTTTGAGTCAAAAGGCTGTTTCTTATCCCTAAGAGATTTTGACTGGAGATTTTATAGACAAATCTAGTCGTGTTATTCGGTTCCGAGATCATATTTACCATTTCCCCTTTCCTTTTTCCCATTTCCTCGGTTACTACTCCGACATGTTCAGAAGGCACATCGATTGTCACTTCTTCAAATGGTTCGGATACTACTCCTTCAATCGTCTTATAAATGACCTGTGGCTTTGAAACCTCCATTTCAAATCCCTCACGCCTCATATTTTCAATAAGGACTGCCAGATGAAGCTCTCCCCGACCGGCAACGGTAAAATTTTTACCGTTTACATCCTCCTGGATCCGAAGACCCAGGTTTGTCTCTTTTTCTTTTAAAAGTCTCTCTTTAATCTGTTTCCCTGTCACAAATTTCCCGTCTTTTCCTGAAAGAGGACTTGTGTTGGGGCCAATCGTTATCTTAATCGTCGGCTCCTCTACTTTTATCTTGGGAAGACTTACCGGATAGCTTAGATCCGTAATCGTCTGGCCGATTGTCAGGTCGAGAACTCCTGCAACAGCAACAATATCTCCGGCTGAAACTTCAGGAACTTCCATGCGGAGAAGTCCTATGCTTGTATAAAGCTTTGTAATTTTTGCCTGGGCAATAACCTTACCCTCATCAACAACACTTACACTTTGTCCGATACGTATTTTTCCTTGATTTACCCGACCAATGCATAGTTTTCCGACATAATTGTCAAAGTCCAGAGTTGAAATCATCATCTGGAAAGGCTTCTCCTCCCCTACCGCGCTTGGGGGGATTTCTTTTAAAATGGTTTCAAAAAGAGGCGCAAGATTTCCCGGAGTATCCTTATCATAGTGCTCAGGAAGCTCAAAAAATGCTTTTCCATCCCTGCCTACCGCATATAAGATTGTGAAATGAAGAGAATGCTCGTCCGCGGCAAGCTCTAAGAAAAGATTTTCTACCTCAGTTAAAATTTCAGCAGGCCGTGCATCCCGTTTATCTATTTTATTGATGATGAGAATAATCTTAAGTTTTGCCTCCAGAGCCTTTTTTAATACAAATTTGGTTTGGGGAAGCGGTCCTTCCGCGGCATCAACTAAGAGTATTGCACCGCTTGCCATATTCATAATACGCTCAACTTCTCCCCCGAAGTCAGCATGGCCGGGAGTATCGATAATGTTTATTTTCGTGTCTTTGTACTGTACAGAAGTGTTTTTAGCAAGAATGGTTATCCCCTTTTCTCTCTCCAGGTCATTTGAGTCCATAATAAGCTCCTCCTGCATTTCTTTTTGGTTTTCGCGGAATGTATGAGTCTGTTTAAGCATTGCATCAACCAGGGTTGTTTTACCATGGTCTACGTGGGCAATAATTGCTATATTTCTGATGTCCATAAAAAATAAGGACACGGATAAGCCCCGTGTCTCTTATCATTGTAACAGAAAAAACGATTAAAATCTACTGTAAAAGGGCATATAGACGACTTGACTTTAGGCCTATAATAGAGTAATATCACTCCTTAATCTTCTTTCTTCAGTGATCTATCCTCCCATTATCACGTGTCCGTTAATGCATTTATTTATGAGCAATAAAAAAGAAAGTCCTATTAAATTAAGGCAAATTGCAGGAATATTTTGTATCGGTATTCTTTTTTTATTTGCCTATCTCCCCTTTTCCTCTTCCCGTGAGATTCACGCTCAAAATGTGTATCTGAGCCGGAAATCATTCTCACTTTCCAAAAGATATTCGAATCCCTATGTAAATGATGTTATGAAGAAAAACATTCTTCTCTCTTTAGCCTATAAGCGTGGTTTGGTTCATAAAGGAGAGTCAATCGATTGGAATTTAGTTGAAAAGCCGTTTGAAACAACCATTTATCTTTCCCCCGGTTCTCTTTTTTCATTTCATGAGGATATTATGGACAAATATAAAACCTTAACACCTTATACCTTAAATTCTCATTTTAACAGCAGTGAGGGATTTATCTCAGATGGATACTTAGTAGGAGACGGAGTCTGCCACCTGGCTTCTCTTATCTATTGGGCCGCAAAAGATGCAGGGCTTGAGGCAGAAGCTCCGACCAATCATGACTTTGCTCGTATTGAGGAGATTGAAAAAGAATACGGCGTGGCAATTTATTATACTCCGGGAAATTCTCACAATAACTCTCTTCAGAATTTATATATCAAAAACAGCAAAGGAAGAAATATCCAAATTCTCATCAGTTTTAACGGAGACAAATTGTCTGTTGCGATAACGGAATAACGAGCTTTTAATTATGGAATCAAATAAGTGAGTTTTAATAACGTTTGAATAGGAAAACACATTAACTTATAATCTTGGCCAAGATGAATCCAGAAATTTGCGTTACCGCTCCTCTTCGAATTGATCCCGCATGCGGAATGATGGATGCTCCTCCTTTAAATGAAGGAGGAACGGATATTACTAATTTTGGAATAACCGTATTTTCTGATTTAGGTAGAAGATCAAGACAGTTAGGTTTAACAGTAGAATTAACTGATGGTTCTCAAATCGTATTTACTCGTAACGGAACTCGCGGTAATTTAGCTGATACAAATAATAAATCCATGCTGCTTCCACGAAGTATTATTCACTCTTATCTTGAACAATATCCAAGATGCTCCGGATTAGTTTTTAGAGTTGATGATAATTTGCCTACCAGAACTGGATTAGGAGGAAGCGGAAGTTTATCTGTTGCGCTCCATGTAGGCATAGAGCACGCACTGGCACGTAAGCGTGGAGAAAAATATACTCCGGATCCGAATGTTCTTTTACAACGAGCGCATAATCTTGAAGTTAACGAGTTAGGAATTACGGGGGGATTTCAGGATTTTGTAGCAGCTTTTTTTGGAAAACTAAATCATATAGATTTTTCAAGACTTTCTGAGACGAACTTAACTACACACCCTACACTTGGTACGCAGATGGAAACGGGAATAAAAGGGTATTTTGATTCACATTTACTAATTTTACTCAGAAGAGATAGGAATATTCCTTCAAGTACGGTTATGGAAGATGTTATAGAACGGTATGGGACAAATCCAAGTTCTGCACGTGCTAGGTTTAGGGAAATAATCTCCTATAACAGACGTATGTTTGATTTGCTCTCAACTTCTGGACCATTATCAAACAGACTTGAGGAAATTGGAGAAATTATGAATAATGCATGGGAACTTCACAGAAGTTTAAGTTCTCTAATCGGAGGAAAAGATTTATCTGACTGGGAGCGACTTGTGAAACCCTATGTATATGGAGTTGGGGGTCCGGGAACCGGAGCAAATAGTTTGGTATTACTGACACGAGAGGAGGGGAATAAACAGATAGAAAAAGCCCTTCATCCTTACCGGGATACAGTCGAAATTTTGTCAGCACACGTAAGTGAGACCGGAGTTAATGTTTCTGTACCAACTCCGGATTACTAATTTAACAAAATCAATTTACTTACTTACTCCAAGCGGCCGTTTCAAAACAGAGCCAAGTTTCCTTTGTGGAGCTCCGTCACTTGTTGTGAAGTCCGGAAACAACTTAAGATCTCCAATTTCGCATTGACCGTTCCGCTGACTAATTTTATCCGTCATAAAGCAGAAACTGGCGTGAACCGGAAACGTTAACGTTATAGTATTTATTTCTGATGGATCTTTAGCGGCATCATAAATTAATTCTGTCAAAACTCTGTGTGGAATTTTTCCGTATTCCATTTTTTCCCGGAATAATCGGTATTTTTCCAATCTTTTTTCTATCCATTTTTTAGAATTACCTTCAGCAGTTGGTTTGAGAAGTTCTAATTGTCCATATGTTGGTTGGATCATGAGAATAAAGCGTGCGATGCTTCCTGCTTTTTTTTGTTCAATTCCGAGGGCATGTAAATAGGTTATAAGAGCAGATTCATATTCATTGGTATTTGTATTCTGGGAAGACTCATAGTGACGGTAGTAGTCAAGCCATAAATTATTCATATTCTGGTAAACCCGATCTGTTGATCCAGTGAGATGAGTTAATACATCATATAGTTGTGGAAGTGAAATAGGAGTGCCAAAGTCGATATGAAAGCCCTTTTCTCTTCCTACCAACCCGTTAGCGAAGCGGGATGATTGATTTAACAGGTTAATTTCTCCCGGATAGCCAAGAGAGTGAATCTCTTTAATTAAAAATTGAGAAATTTCATCTCCCATTTCTTCCTGAATAATCGTAATCCAGGGAGCGGTGTATTCTAATCTTGTTTTAACAGGTAAAGCTTCAACAGTAAGATGTTGCTTACTGATATCATAGGCACTGACATGAAGGTGACCTTGTTTCATGGTTGGTCCTCCCCGTGTTTGTCCTGTTTCGATTCTTTCATCCGGAGTGCCAAATCCCCAAGTACCCCATAACGTTGGAGATCCATGATGGACGACAGATATAAAGTCAAGGGCCTTGTGTGTTGATGCACTTATAGCATTATAATAATCTCCACGCTGATTCTGTGGGATTTGGAATAAAGACTCAAAATCAAAAGGTTGATGAGGTGCATCTCCATCTCTAAACCAGACAATAACTTGGGGTGAAAATAGCTCTATATGGGTTACACTTTTGGGTAACTCAACAGAATGCCCGAATGCACGGGTAGCCTCTGATAAAAAAACAGATCGTGGTACGGATGGTTGAATATGGGGGGCTGGAACGATCGTAATACATGATTCTGCCGTGCCTCTTTTTTCAACCCCTGAAAATCTTGAGCCTTCCGTAAAAACGTCCTGTCCGTCTGAGCGGGGACCTAATGGCGCCAGAGTATTTACTCCTATCTGCTGTGGTTCCTGCAAATGAGCGCCAATAAGGCGCTGAATTAATATTTCTTCATTCATATTGAATAACAACCGTTATTCCTGTAAATAGTCAAATTTTTCCTCTGACAGATATTTTAGGGTTGCGGTATCGTTGAACTCTCCTGATATAAAAATGATTCCGTCTTTCTGCGCAGGATCAAAATTTTCTCTATTTCCAACAAAGATAAATTCAGATGGAAGTTCCAATTCTTTAAGCCTTTTATGCATCTCTATATCTGATTTACTGTCTCCAAAGCATTTAAATTGATCAGGACGTATTCCGCGATCATTAAGATATCTAATAAATATCTCTGCGCCATGCGCTTTTCCTGCAAGAACGCTTTCAACATCTGTAGCAATTCCCGTAGGATCTACTCTAAATTGAGATGATAGTCCTGCCCCATCCAGTATGGCTTGTAAGTCCGCACACAACTTTTTTTGTGCTCGTTTGAAATCATCGGGTGTTTTCCCTCCCATCTGAGCGGCAGGCAGAACCTCAAGTGTGACCATGGTTTGTTTTGTGTCATCATAAAACATGGTATCCGAATATTTTTCTCCAAGAAGGGTTTTTACTTTATTCTGAATTGATTGCGGTACTTGCAAGTCTTTTTCGATCTGAACCGTTCTCCTGCCTGATGTATCATGAACTATGAGTACCCCTCCTTTTTCTCCGATTGCAACGACGTTATTCATAAGGCTCGTATCATTCAGACGGTTTTTTAACGGATCAAGAATTTCCTGTTCCAGAAAGTTCTGTGCGCGTCCGGAATTTAAACATATGATCATCCCCATCCCGAGTCTTTTTTCCAACTGGATAAATAATTCTACTTTCTCCACCTTTTTAGTCCACGGATTGGTAAGTACCCCGTCGACATCAAATAAATACGCATACAATGGCGGGTAAGGTACGCGTTCTGTTTGAGATCTGCCTGTTTGCTCAAGTCTTAAGGACATGATCGGGATTATAGCATGTTCCCTCCGCCCGAGGGCGGAAATGGTATAATTCTTTTTGTCATACCGTATATTCGCCCCTGTAGCTTAACGGATAGAGTAGGTGGCTTCGAACCATCTGGTGGGGGTTCGATTCCCTCCAGGGGCACTTTAAATTTCAGCGTTAACAATAAAATTCTATGAAGAATTTTGCTGAAATTTAAGGTGTAAACACTATAAACGGTATTTAAAACATGAATTGGTTTGTTTATATAGCTGAATGTAATGACGGATCGTTTTACACCGGTATAACAAAAGATGTAAAGCGCAGAGAACTTGAACATAATCATGATAATAAGCTGGGAGCTAAGTCACTTCGTGGAAAAAGACCGGTAAAAATTGTTTATTTTGAGGAGTATAATACGCAAAAAGAAGCAGCAAAAAGAGAGTATGCGATTAAACAATGGAAAAAAGAGTATAAGATAAAGCTTATCGATAAATTGAAAATTTCAAAGGGTTTACCCTGAAAATTTTTTTAAATTGCGAAGCAATTTTGGAAAAATTTACAAAGTAAATTTTTAAAAAATTTTTAGGGCCCATAGCTCAATGGTAGAGCGCTTCCCTCTTAAGGAATCGGTTGGAGGTTCGAGTCCTCCTGGGCTCACAAACTGTTCTTGTGAGGTATTGTAAGCCTGGTTTAGCTCGACAATAGGCACTAACTGTGGAGTTCCATTGACCAACTCCTTGTAAGTGGGTGATGTATTAAAGAGTAGAGAGAACATAGCAGCGTTTTGGATCGGATTGTCGCTCCCAAGTACCAATTCTCCAATGTGTTCCAGAGTAGGAGACGGAGTAGGGGACGAGTAGGGGACGGTTCTCAATTGAGTACACTATTGATAAAAACCACGGTATGTAATAACTTGGAAATATGCCAAGATCTCCTCGACTTCTGCTTCCTTTGACTTATTACCATATAATGACACGAGGGAATAATCTGAATGTCATATTCAGACAAAGTGACGATTATCTAAAATATCTAGAAATTCTCCATGACTTAAAAGAAATACATCCGTTTGATATGTATCACTATTGTCTTATGCCAAATCATACTCATTTTTTGGTAAGAACCAGGAGCGAAAGCGACTTTTCCTCATTTATGAAAAAGATAAATCTTATTTATTTTTACTATTACAAAAAGAAATATGGTTGGGTTGGTCATTTCTGGCAGGGAAGGTTTAAAAGTCAACCGGTTGGAAAAGATGATTATTTTATACAGTGTGGGAGATACATAGAACTAAATCCCCTGAGGGCAAATTTAGTTGATGATACGGAAGAGTATCCGTATTCAAGCTTCCACTATTATTCGAAAGGAAAAGTGGATAGTCTCATTACCGAGGATTTGTTTTATGAAGAGTTAGGTAAAACGATGAAAGAAAGACAGTTAAAGTATAAAGATATAATTATTAATGATCTTGTTCTGGATACGTATAAGAAAAAAGCGTGGGGATCAAAAGAACAGAGATATAATGAACATAGGAAAATAAAATACCATGTTTACTAAAATTATCAATTATGTGGCTGTTTGAGAACCGTCCCCATACTCTTTCCGTTTTCTTACAGATTTATTTCTTTTTTAATATATTTACTTGAGATATTAAACTTATTTCTTTAATTATATAAAAGGGAGGTGAGTCTATGAAAGATATAAAAAATGCTATCAAACATTTGAGTAGTCATCAAAAGTATCCCGCAACAAAAGCTGAACTTGTCGCAGAGTGCGACAATCTGTCTGATTTCTCACAGGAGGATAAAAACTGGTTTAAAAATCACCTCGCTGAGGGAGTGTATTCATCTTCTGATGAGGTAATAACGGCATTAGGTTTAAGTGGGAGTGGCATGTCTGCTGGGATGTAAGGAGGAATTATGTATGGCAATCAGATGGGAACTTAGTGTGAAGTTTCTGGAGCAGGGAAATATATTTTTTTTCTACAAACCCAAGAAAGGAGTTGAGGAAGTAAAAGAGTTTGAAGACGTCGGCAGATTTTATTTTGTTTTGGACCCTTATGGAGAAAAACAGATTCGATTTGTTGTAATGGGACAAAAGAAAATGCCGAGTGTCACAGACGGTCATGAACGTGCATGGGGATTTATAGAAAAAGTCGGAGGGCGCGGGTTTATGGTGAGCAGCAAGCAGAAAGTGGTATCCGTCTCAGGAAATGCGCGTCCGGTTGGAGAAGGGCTTTATGCGATCCTTCATCATATTGATCATACCCATCTGGTATACGTTCTTGAGCTTCCCCGAAAATTAGGAGAGGTGCAGAAGGCTTTTAATATAGAAAGACAGGCAAATTATATTTTTATCATAAAGCATCCCAATACACCGCTCCCTCCCGGTGCTCTACTTCCTTCTTCTAAGGGAGAGCCTAAAAATGAAAATTTTATAAAAGAATTTGGTACCAGAAAATATATTCCGGTTAATCCCCCATCTTTACTTGACTATGAAGGAGCGATGGTTTTTATGATCGGAGTAAATGACGAATTGGCAAAATTGGGAATTCAGGTAAACAAAGATATTGAGACGGAAGGGTCTGCAGATATTTTTCAGGAGCTAAAGATGAGTAAAAAAAGACACCCAATTGAACCCCTGATGAAGGGGACATGGAAGTAAATGGTCTTTTTCGGGAACATTAGATCTATTAACCAATTTTGGCTCAGATCCAAGCATATCCAATATTTTTCTGGCGTCCTCTGAATCCGGAACTAACTTTCCGTTAATGTGACAAAATCTCCTTTTGGCCTTACCACAATTCTAAAGTATTCTCCTACCCTTTTGTTCCGGGTTTGGCTCTGGTTCTCCCCTGCCGCTGTGCTTGCCATGCTGCCGGTAAGACATGGATTTCCATGCTGCTTGAGCTTTTTTAATATTTTTCCGTGCAGCTTGAATTTGTAGTTGACTTTGCATACTTTCACCCCCTTTCTTTATAAAGCTAGAGAGTAAAGGTTAAATGGCAAATAGAGGAGAGTAAGAATTGGGTAATAAAAGTCGGCATCGGGTACAGTTCTCAATTGAATACAATTTGATCTGTACCACTATTGTCTTATGCCAAATCATACTCATTTTGATGATTATTTTATACACGGTAACCCGTCTTGCTTGCATTGAGTTTAACGAATGTGTCCGGAATCCATGTTTGACTAACACAGATTCTGGATGCCTGTAACAATTCCTGTGAATTTTCAGGGTAAACGCCCACAAATCTAGTTTACCAGAATGACGTAAATAACGTATTTATAAGATGAGTTCTAAACTGAAATTATCAATTATGTGGCTATTTGAGAACCGTCCCCATCTACCCATCTACCCATCTAATTCCGCAATTCACAAAAAATTAAACTTTTCATTGTTTAATTTCTCCGAACTGTTTACCCTCAAAATTTCTCAATTTTGTAGGGTACCTTTACCCTAAAAATTTTTTAGCTTGCAAAGCAAGCAAGAAAAATATATCTGATATATTTTCAAAAAATTTTCAGGGCAAGCACCATAATAAATAATTTTCTTTTTGATTCCCCTTTCGGGGATCAAATCTACTTCTTCCCCAGTCCTTTATCATGCATACCGATACTACGAAGAAATACTTCTTCATCAGTCATTATAAAAGTAAAGCGATAATGAAAATCCACTCTTGCTTCCCATACTTTTGAATCCATTTTCTTAGTATAAAGAGAAGGATAATGCGGATCTTTAAGCAAGAATGTCATCTGTTTTTGAAATTTCTTTTGAATTTTGGGGTGAAGTCTGCGGTATTGTTTTTCAAATCCCGGAGTTTGATGGACAATCATACGTTAAAGAGTCTTGAGGTATTTTAAATACTCTTCGCCATTTTCAAATGTCTTGTATTTTCCCATCTTTATTTCCGCATCAGCACGCTTCTCTGAATAGTCCCACCAGGCTGAAGTTCCACATGGAGGTTCTTTTTCCATCTTTTCTAATACCTTTTCTACAAGCTTTTCCAACCGACTCATTCGGGTAAGAAGAGAATTAAATGAATTGGATGAAATTGTTATTGACTGATTCATATGCTACTAATATATCACTTGATAAAACCATTGTAAATCGCAATTCGTCGTTTGGAATTATCACTTATGTGGCTGTTTGAGAAAGGTGTGGACTCAATTCCACCCTCCAGGTGGAGAATTATATAAGATTTCTTTAATATATTTTAATTCTTCTCTATAATAAGCATAAGATTTTATATCCTGATGTTTTTTTCCAACATTACTATTTCCCATAATTTTCCAGGGTTTGCATAAAAGACACCCGCCTCTAATTGATTTTGGCCCTTTTCGTTTAAAGTTCATATCATAATCTATTGAATAACAATTCCCGTTTTACGGATTTCTGAGGCTAGAGTGTAGTATTTATTAGTTAAATCATCAGGGGTAAAAGGCATGGGATTAATATCTATGTCTTCTTTACTTTTTATTCTCCATAACCGGTCAAACCAGCCTTGGTAATCCTTATCGAATATTTTTGACACTACACATAGGTCAATATCACTATATTTGTGGTTTGTTCCTTTGGCGAAGGAACCAAAAAGGATAAGCTTATCATAAGAAATTCCCTCTTCTTTGAGAAGATTTGAAAAATGAAGAATTTGATTTAGTACTTTTTTATTTATAGTTTTTTTAACCATAGAAGTATCTCCTTCGTCTTTTTCATATATTTAATAGTGAATCCTTCAGTCGCTTTTTTGTAAAAGGTAAACTTTTCATCTTCATATCTTGCCTGAATATTAAAGGTTGTTATTTCTGACAAGTCTTCCTTCATGTCTGCAGGTACAAGAGAGACACTGCTCACCTTAGCCAGTTTTTCCAGATCATGAATCCAGGGAGGTGCATTATGTTTTTTCTTTATAAAAACGCTTTTGAGCATTTTTTCAATTGTCAGATGACAGAAAAAAAGTGCGTTGTGGTATTGTTTTCCTTTAAAAAGCACCACTGCGCTTTTATAGTCATTCTCAGCACTTTTTTTCCAGAACTCTATCAATTCTTTTTCCGTCATTATTTTATTTTATCACAGTATTAAAAATACTCGCAGGTCGCGCAATTCGCAATTTACCCTAGAACCTATTTTATACTCTGAATAGTGGGTGTGGACTCAATTCCACCCTCCAGGTGGAGGATTATGGAGGATTATCTGGAATATCAGCTATGAAGAATATCTTTACTTTCTTTCAAGGCTTCATATAAAGAAGTTAATGGGCTTACTTTTTTTATTTCCTCAGCGGTAAATGCATGTAAATGCATGTCTAAAGGAATAAGGATACGTTTCCCATAAAGAATTTTCAGCCTATCATCAATATCCATATTTTTAAAGTAGTTAGAAACTACAATAAGATCGATATCGCTCCCCTCTTTATACGTTCCTTTTAAATAGGATCCAAAAAGAAGGACCTTTTCAGGCTTAACATCTTTATTTAATCTTTCTATATATTGTATTAGGTAGTTATCAATTTTTCTTTTACCCATAAGTAAATTTCCTTACTAATCTTTATTATTGGTTCGACTTTACGACGGCTGGTATATACATGCTCTCGAAAATCGGGATATCGTACTCTCCAAAAATGTCGTGTAATTTCTGCAAGTTCCTTTACCCAGTGACTTTTGGGAGATTCAAATCCTGCATGTACAAAAAGGTCATCTAAATTATGTGTTTTAATCGGAGCTTTATCTTTAAACTCTATATATGCACCCTTTAATATCATTTCTAAAGCCTGGTGGGCACAATATACAGATAGTGCATACTTGCTATTCTTTAATTAGAATTCCATATTTTCAAAGTTCTTTTCAGCATAGTTCAGCCATAGTTTGGTTTGTTACTTCATCTCTATCTATTTTACCACACTGAAAAAATTCTTCGCAAAACCCATGTCATCCCTTTTGGAATTATCAATTCTGTGCCTGTTTGAGAAAGGTGTGGACTCAATTCCACCCTCCAGGTGGAGGATTCAGGTGGAGGATTACTGCTTGAGAAAGGTGTGGACTCAATTCCACCCTCCAGGTGGAAGATTACCAGGTGGAAGATTACGCAATTCACTCTTTTGGAATTATCAATTATGTGCTTGTTTGAGAACCGTCCCCATCTATTATTCCTCAAATACAACCTGTCCGTGTTTTTTTATTTCAGCAATTAAGGAATGGTATTTCATATTCATTTCAACGGGGCGAAACGGTATAGGTGAGATACGATCGGATATCCTTTGAGAAAGCATCATCAGATTTACCATTTCATCATGAGGGTCTTTTGCAAAGGGATCCGAAATTATGGCAAGGTCTATATCTGAATCTTCATGAGCCTTTCCTTTTGCATAAGAACCATACAGAATAACCTTTCGTAAAGG
>MFJL01000015.1:43357-47706 GCA_001779195.1 Candidatus Gottesmanbacteria bacterium RIFCSPHIGHO2_02_FULL_39_11
TATAATCTTTGATTTCTTTTTTTACACTTTCTGACAATTTATTATTTTTCATGATATTAACTTTTCAAACTGTTTAAATAATAACGTTGTTTTAGACAGATATCCTTTTGTAAAAATTACTGTCGCCTTTTTATATAATTTTTCCTTCATTACATCATATCTGGCTTCGATATTGAATGACGATATCTCTGTCAAATCTTTGACTTTCGACTCATTTAATTTAATACCGCATTTCTGGCATAGTTTTATCAAATCATGCAAAGGTGGTGGAGCATCGTCGTTTTTAGCAATAAATACTGCTTTTAATATCTTTTCAAGAGATAAATGACAAAAGAAAAGAGAATAGGAATATCGTTTTTTCTTGAATAAATCCTCAGCTACATCCAGATCTTCCTGACCACTTTTTACCCACGCATTAATAAACTCTTCTTTCTCTTTGCTTTGCATGAGTAAATTATACCATGAAAGAAAAAAGGTAAAAACGAGAGGGATATAGATCCTTGGAAAAAGTAGAAATTTTTTTGGGAATCAAAAGAGGGGCTTTTTTAAATTATCACTTATATGCTTGTTTGAGAAAGGTGTGGACTCAATTCCACCCTCCAGGTGGAGGATTATTTGAGGAGATGGTTCCGGAGGAGAAGAAAGATCCGGGTGAGAAACTGGTTGTGTTTCCATTATGAATTTAAATCCTCTACAGAAAGTTTTGTTTGTCTAAGAATAGCCCGAAGAGTGCCTTGCGGAATAGGTTTAGGATGAACTGCTACCTGAGTCCATCTGCCATCTGCATGAGAAAAACGTATATGAGATCCCCGACTGCCTGTTTTTTGAAATCCCTTCCGCTGCAGGATACGAATCATCTGATGAGGTTTTATATCGCGAGGCAGTTTCGGCATTTAAGCAAATGAAATTTTATTGGAAAGTGAAGATGGAATATTTACGGAAGCTGTAGCCATAATTTCCTTTTCTACTTGATCCACTGGAATCTGTTCTTTCTTAGAAGCCATCGATTCGATAGCTAAGAAAATACCATCTTGTATGCTTTTTAGTACCTCTTCAATACTGTCTCCATAGTCAGAAACCCCAAGTGTTGGAGCATAGGCATTATAAACAACAGATCCGTCGGGATATTTTTCCGGAGTAATGATGACTCGATAATTCAAAACTTTTTTTACCATATAGTAAAGTATACCACTTTGATCAATACTCTAAAATCGCAATTCGCAATTTACCCTAGAACCTATTTTATATTCTAGATCGTGTTTCACTATTTTAAATTACCACTTCTGTGCCTGTTTGAGAAAGGTGTGGATTCACTTCCACCCTCCAGGTGGAGGATTTCTCGCAAACCCATGTCACCCCTTTTGGAATTATCAATTCTGTGGCTATTTGAGAAAGGTGTGGACTCACTTCCACCCTCCAGGTGGAGGATTTCAGGTGGAGGATTTCTCTATAATAAATAATTTCTTTATGATAGTATAAAAATATGTCTTGGGTCGTTTATTATTTTTGTACTCAAAATGGAAAATTACCCGTTAAAGAATATGTTGAATCAGCTAGCCTAACGGATAAAGCAAAAATTGTAAAATCTATCGAATATTTAAAAGAATTCGGTCCCCTTCTTAGAACTCCTCACTCCAAGAAATTGGCTCCAAATTTATTTGAACTGCGTATCCTGGGAGAAACTTCACTTAGAATTCTATATTCTCCTTATCTCAATGGATTCTGTTTACTCCATATTTTTCAAAAGAAAACTCAAAAAACTCCTGAAAAAGAAATAAAAACTGCAGTTGACAGAATGAAAACGATAATATAACATATAAGTTATATGAAACTCTGCACCTTCGATGATCATAAAAAAGAATTACTTAAAGATCCTGAATTTAAAAAAGAATATGACAGACTTGAGCCGGAGTTTGCTCTTGTGAGAAGTTTAATTCGATCACGGATTAAACGAAAGCTTACTCAGGCACAGCTTGCAAAAAAAATCGGAAGTAAACAGGCGGTAATTTCGAGGCTTGAATCCGGAAATGCCAATCCAACAATAGGTTTCTTAAAGAAGATTTCAGAAGCCTTAAATCTTCCTCTTCACATTCAGATAGGATAAAACATTTTTTAAAATTCCCCGCAATTCGCAATTTACCAAGGTGTGGACTCAATTCCACCCTCCAGGTGGAAGATTACACAGACTAAAAGGCTCACAGTTCACAAGAATAAAATTGTAACATTGTGTCATTGGAATAAGAAGGATATTCACCCTCAAGCAAGAAAGAAACATCCTCTTTTGCGGCATTAAGAATGCTATATCACTCGTACAGTTTCGCAACAAGAACCTGCTGATTTATAAATTCTCCGTCAACTTTATCTCCGCATCCGACAAAAATAATTCCTCCGTTTGTAATATCATTCACAATATCAGATGGGAGCGCAATGTTTTCGATCTGAAATTCTGCGACTTCATTCTGATTGGGTCTAACAGAATTCCAAAAATAAGAAGTCTTTACCTTTGTTGAAAAAGTAAGTGCTAATTTTGCGACTTCTTTGCCTTGTTCCAAAGCCATATACCCTCCTGCATTTGCTGAACGGATCCATTCATGAGGAAGACGGACCTTTTCACCTCTTACCCATCGATTTCTCGTATGACCATACAATACATGGATATTCGGAATTGACGTATGAAAAATAATAGTATCGTTCCATCCTGATCCATACCATCTATCAAATGCAACCACATCCTCAGGATTTATAGCTCGTGATCTTTGAGGAAGAGGATCCATCGGATATACACTTTCTCCGATAATTTCAGCAAATTGCTTAGAAAGATTAACCCTGCCAAGCATAAAAGAAGTATCTTCTTCTGCATATGCTTCCCGGCGGGAAAGACCTCCTAATGAGGCCGCTATTGTGATAGGGGCTGCCGCACCTATTTTTAATATAGTTCTGCGCGGCAATACATGTTCTTCTTTTTGTGATGGTTTATATATTAAACGTTCTGACATATTACTATTTTAAACCTTTGCAATTCGTCCTTTTGGACTCATCAGTAGCGACACACATCGCTAGTTGCGAGATCGAAATGTAAGAATGGTGTTGGTATGGGCCCTGTGAAGGGTTAAGAGGATTTTATTCCTCAACCGAAACCAAACGATTCCTACACCCGATCTCCGAGCTTTGTTTTCAAGCTACTTTCGCTCACCTCTTTCACACGCTAACGTGCAATTGAGAAAGCAATTTTGCTTTAAACGCTCGAAGAGAGACCGCTTAAGAAGAAACTTACAATAACATGAGGAGCAACCATTCCTGGTTCTCAGTGCGAAGGCCACCCCTCATGCTATCTCAAGCGTTCAGATCACCCGTGTCGCATGGACAATCTGAACGAAATTAAACCAGCTGCTGGCTAGTCGATACCACCTCCTTGGGGTTTATCATCCGAAACGGTAGTCGTGGTGGACGTGCCTTTTACCTCGGTGATAAGATTACAGAACTTTACGATCGCAGGATGATGATCCTTCGCCTCGAAGTAGATTCCCTTATTCGCTGGGAGTTCGCGCGACCAGTCGCACGACCCGTCTTCCTTCGTGGCGTACCGCTTCATCGTGATTTTGCCGCTCGCCAGTTCCCAAGAGAACAATCCATAGATCCCAGGACCCAATTCGTACATATAGTTGTCCACTTCCCTATCGTACACAATCTGGATCCATCCCTGACCATCCGTCATATAGTCTGGCCGGATAGTGGGAACATGCGTTGCCCCAGAGCAAGCTCCAGGAACAGGTATATATGCGCTGTAACCTTCATAAAGGCTGCAATTTTCGTCACCCAGCGCAAAACCAAAGTCTGGAGCTGGTACTTCGTACCATACATCATCCTGAAAGTCGCCTGTGCGTTCTTGGATAAGCTCCGGTTTGCCATCGAAGAG
Source organism: Candidatus Gottesmanbacteria bacterium RIFCSPHIGHO2_02_FULL_39_11 (assembly GCA_001779195.1). Classification (GTDB taxonomy): domain Bacteria; phylum Patescibacteriota; class Microgenomatia; order 2-02-FULL-39-11; family 2-02-FULL-39-11; genus 2-02-FULL-39-11. The sequence goes on from MFJL01000015.1 coordinate 47,274, forward strand.
TAGTTTTTGGGTTATGTTTCTATTGTATACTGACCCCTCAACGCTGTAAACCTTTGATGCATTCACTTCATATCTGTGATCCTCCAGATCCCACTGAAACTCACAGGCTTCAGAGGTCTGCCAACCATTGGCGGTATGAATCCACCCCTGGTAAACAATCCTTGGAAAAGCCATGAAGTTCAGTGAACTTTGTGAGCCTTCGGTCAGATTCGATCCACTTTTCTTGTAGAGGATCCGATAGGCATCACCAGCCAGCCCGCCAAGTTGAACCGTTGCCCCTATGCCTGAAGCTTCGATTTTCTTCGAAGTCGGCGGGTTAATTGAGACTATGAGGCACTTCCCAACACTAGTTAAACAATCGAGACTGAAAGGAAGGGTAGCCTCGGCCTTCTTGCCATCGTCTGTTACCACCTTGTAGTAGATCGAGACAACG
>MFJL01000016.1 GCA_001779195.1 Candidatus Gottesmanbacteria bacterium RIFCSPHIGHO2_02_FULL_39_11
GGAAAGACCTTAAGAGACTATGGGGCGCTTGGAGGAGGACGAAAAAGTAGAATCCAGCCACCGTTTATTTAACATAAACTAATCTTTTTTAAGTTTTCATCCCTGCCTAATATTCGGTACAACAAGGTTTCCATATCTTCACTATTTTCCCACAAAACGGATTTTTGTCAACTGTATTTTTATGTTTTAGCTTGATATATCGTGACGATATCATTATTGAATACTTTCCTGAGAAGAGCAGGATACAGAGGTTCCGTCGTCATCCGTTTCTCCTCCGGCCCCTGAAATATCAGGCGGATGTTATTTTTCCTTAAAAATTCTTTTGCTTCTTCTGGATTTAATTTTTGGCTGAAAAAATTATCCGTTATCTCTTCTTTTTTTTCGAGATCGTATGTATATCCGAAATGTCCGATGAAGCTTATGGTATTGGTAAATGCCGGCAGATAATTTCCCGTATAAAAGCTTGCAAGGGTGACGGTTCCCGGTTCATATTCTTTATTGATAAAATCAAATGCCGAAAAGAGTCTTTTATCCAGATAAATATTTGAGTAAGGAGTGCTGTATTCGTGAATTTGGTCTTTGAGACTCCAGATAAGGGTTGGAATAGACTGGAGGAGAAATATGAAAAAAATTATTATCAATATTATGTTTTTTGTCGTCATCCCGGACGCAGGTCCCGAGGATCCATTCATCAAAGACTGGATTCCCGCCTTCCCTTCGAAGCTCAGGGTAAACGTGGGAATGACAGATACGATCCACTCAATCCCGATTGCCGTAAGCATCGCAAAGGGAAGAAAAGGAACTCCCTGCACAAGTCTCGTATTTGAAATTTGAAAGAAGGGCGCAAGGGGAAGCATCAAAATAGGAACTAAGAACCAGGAAAGAACGAGCCAGTAAGAAAAGTTTTTAGAAAGGATGCTTCTGATTATTCCAATTAGTGTAAAAGGAAGAAGAATTCCAAATCCTCCTAAAATTTCTTTTAAAAAAGAAAGCTGGAGAGTCTTTTCCCATTCCAGTGCATGTTTCCAAAGGGCATCTCCCTCCATAAGTTTGGCAAAAATAAGCATAAGAATAAGAGAAAAAGAGAGAAGGAGAAAAAGCGAAGTGAGTGTTAAAGGATTAAATGGTTGAATGGTTAATTTTGTTATTCTTCCGTGTCTTAATGACGATATATTTTTTCTTGATAAGTAACCGATAATTGCGGTTGGAAGAGTCATGATTAAAATCAACAAACTTGGAGTATGGATAAGAAGCATCAGGAAGAGGAGAAAAAGAGAGAAGGAGAAAAAGCGAAAAAGAGAAATTTTTCTTTCAACAAATTGAAGAATTACATAAAAAGCCAAAATAAGAAGAAATCCTCCGAACATATGATGGGGGAGGTAAGAAGCTCTTCGTATGGCATCGATTCCTGTCCACCAATAGAGATAAGGAGTATCACCTTTTAGAAAAGGAGATGCAAAAAGAAAAATAAGATAGGTGAGGCGGGGATAGGGAATTTTTAACTTCCGGATAAGCAGCCATGCGCATAAAAAGAATAAAATACTGCTAACTATCCTGGCAATTAAATATCCCAGTTCCATAGGTATCCCCAATAATGAGGAAATTTTTCCTAAAATGAGAAAGTAATTAAAAACCAAAGATCTCGAGTGGGTCTCCGTTGTAAAAGGAATCGTTGTCAGCCACTGACCCTGTGCTCCTTCCCGCATAAGGCTGAGATAAAAATAAAAGTCCTGGGAATTATTATGCATGAGAGGAAAATACCGGTCAGGAGGAGAGTGGTTGATAAACGTAATAGTCGGAGCCAGGTTAAGACCGAGAATGAGGGCGGTTGAAAAAATAAAAAAAACCCACCGGAAAATATGAAGTTTTCCCATTTCTCTTATTGTAATATACAGCTATGGTATTATTACACCCAGCTTATGGCAAATAAACAGATATCTATATCTATTTTCTTTCCTTTCTTAAATGACTGGGGGACAGTGGGAAGTTTGATTACCCTCTCTATTGCCACTGCTGAGAAGTATACGGATGATTGGGAGGTAATACTTGTTGATGACGGGAGCAGTCCCAAAAATAGAGAGGCTCTTATAACTATTGTAAATACGATAAATCAGAAAAATGCTCTTCGTCATCTTGCCTCACGGCTGTCCTATCTGACTCCCAATAAAATTCGGATCATTCATCATGAAAAAAATACCGGCTACGGAGGAGCTCTTCGGGACGGATTTAATCATGCAAGTAAAGACCTTGTTTTTTATACCGATTGTGATGCTCAGTATGATCCTAGGGAATTGTCATTATTGTTAGACGAATATCAGCGTCATTCTGAAGCTGAGCTTGCCGAAGCTGAAGAATCTCGTGCTAAGCTTAATTCCAACGGGATCCTTCCCCAGCGAACTGGGATCAGGATGACACATTCTCTGTTAGGCATGGTAAACGGATACAAGATAAAAAGAAACGATCCCTGGTACCGGACAGTTATGGGGAGGATGTATCACCATATTGTCAAATACGCTTTTAAACTTCCCATACGGGACACAGACTGTGATTTTAGGCTTATTAAAAAAGAAGCTTTGGAAAGGATTCATCTTCATGAAAATACCGGAACCATATGCACAGAACTTGTCAAAAAAATAGATCAGGCCGGATTTCTCATACGTGAAGTCCCCGTGCATCATTATTGGAGGACATCCGGCAAAAGCCAGTTCTTTAATTTCAAAAGGCTTTTAGCAACAGGAAAAAATCTATTTCTATTATGGTGGAGACTGATGGTTAGAAAAAAATTTAATTAACAAATAACAAGTAACAAATAACAAGTAACAATTTTTTTACTTTTCCTGTTATTTGTTCTTTGTTATTTGTTTTTTCCTAATATGATCTCCATATTCAACATAACCAGACTTCATAAAAGTATCGAAAAAGAGCTGAAAAGTAGTTTTCAAAACACATTAAACGGCGGTACATTTATTCTGGGAAAAAATGTAGAAAAATTCGAAAGTGAATTTTCCTCTTATGTTGGGTGTAAATTCGGAGTCGGAGTGGGATCCGGAACTGAAGCTTTGTCTTTAGCAATGCAGGCGTTAAACGTTAAACCAGGAGACATCGTTGTCCTGCCTGCCAATGCGTATCCTACTGTTTTTTCGATAACCGCAATCGGAGCAGTGCCACTGCCTGTTGATATTGATCCCCGTACGTTTAATATGGACCCTGAAGAATTAAAGAAGGTAATTGAGCGAAAAAGCGAAAAAGCGAAAAAGATTAAAGCAGCAATTGTTGTCCACATGTACGGAAGACCGTCTGATATATTAGCCATTAAAAAAATTACAGATCATTACAAGATTCCACTTATTGAGGACTGTGCCCATGCCCACGGTGCGGGGGTTGGAACATTCGCAGACGTAAGTTGTTTTTCTTTTTACCCTACAAAAAATCTGGGAGCTCTGGGGGACGGGGGAATGGTTTTGACAAATGATCCGGAAATTGCGGAAAAAGTTAAGCTTCTCAGAATGTACGGAGAAAAAAACAGGTATAACAGTGTTATTTTGGGAAGAAACAGCAGACTGGATGAGGTTCAGGCAGGGTTTTTATCGGTAAAGTTAAAATATTTGGATAGGTGGAATGAAGAGAGAAGAAAGATTGCAAATATTTATTCAAAAAATTTATCAACTATTCCCTCTGTCATCCTGAGAACCCTGAGTTTATCGAAGGGGACGAAGGATCCCGTTGGAATTAAACCCAAACAGGATTCTTCTCCCGATCAGAATCGGGATCAGAATGACAAGGACTCAAACCATGTCTACCACCTGTACGTTATCAGCACTTCTAAACGAAATCAGTTAAAATCTTATTTAGAATCTCATGGCATCGGAACAGGCATTCACTATCCGACTCCGGTGCATCTTATTCCTTCTCTAAAATTTTTAAGATATAAAAGGGGAGATTTTCCCCAAAGTGAAAAGGCAAGCGAGGAAGTGTTATCGTTACCTTTGTGGCCGGGAATCAAGAAGGAAGAAGTGATGGAGGTGTGTACGGTTATTAAAGATTTCTATTCGTCATTCAACAAAAATGTCATCCCCGCGAAGGCGGGGATCCATCGTACAAATTAGCAAGACTCATATTGATAGATTCCTGCCTGCGCAGGAATGACAAGATAAAATGGTTACATTCTTATCCTCTTCCGACATTCTCTCCGTTTCCTCTCTCCATAAAAAGGAACTTCCCGGATTTCTTTCAAAACTGGGAGAGTATTTTTTGACTGAGTTTTACAAAACATCTCTTGGAATTCCCTCCGTGTTTACGTTGGTATATAAAAAAGACGGGGAAATTGCCGGGTTTGCAACCGGGGTTGAGACTTCCAGAGGTTTATTAGGTACTTTCTTTAGGGAAAACCCAATGGGAATGGGAAGTGCCTTATGTTTTGCGGTTCTTACTAGTCCTAAGCTCATTTTTGATATTTTTAAAACGCTTGCGTATCCCGGATTTGGACACGATCATGCAGAGCTTCTTTCCATTTCTGTTGATAGTAAGTACCAGCGGAAGGGAATTGGAAAAGAGCTTTTTGAGGAAACTATAAAAGAGTTTAAAAAGAGGAAAATAAATTCATTTAAAGTAAGTATTTATGATGGTATGTCTGCCAATTCTTTCTATAAAAAAATGGGCTGCAAACTCGATTCCTCTTTTTCTTTTATGGGGAGTAAGATGAATTATTATTCTTTTAAAATTTGATTTGACAATCTCTTCATTTTCCTGATACGTTGAAAATATGCAAGGAGTTAAAGTAAATGTACCCCAATATATGCCTTCGTTTCGTACAATAAAACTTGTAATTATTATCATCGGTGCTATTGTTCTTTTTAGGTCAACTCTTATTTTTGTGCCTCCCGGAGCAGTAGGGGCCGTGTATGACCGGGGAAGGGGAGTTTTAAAAACACCTCTTCGTGAAGGACTAAACTTCGCAATTCCTTTTTGGCAGCATGTAGAACTTTTTGACACCCGGCTTCAGGAATATACAATGTCTCAATCAGTTGAAGAGGGAGCCCTTCGTAAAGATGATTCTCTGGATGCGCCGACTTCTGATGGCCAGCAGGTAAAAGTAGATGCGACCGTTCTTTTTAAAATTGACCCGGACAAAGCTCCGGAAATTTGGAAAAGTGTCGGGCTTAACTATCTTGATAAACTGATCCGTCCCTTTTCCCGGAGTCAGATTAGAATGGTCATAAGCCGGTACAGTGCTCCCGCGATTTATTCTGAAAAAAGACAGGAGGCAGAAGAGGTTATGACAAAAGAAATCTCAGAACTTTTAGCTCCTAAAAATATTATTATTGACCGTGTACTTTTGCGGGCTGTCTATTTTTCTCCGGAGTACTCTAAATCAATTGAGCAAAAAGTAATCGCGGAGCAAAGAGTCAAACAAGCAGAATATGAGGTAAAACAAGCTTCTCAGGAAGCCCAGGCTAAAATCGCGGAGGCAAAAGGGCTTGCTGAGGCTCAGTCTCTTCAAAAAGCATCTCTTACCCAGGAATTTCTTCAGCTTGAGGCGATCAAAAAATGGAACGGCACCCTGCCTCAAGTAGTTGGAGGCGGCTCAGTACCTTTCATAAATATACCTCTCAAATAACATCAATTTGACTTCTATGGTAGAGTCTGTTACCATCCAATTAGACCAATAATTAGACTGATTGTTAGACTGAAATTAGACTGATTCCTATGATAAATGCTCAGATTTTAAAGCCATTTTCCGGAAGCTTTTTATCCCAGTTTATCTGGACACCTGAAATATTGCCTTTCAAAGATAAAGAGATGATTTCATTAGATAATGAGCTTACACTTTTTGAGCAAGTGTTCTTAAACCCTGATATCGAAAAAAATCTCATTAGTAAAAATGAGTTGTTAGCTTCATTTGCTATATCAAAAGCAGAAGACTCACAATTGACACTTGCCGAAGCACAAGATGTCTATAATCTTATTCTTTCTGACGCCCATTATGATTTTCTCAGTCAAAAGTTGAAAGCAAAAGAAAAACTTACACAAAAAGATTATGATAAATTCGAATTTTTTAATATAGCCAAAACATTTCGAACTCTGCATCACAAACCACTTGCAATTGATAGGTTAGCTCCTCAGGATTTATTAGAACTGCATAGTCAATTAACCCAGGGACTGGATATATTTAAAAAGCATTTGAAAGACTTCACGATCTATAAGTCGGGGATGTGGCGGGATAATAACGAAATAAGAGTGGGAACGTATATACCGGCTCCTTATGTTGAAATTGAAAAAGGAGTGCGCGAACTTATCGCGTGGCTCAAAGATAATCAGACGATTACGGGCGTTGCTGTTTTTCATACCGCGCTCTATGGTTTACACCCTTTTAATAATGGGAATAAACGGGTATGCCGCATCTTGGAACATACTCTTTTGCGAAGTTTAGGGTTAAATGCTAAAAACCTATATAGCACATCATACTATTATCATAAAGAAAAAAGCCGATACTACAAATATCTTCTCTATTCACTTGAGAGGAAAAATCTCAATCATTTTGCCGCGTTTGTTCTGGAAAGCTTAGTGCTGTCAATTCTTGATGTCGTGAAAACCAGTCTTGAAGCAAAACGAAGCGAGTTTATCAAACGGCAGGAATTAGAAGGAAACATGCATCTTATTCTTAAGCCGTTTATTAAAAGGAGGCAGATGCAGTTTAAAAATATCATTCGAGTAACCAAGGGAAAAATGGCCCGGCAAACCGTGGTCACATACTTAGAAAAGGCAGTTGATAAAGGAATTCTCGCAAAAAGAGAAACGGGTAGAGTGACCTACTATAGTCTTTCTGTTGAAGCGCCTGAGACAGAAACACTGAAAAAATGGCTTATTTTTGCAAAAGAACGGTTAGTATATATCCCGGATGATATTCAACTCACTTAGCCGCAGAGCTTCTGCAAAGCCATTTGCAAGAGGACCTCTTGGAGCTCAATATTTACATCCCATTCGACGGATCAATAGTTATAGGGTACAATACTAACTTATGTCCAGACCGAAAGATCTCCCGCAACCATCTGATTGGAAATGTAATCCATGGCTTACCGGAAAAATTTGTTGATGATTCATAGCCTTTTCCGTTTCAAAGATACTCGTGACAGTTATGCTCTCCTCCAGGTAATATTAGGATATGGGTGGAAAAGTAGGAATCTGGAGCAAATATTTTTTATATCTTCTTTTACTCGTAGGTATTCTAATTCTTCTTTACCTTCACTTCCGGCTTTCAATAACGAGATATTTTGACGCGGATGAGTTTGCGCATCTGCACTGGGGATATGCATTTTCCATAGGGGAGAAGCCGTACAGTGATTTTTTCTATTTGTTTCCTCCTTTTTTTCTTTATCCTATTGCTTTTATTATGAAAGTTTTTGGAAGGACATTTGAAAGCCTAATTTTCGCCCGCATTTTTATATTTATAAGTTACTTAAGTATCTTAGGTATCTTAGGGCTGATTGTAAAAAAAATGAGAGGGACACTTGCTGCCCTTTTTGCCGTATTTATCTTTGTTTTTCTTCCCATGCCTCAGGATAAGATGATTGAAATACGGCCGGATCTGGTAGCAGTATTTTTTGGACTGTTGGGAATGTATTTATTTATTATTAGTGAAGAGAACATTCAACATTTAACATATGACAGAAATGTTAAAAAATTGTTAAATGTTATATGCCTGCCTGCGCAGGCAGGTTATATGTTCTCGGGGTTATCCTATGGATTAAGCTTGGCTTTTGTTCCTAAAACTGTTTTTTTTCTAATCCCAATCGGAATCATATGGGTATACCGGATCATTAGGGGTATATGGGCCAATACAGAGCCTGATCTTATCAAACATATTCTTTCTTTTGGAACCGGATTATTCATTCCCGCGCTTTTAATTCTGGGATTTATATTTTGGTCGGGGGAACCCGGTCTTGCAATCTACAGCATGACTAAAATGGCTTCGACGGTTACCTCTATTTTAGGATCAAAATTTTATATGTTCCCCTCACATTTTTTCTGGCCGACGGATGTATATTATGGATTTGGAGGATTTAATCCGGCTCTGTATGCCACACTTTTTATTTTTCTTACCGCATCAATTGTCGGGGTACTGCGGGGGGTTGCGTCGCTGTCGCATAAGGAAAATAGCAGGTGTGTTTCGGAATTTTTGATTTTCGGCAGTTTCTACGCTGCCCTTTATGCATTTGTAAAAATATTTCCCCTTAAGCATGCCCAGTACTGGATACCTCTTATTCCTTTTTTCTGTTTTTATGTGGGAGATCTGTTTAATTCTATTCTTAATATTCGTCATGCTGAACTCGTTTCAGCATCTGCGTTAAGTCAGACCCTGAAACAAGTTCAGGGTGACGGGAAAAAAAGACTTTCCTTCGTGTCACCCGGAGGTATATTTTTATCTTTAATTTTAATCGGTTATCTCACGTTTTTAGGTGGAACTGTCTATCAAAGTAAAATGAAATGGACAAACCAGGATACAAAAGCAAAAATAGGATATTTTTTGGCAAAAATTCCTGAAAACGAACCCGTTTTTGATCTCACAGGTGAGACGGTATTTTTCCGGGACGGGTATTATTTTTGCTGTGTGCCCTATGGACAGTATGAGGAGGGGATAGGTTTTGACATCCCGGACATAAAAAGCGAGTTTGAGAAAAATAACACAGAGTATGTTCATGTAGGGTACGAAGGAAGAACCGGTGTGCTTCTCCCTGACCAGGAAAAATATATTAAAGAAAACTTTAAAAGCCTTGATACGAATCCCTTCCTATGGCAGAGAAAAATTACTCTATAATTCTAGGCGTTTGGGTAAGTCTTCTTATCGGTATAGTTACTTTTCTGAATATTCTTCCCGTTATAACTCAAATTGCCAAAACTCCTCCCGGTTGGGTGTCTCTTCAGGTGACTCATTGGGGAGGGGATTATTTTTATTATCTTTCCCAATTTACACAGGGGCAGACATCATGGTTTTTATCCGCGGATCTGTATACTTCTGATTTTACGGGCAAAACTATCGTAGGGTGGGAAAATGTGTTCATTGGAAAGACATTTTCCCTATTTGGATTATCTTCTTCATTTGCCTATCATGCATCCATTGTAATCTTTTCCGTTACGTTTCTTTCTTTATCTTTCTATTTACTCACCATTCTTTTTAAAGATAATAAAAACGGAAAAAGTATGGCTTTTTTTTCTTTTATCCTTTTTCTCTTCTCAAATGCATTTCCCAAAATAAGCTTGGAAGGAGGAAAATGGGGACTGTGGTTTTATGACCACTGGTTTAACATCGGCTTGCCTTTTACACGTTTAGGAGGAGTGCCTCACCATCTTATCGAACGGACGCTCTTAATTGCCGTTCTTATTCTCTTTTTAAGAAAATCATTCTCCAATCATACTTCAATTACACAGATTCCTCTGCATCTTCTTTCTGTTTTTACGGGATTTACCCTTGCCAGTATTGAACCGGTTCATTTTCTTTTGGTAAGCGCTGTTCTTTTTATTTCTTCCTGCATAATGAAAAAAAATAGGCTTTTCTCTCTCCTTTTTTTTCTGGGAGGGGTTTTTGTAGTTTTCTATCTTAAAGAGTTATTTTTATTTCCTCCGTTTATAGAGCTTGCCCGGTGGGAATCTGCCCAGATGGTTTCAAAAAGTCTTCTTGATTTTATGCTTTCTTCCGGGCCCCTTGTAATTCTTTCTTCAGGCGGAATAGGTTTTTATCTGATTCGCCTTTTGAGGATTATCAAAGAAAAAAGAAATGTTCCGCATGACTTTCCGATTTTTATTTTCCTTCTTATCTCAACCGCACTATTTTTTAGCCCGCTTCCGGAGTGGGGAAAAATTAGTCCGGTAAGGTTTTTACCTGCCACTCTCCCTCTTTTTTGGGCTTATTTTTCTGTCCGGTTATTCTCAAGTTTGAAAATTAAAAAAATAATTTTAATGTGTATTTTTATCCTGACGCTGGCTGTTATGATGTTTCCTCTTGGTGTACAAATTCAAAAAGCAAACGAGGTTGATACACACAATTTGGTTTACTATATTCCTCAAAAAGCAATGGATTTGTATACCCATGTTGCCAAAGAATCAAAGGAGACGGATGATGTGTTTTTGGTATATTGGCCCTTTAATAACTCATTCCCCGCATATACAGGCAGACGCGAGTATCAAGGGCACCCGCTTTTGACAACAGACAGTGAGTCAAAAGAAAAGAAACTATTCGAATTTTTTGACGGAAAAATGTCTGAAACGCAGGCAATTTCATTTTTAAAAAATAATACTATTACTGACATTATCGGATATTCGGGTAATTCCGTCCTCCAAAGAGCCTCATATTTGACAAAAGTTGAGGATAACGGGTATCTTAGCTGGTACCGAGTAAAGATTTTGAAAAATTATTGAGCTTTATATATTTCAACGGTCGAGTTTTTGAAAAATGAGTTTAAGAAAGGATACACATCTGTTATTTTTTTTCCGGTCATCATGTCTCTTTCCTGAGGTCCTACAAACACATACTTAATATTGCCTTCTGCGATAAGGTGTATTGCCTGGGACTCTGACATTTCACCTTTAAAGAAATCCTCCATCAATTTTTGTTTTCTGAAGTAGTCATATGTATTTGTCTGTCCCCACCAGACAGTATTTCCGGCATACGCCGGGATATAGTTTGCCGCGGTAATTTGGGCAATTACCACATCGTCATGACTCGTATTATTTTCCAAAAACCTTATTGCATCCATCCATGACTTTAGTGGAGGAAGAGTCTGGGGAGGGTAGGGAACCAAAGGGTGGTCTGCATGGGCACGCTCTACAATAAATTCCCGTTGCCAGTCATAAGAGGAGTAGAGAATAAGACTGCTCATAGTCAAATAACAAATAACAAATAACAAATAACACATTCTAACTATAGTTTTTATTTGCGCATTGCGCATTGTCAATTGTTCATTTATCCATCTCCATACCTCTACTAAAAAATAACTTCCCAGTATTCCAAAGGGAATAAATAGTCCGGTTTGGGTAAAGCGAAGAGGGCTTTGATCATCACTGATTGAGAAATAGCTGGCAAAAAGGATAGAGACGACAACAAAATAGATAAGAGGATACCAATGAATTTTCCTTTTAATAATAAGAGTAACCATTCCGAGAGTTGCCAGATAAAAGATGGGTCCGGTTGCAAGGATAAATTGGTCCAGTGCAACCGGCATGCGTGTCATCTTATGGGCATCAACTAAAGCTGACCAGGGAATGGTTTTGGTGAGAAAGAAGATATAAAGGAGAGAGGGAAGTGTAGAAATAACAAATAACAAATAACAAATAACAAATTTGATATTTCTATTTCTATTTTTTATTAAAGATATAAGTACATAAAATACAATTACTAAATTCAGCGTCATGAGGCTGGGAGGGAAAATAAGGCCTAAAAAATTTCCGAGAAGAATATAAAAAACCCAAGTAAGTATCTGATTAATTGTAAACAGGTGACGCAGATGGAAGGGCTCCCGCTGGCGCGCACTCGACAATCGGAGAGGAGCACCAGCGGAGAGGGAAGTCTGCGGCAGGACCCGTTCGATTAGTAACTTATACAAAAGAAAAAAGGATATTGCCTGGGCAAGGAGAATGTGGGGAAGGTGAGTGGTTCTCTGGAGAGGATCCATGTTGCTCCACCATTCCATATAGCGTCCTATGCGGATTGCTCCATGAGCGTCTGTGAAGGGCCTCGGAAAAGAACCGGAAATTAATGTTATGACAAGGACAAATACCTGGTTTTTAAAAGATAAAAAATATTTTTTTATAATAAGAAGTATTACCAATAAAAGAAGGGGAGCAAACAAAATTCTTCCCAGTTGATACGACCAGGGGATAGAAAGTCCGAATGTTTTTCCGGCAATTCCCAAAAGGACATAGAGCCATTGGATTAATGATCCGCTATGAGGTTCTGTTGTGTATCTTTCTTTTGCGAGTATGCTTCCTTCATATCCCTGTCTGATTTTTGATACATATAAGTTGAAGTCCGGCCAGTAATAGTTATGCTCGAGGGTAAACTCACGGTTTTTATCATAAAGATTGTTTTGATAAGATAAATCAAGTAGTGTAGGAGAAAAAGAGAAAAAGAGAAAAAGAGAAATAAGAAGGAGGAAAATAATATTTGGTATGTTTTTTTTTACTTCTTCCTTGACCATGGATTTATTATAGCGTAAGCTGCATGGGAGAAAATCAATAAATAAAAAACGTCATGCTGAATTCATTTCAGCATCTTCAGAAAATTCCTGAACCGAATTCAGGACAGGCTCTGAAACAAGTTCAGGATGACGAATTAAAACAACTATTAATTGATTCACTATATGCTTTCCATAATTATTCCTTCATACAACAGCCTCAATAAAATTGGACATCTTTTATACTCTATAGATAAATCGCAGCATATCAGGAAAGCTGATTTTGAAGTAATTATAGTCGATGACTATTCTACAGACGGAACGGTAGATTTTATTACGTCACATTTGAAAAATTGGCTAAATTTGTCAAACTTAAAAATTATTGAGCTTAAAAAAAATCAGGGACCCGCGGTTGCCCGCAACATTGGAGTAAAGTACGCAAAGGGGAGTATTATTTTATTTTTAGATGCCGATGTAATTCTTTTTGAAAAAACATTAAAAAGAGTAATTTATTTGTTCGATAGCGATCCTGACCTTTTTGCTCTTACCGGAGTCTGGGACAAAGAGCAAAAGGGGAATGGGTTTTTCCGTAGATTTAAAGCCCTGAGGGACTGGAGTTATTGGATTAACGAAAGGGACCCGAAAAATTACTATTATCTCTTTTCCACACGCGTCGCCGCAATTCGTCGTGATCTCTTTCTAAGACTTGGGGGATTTGATACCACTTATAAAGCCGCTCTTATTGAAGATATCGAGCTTACCTATCGTATTGCCAAGAGACACGCGATTGTCTTTGACCCAGAAGTTCGCGTCCATCACGAGTTTGAAGACTTTCTCCCGGTTGCCAAAAAATATTTCTGGAGATCTTATTACTGGAGCAAAATTTATAGAGAAAGAAAAAAGTTTGATCCGGTGGCAACCACAGGGAAAGAAGCATTAGCGACGATATCGGCCGCGGGGGTGGTTTTTCTCTTTCTAATATTCCTCTTAAGTTACTTAAGTAGCTTAAGCTACACAGAAGAGATCCGAAGATGGGAGGGACTATTGTTATGGTTTTTTCTTGTTTTTCATTTTCTCATGGTCCGTAAATTTATCGTCTTTTGCGTAAAAGAAGAAGGGTGGTGGTTTGGCTTTAAGGCTTTTATAACAGGAATTATTTTGTATTGTGTGATTATCTCAGGAGCACTTTTTTCATTACGCTAGCTCTTAGTTGCTTTCCATACATTTTCCTGCAATACTCTACATATATATATGGATGCGGCAAATGAAGCTGGCCCAGTTGAAGCTGTGCCAATGCAAACGAATAATGCAAGACATATTTGGAAAATAGGAATTCCTGTTTTAATTTTAGTTTTGATTATTTCCGCCGGGATAGTCTATTTGCTGCCGAGATTAAATTATCCAAAACAAACCGTTAATCCCCAGACAGATCAAAATGCAGTGTTTAGCTTAAAAGATGCAACTTTTGCTCAATATAATGAAGTAAAATCTACCATAACTCCCGTACTTGAGCCTTATACTCTCAAAAGCTCCAATTTAATAAATTTAAAAGCCGTTGCTTCAGATGCAAAAATACAGTTCAGTGCCAATCAGCTGAATACACTTGAGAAAGACGGTTTTTTTACTATGGCAACACATCCGGGCGTATCCGATCCCAATGGAGTTCTTGATCTGAGAGGATGGGGATCAGCTTCCAGATCAGATGATATGGTTGACTTATATACCCAATTTGGAGGCAGTACAACAGAGTGGGAACGAAAAAGCGAAAACGCAATTTTTGTAACCTCGGATTTTCTTCTTCACACCTATCACGTTCTTATGGATAGGTCATTTCAAAAAGCTGAGGAAGTATATTTCCAGCCGGCCTTAAAAGATCTGACAGAGTCTCTGTATACCGATGCCTTTACTCATTACACCCAGGAACAGAATCCAAAGTTAAAAGATTCATGGAAAAGGCTGTCTGTTTTCTATCTCGTGCCTAAAGTAATTCTGAATACGGTTTTCTCTAAACCGAAAGATTATTTCGAAGGAAACCCGCAGGAGGAAGAAAGTAAGGATATTTCAGATGATCAGAATACAGATACTCTTGCAAGCGTCCAGGCTAAATTACAAACGTACAAAAACACAACTCCTCCTGAAGTGTATGATTTGGCAAGTCAGGAACTGGAACTGGTAATGAAAGCAGAAGCATTTAATGCGTCTTCTCCTCTGTATGGAGTTTTAAAACCAGATGCTCCTGAAGATTACACCCAGTATAACCCCCGCAGTCACTATACAAGAAACTCCATTTTGAGAAGTTATTTTAGATCCATGATGTGGTACGGCAGGCACGGGTTTGACGTTAATAATGTGGATTTGACCCGGGATGCTCTCTTTATGACATGGCAGCTTGGATCAAATAGAGTGAACGGAAAGACTGCCCTTGAAGTTTGGCAGGGAATATATCTTCCTACGGTATTTTTTGTCGGAAGAAGCGATGATCTGACCGTATATGAGTATTCAGATCTTATGGCTAAAATTTATGGTAACTCCGTCGGGTATAGTTCGCTTGCTGATGAGGCAAAATTAAAACAGTTCCAAATTGAGGCTAAAAAACTCCCGGGACCAAAAATATTATCTGACATAAAAATTATTGATCCGGATAATCCGCCGACTAAAGAGGAACTTTTAAAAAGTACAAAAGGATTTCGATTTATGGGACAGAGATTTATTCCGGACAGCTATATGTTTTCATCTCTTACGCAGGGAGATGAAAAACCGGATCTTGAAACCGGACAAAAATTGCCTTCAACTCCTACCGCTCTTATGATTATGTCGATTTTAGGATCTAATACCGCAGATTCATTATTGACTGACTGGATTTCCGCAAACGCTCCCCAGTCAGATAAAATCATTGCAAAAGTGAAAAATAAGCTCAAAAATGAGTTTGATCAGTATGATCAGAAAACATGGACTCAGAATATCTACTGGTCCTGGCTTTACAGTCTCCGTCCTCTTTTTGATGACTTCACAAACGGGTATCCCATGTTTATGAGGGGTGTTGCGTGGTCAAAAAAGAGTGTACTTTCCGCTTTAGGCTCATGGACGGAACTTCGGCATGACACTCTGTTATATGCCAAACAGTCCTATGCGGAGATGGGAGGGAGACCTGCTGATCCAACCCCGACTCCTCCGCCTGTACCCAAAGGGTATGTTGAGCCCAATTTACCTTTTCTCACCCGGCTTATAGCTCTTACTGTCATGACACGGAACGGGCTGGATTCCAGGCAATTACTAGTGCCCGGCCAGAAAGAAAAGTTTGACAGTTTCCTTGACTCTCTTCAATTTTTTAAATTAATTGCGGAAAAGGAAATCTCAGACTCCGTTATCTCAGATGACGAATATGAGAACCTAAGAACCATAATTACCCTGTCTTATCCGAACATTGTCTGGACACCGGATGGGGATCAGATGACAGAGCAGGATGCGCGCGCCGGTATTATCGCAGATGTTCATACGGATGTCTGCGGGGGACGCGATCCTAGTACAGGCCGATGTACCGGAGAAAGTAAGGTTTTGTACGAAGCAACAGGAGCTCCTTCTGTCATTTATGTCGCGGTTAAAGATAAAAACGGTACCCGTCTTACCCGAGGGGTTACCTACTCCTATTACGAATTTACCCGTCCGGTGGGAAAGCGTATGACAGATGAGGATTGGCAAGGCATGATCTATGAAGGAAAAAATACGGAAAATATGCCTCAACCGCCGGTTTGGACAAATGAATGAAAAAATATCTTTTGATTGCGTGTGTATTATGTACAGCTTTTATAAGTGCGCTTTTTATACAGAAAACACAAACCTTAACACCTCCTCGTGCAGTAGTTAAAGACTCTACCACTGACCCAAAAGTTGAACATTCCAGCCATCTTTTCGACCCCGCTTTTTTTAGCCAGGCTTATGACAGGGCAGAGTCGCATAGAGAAAATGCAGCCGGCCGGGTCTTTGGCGGGATACTGCCTCACCATTTACTAGCCGCCCCTCTTATCGCGGGTTTTTTTGAGGGTATAGGAGATCAAAAAGTTGATACGGTTATATTACTCAGTCCCAATCATTATGGAGTTGGCCCCTATAGCATCACCACATCAAAAGGAGTTTGGACGACGATTTTTGGCGACCTTGAGAGTCACACGTTAAAAATTTCACATCTGATACAAGATAAGTCAGCATTTGTAAGTGAAGACTTATTTAACCGGGAGCATGGTATCTATGGGATTACTCCTTTTATTAAAAAAACTTTTCCCGGAGCAAAAATGGTTCCGATTGT
This sequence comes from Candidatus Gottesmanbacteria bacterium RIFCSPHIGHO2_02_FULL_39_11, assembly GCA_001779195.1. GTDB lineage: Bacteria > Patescibacteriota > Microgenomatia > 2-02-FULL-39-11 > 2-02-FULL-39-11 > 2-02-FULL-39-11. Next base: position 16,471 of record MFJL01000016.1, read on the forward strand.
TATTAAATCTGGAACTTCTAAAGAAGAATGCGACAGATTAGTTGAGTCTTTAAATAACATATTTGATGAGGGCACCATCGTAATAGTGAGTGCTGATTTTTCCCATTATCTTTCATCAGATGAGGCTGATAGGTATGATAAAGAAAGTATTCCCGCAATTGAATCCTTTAATACAGATAAAGTCTTCACACTCGATCATCAAAAAAATATTGATTCTCCCGAGTCTGTCTATGTTCTTTTAAAACTCATGCAGTTGAAAAATGCCCGTAAGTCCATTTTATTAGCAAATACAAACTCAGCAAAACTTACAAACCAGCCTGATTTGAAAAGTACGACAAGCTATCTGACTATGTACTTTACAGATCAGAGTAATAGTTTGTCCACTGATGATATTTTCCGTTATACCGATCCAGTTGCAGGAAGCATTAAGAATGCAAATAGGGGAGAATATACTCTTATCGCAACAGGAGATGTCATTCCTGCACGATCTGTCAACTCAAAACTCGTTCAATTAAATAATTTTAATTATCCGTTTGAAAAAACCGTCTCCCTTTTAAAAAGCGCTGACGCAGTTCTTATCAATCTTGAATCGCCTCTTATTTCCGGATGCAAAACCACTATTGAAGGAATGATATTTTGCTCAGATGTAAGAAATATTGAAGGACTTACCTATGCAGGAGTAAGCGTTGCAAGCATTGCAAATAATCACGCTGGAAATTACGGACTTCCCGGAATTGACAGCACCGTAAATCTCTTAAAGAAAAATCATATTGAGGTGACGGGAAATGGAGAGAGTGCCATTATTACAATTAAAGACAAAAAGTTTGGATTTTTAGGATACAACGATATAGGACATGAAGAGCCGGGAATTGCATGGGCAAACACGCCTCAGATTCAGCAAGATGTTGCAGCTCTTAAAAAACAGGCAGATTTTGTTATTGTGGCATTTCATTGGGGAGTGGAATATACATCTACTCCCACTCTCGCTCAGATTGAACTTGCTCATGCGTCAATTGATGCAGGAGCTGATTTAATAATTGGTAATCACCCTCATTGGGTTCAGGGAATAGAGAAATATAAGGGGAAGTTTATAACGTATGCTCACGGAAACTATGTCTTTGACCAGATGTGGTCTCGGGAGACACGGGAAGGAGTGCTTGGGAAATATACATTTGACAGCAACGGTCTTAAAGACGTGAAGTTTTTCCCCGTTATTATTGATAACTACGTCCAGCCACGCTTCGCGACAGAATCAGAGGCAAACAAAATACTTACCCGCATGAAGAATTCCACAGAACAAATTAAAGGACAATCTTTCTAGATTCCTTACTCTACATACAATCCAAACTGTTTTGGATTCTCGAGGACTTTTTTGACAGAGGAGAGAAAAATGTCAAAATCTAAAAGATTGCTGTGAATAATCTCATATAATTCCTTTGGAGTAATCTCAGCGTAAAAGTGTACCAGGCGGTTGCGGTATTTTGCCATATTGGACAGATTTTTTTGTGCAAAATCTTTAGGAACTATCTCGGCCTCTCCGAGAGATACAGCCATCTGCCGGTATCCTGAAACGGATGAGCCCGGGATGCGGGAAAGGATATGGGAAGTTATGTTAAATACTCCCTCTAAAGCGCGGTGGAGATGGTATTGGGCCAGCTTATATCCGTCTCCATTTTGAAATTCCGCCAGCGGCTGTTTTCCCAACTTTTCAAGTTCTGAAATCTCTTTTTCGATTCCGCTCATTCTTACGGTGATAATATCTTTTTCAAGTACGTTTTTTGTCATGGTATCCTTGCTAAAATCTGTTCTTCAAACATTTTACGGATAGGTTCTAAATCCGCAAGCTCAGTCATGGCTCTTTCTTTAAAATTGGGAAAAGCGTTCCCGTCTGTTTCAAAAAGTACCACTCCATACCTTAAAATATGCTCTTTCATTTCAAGAGGGGCACTTTCCAAAAACACGATGTCAATATCAATGGGTTTTTTAATTTTATCTGAGATAAGCTCAAAAAGCATATCATATATTTTTTTCCTATTTGCCATAGGATTAGTTAAGATTCCGATGTCAATATCAGAGCCCGTATGGGTGAGTCTTTGAGCTTGTGACCCGAACAAAATAAGGCATGTAATGCCCAGATTTTTAAGTCTTTTTTTTTCAGAATTAGTAAAAGAAATTGTGTTCATAACTATATCATAGCATATCAGGGTTTACTTCCCCTCAGAAGCTGAAATAGTCGCAAGACTTGCTTGAACCGTTGGATTCTCTATAAATTTAAGCTCTACTTTGTTTCCATATTCCTTTTTTAGAGGAGTGAGGAATTCATCAAGCCATGAAGGTGTCATAACCTCAACTCCTGAAAAATCTAACTCAATTTTATCTAAAGAGTCATTCAAGAGATAGGCTTTTGCAGAAAGATACGCATCATGTCCGGCTGGGCGGGAGACAAGTAAAGAACCATATTTCGAGATTTGAATTGTCATATCAATATTCTATCACGGTAAGGCAGCCGGATACCACAACTTGGGAATGACCAACTGTCAGATCGGCAGAAGAAATGATTTCTGCCAATGCATTACCACTGTACATTGTCAATGTCCATTTCTTTTCCCTAACCACAGTTAATACGAATTTGAGCCCGTTCCCTCTTTTTTCAGGAGAACGTCCTGAGATAATTTGAGTAAATGCCACTTCCAATGCCTTTTGGTGGGTTGTCACATCAGGTTTAACATGAGAAATAGTTGAAAGGATTCCCTGTCCACGATCCGCAAGAACTACTATTTTTTTCTTATCCTCAAAAGCAAAAAAGATACCGGGTGCATCTTTCCAGCTTCCCAGATTATGATCAAAAGAATTATTCCCAATTTCTCCAACGATTGCAGATAATAGGTATGCATCTTCTCCAATTTCCTTTTTCAATTGATTTAAAAATGAATCAAGTCGAGCTATAAATATGTCTCGAGTAGGACAGTACCATGGATCTGGAACAGAAATAGGCTCTTCTGAAACAGCCCATTTTTGAACTTTTTGGAATAATTCATTTGATAAATAATTAGTCATATCCTAATAGTATACTAAAAAGGGGAGGATTGTACGTAGTTTCTAATAAACATTCAAGATTTGCCAAAGAATATGTTATTGAGTATCTATTTTCTTTTCATTTCAATCGTCGGTATCGAGGAAGGAATTGGGGGTGAAGTAGGGGAGACGTTTAAATTGGATGGCTCCTGAGAGTTGATGCTCTCTGTTTTATTTGTATTTGAATTAATACCTTCGTTATTCTTTGTATATTCTTCTATACCTTTAATAGTATTTAGTATCAATGTTTCATTCTCTGATCCTGGAGATACCAGTCCAAGTGCTATAGAAAGATGTTTAAAAGCTTCTTGGTATTTCTTTTGATCTATTAAAAGCAAACCATACTGATACTGAATCCTAGCATCATTTGTTTTTAACCTAAGTGCCTCTTCAAATTCTTTTTCTGCGTCTTGGGGTTTATCTTGAGTCTTATAGAAAAGGGCAAGGGAGAGGTGATGAGATGGATTTATCGGATCCAACTGTATCTTTTGTCTTAAACTTTCCTCTGCCCACTTTTCGCTTCCTATGACAAAGTTCGTTAGAGCAAGATAAATATTAGAAAGGTTATCCCATGCAGGAAGAGAAGTACGGTTTAGCTTTACGGCAATTTGTGCCTGGTCTATAGATTGTCTTACAAGAATCGGGATGTTCTCGCGATCTTTTTGATCTAAATCTTTTTTCCTGGCAAGGCTATTGGCAAGGGCAAGGTTCGTTTGTGAAAAAGCTATATGATAACGGTCTATATAAGGATTAAAAGAAATTGCTTCTTTTTCCTTATTATAAGCATCGCTTCCTTTCCCTTGTGCCAGAAGATCGGCAGATTTTTTAAAAGATACTTCAGAAAGATATACGCGGGAGAGGCCTAAAAATATAAGGGCGCTTAACGCAAAGGGAATCACAAGGAGAAAAAATCTCATACTGTCTTTTTTCCCGAGATGAAAAACGGTAAAAGGCTTTGGGTATGAGGAAAGAGAAAGAAGTAAAATACACGTGAGTAGCCCTGTAGTGCTTCCAGGCAGGACAGAAAGAAGAATAAGGGAGCAAAGACCGGCTATAGCTGCAACTCTCCTCTCAAAAGGTTCCAGGTCTGTTTTTGCAAATAGAAGTGAAATGGTCTTAACTAAAATAAATACATATAAAATTACAGAAAGGAGTCCGTTTTCAGTTCCCAGAGTCAAGAGGTAGGATGAAGATGAGGTAAAAAGAACGTCGGCATAGACAGTTGTGTTGAACTCCAGCGGCTTTAAAAGAGTGAAGGCGGATGAGAAATTACTTGGTCCAAAGCCCAAAATAACACTTTTTACCGTCGCAATACTGGTTAAGAAAATCTCCCAGCCGATTGAGAAGGGGAGTAGGATAGGGGCGGCGTCTGTTTTTAACCGAATCAGAAGTACACTTATTCCTCCTAAGAGAATAAGGGTGGTTATCAAAAATCCCACGCTTCTTTTGCTGTAAAAATTATCTTCATTATCCGTGAAGGCATTAAAAACGGAGTGGATTGTTTTAGGAATAGATACAATAAGAAGTACTCCGATAAAAATAGCTGAAAGAAGGATGCTTCCTGAAGGAATAAATAAGCCTGTTTCAATATTCAGAGAGAAGTTGACAATGGCATATAGGGATATAAGCGATCCGGACAACAGAAGAAGATTTAGATACATTTCCTTATCCCGTTCTTTTTGACCTAACATACCTGCATGGAAAAAGGGAAGCATTAAAAGAAGTGAAGTAGAGAGAGGGTTGGTTAAGGCAAGTATTGGATTAGGAGACTGGATAAAAGCAGAAACGAGGCTTAATCCGGCAAGAAGAAAAAGAAATACGGTTGTTGAGTTTATATAAATTTCAACTTTTCCCTTTATTATAGAATCAGTCAGGGACAGTAACAGGTAGAGAACAAGAAAGACTAACAGAAGGGATGTCTTTTGGAAATCATACGCATCTGAGGTTATGGGAAGGAAAAACAACGGATAGACAAAAACAAATGCGTAGGTGAGATAGGTAGTAAGTCGAGTTAACATAAGTTATTTAAATAATTAATTGTCATTCTGAACCCCGCCTCGGCGGGGTGAAGAATCCCGTAGTTGATCAGTCTCATGCTGGGGATCCTTCACAAAGCCTCAGGATGACCCTTCGGAAAAACCTCAGGGTCAATTAATCATCCACCAGTTGATCGTTATATCATACATCGATTTTTCATCCAGTGAAATTTTTGCATAAAGCTCAGGTTTTTTATCTGAAATATATATTGTACGACCATAGGTTTTAGATGTTGGGGTGATGTAGAATAGCGTTTTATCTCCGATATGGGGATTTATGATGGCTATATCCTGATATCCGGCTGGAATGGTTGCAGTCCCGGCGCTTGATAGTGTTGCGATCCCTGGAATGTTCATTCCGTTTTGAATGAAATTTTCAGTAGGAGAAAGAACGGTCGCAATTTGATCAAATGTCAGGGTTCCGGCGATAGATGCACTTTTTACACTTAACTCGCCTTCTGACTGGAGGTTTCCTTTTACTTTGAGAGTTCCTGATGCTCCAAATCTTTGGGTACCGGATATGCTCGATATGTCATCTTTGGAGGGATTTCCTGAATCCTCGGCAAGAGTTATAGTCAGATCATCTCCTGAGGTTTTTATGGAGTTTGTATCAATTCCATTTTTGGCAATTAAAGTTCCATCCAGAATTAATGTCCCGTCTTTTTTCAAAACAAGTTTTCCTCCCATTAAATCAATCGATTCTTGTGAATTTAAGTACAAAGTATCCGATAATCCTTGAATTTGGCTTCCTTCTATGAGAATTGTGCCATCTACCATGAGACTTCCTGAAATGGTTGTATTTGCCAGTGATGTTTGGCCAAATGCCGTCAAATTCTCAAACCTGGGATTTACCGGGATGTTTTTATCCAGAGCTAATAACTTATCCGGATTGTTCTCCCAATCTCCATAGACAATATCAGAGGAGCTGTCCAAAAATGTCTGTACTTTGGCATGCAGAGTTTCGGACTTTTTAAGGAAATCTGTTACTTCTGCCAAAAAATGAGAAGTGTTGTTGGAAGGCTCTCCGCTTACACTAGCACTCGAAGAAGAGGACTGATAATCAGAGTTAGGTTCTAGGTTATAGGTGCTAGGTGCTGGATTAAATGGTGTTACGGTGAGTGTAGCTTGAGGTTGTGAATTAGATGAAGGAGTCGGGGTGGTATTTAGCCGGTCTTCAACTGAATTTAGCTTGTTGCCAAGCTCTCCAATTGAATTATTTAAGTTATTTAAATCTTTTGATTTGATACTATCTGCATAGAGAATTCCTGAAAAAGTTGCATCTCCCTGGCTATTAAGCGAGGAAACCACCTTATCATTTTCATCTTTTATCAATAAGTTTGAAGGAGTGCCACTCTCTGTTGAGGTTAGTCTGACAGTCAAATCCGATGATCCTTCAGGGAGCGCAATTTCTGAAGTTTTTATGTGAGCTAAATAAGCAGTACCACTTGCAGTAAGGTCGAAAACCTTAAGTTCTTTAGATTCAATTACAGAGGAGGCAATCGGTATTTCAAGCTTATTTTGTAGAGCATCTGCCAATTCTTTAACAAAAGAAAAAGAGAGATTATCAGAAGATGAAGAGGTATCTCCTAAAATACTTCCATCCAAAGTCAACTGAGTCCCGGGATCATAGTAGGAAAACTGGACAAATGCCAGTATACTCCCACATCTAAGGCTTTTATCGCCACTACAGGGGCTTGTATTTTGAGGCGAATTTTCAAAATCCAGATCACTTAAGGCTCGGGCAATAATCGGGCCCTTTTCTTTTGCTTTTGAAGCAAATCCCAGTATATTTGATGAGGTTAAAGGGTCTCCAACGTGGATGGGTCCCTTTTCTGAGGAGACTTTAATCGGTACCCTCCCTAAAAGTGCAACGGTTTTATTATTCATATCTTCTCCGGCTGTTTTTCTTCCCCCCACAAAACCCGCCCGATCCGTTATGACTCCGATTAAATTTTGCCGTGTTTGAAAGCTTGCTTTAGCAACTTTGGGAGAGTTTTCCTCAATTGAACTTGCGTCCCGTATTACAACCACATCTCCGGGGCTTAAATCTCCGTCAGTATCAAAAACCTCCGCAAAGTCAGTTCCGCCTGCTGCAAATGAACCTGCATTTGTCAAAATAGAACCGCTCCCTGCGGTATCGGCAACCAGAAAATAGGAAGTCTGAGTATCATGGGAGCTTGTTTTAGATGGATAAAATACTCCGGATCCTCCTATGACCAGATCACTTTGGATATAGGTTTTGGCAGATGTTCCGTTGGGAGAAATAGTAAGAGATCCATTACTTCCGGTTGAAAGATTTGTATAGTTTGTTCCGTCGTATGTGAGCTTTAATACATTTCCACTCCCTTTTACCTCAAGTTGAGCTTCAGATGTTATGCTTCCGTGTACACTCAAATTTTCTCCGACCTCAGCGCTTCCTGTTGTTAAAATTCTGCTTGATGAGGGCGTTACTTTAAAATCTGATATCGCACCGGTACCGCTGACAAAGCGTATTCCCCCTTCAGATAAGGCCGGAATCTCGCTTGCGAAATTTGTATTGACAGTGCCTTTGCGATTATCCAGATCCCATTTGATGCTTGTTCCTGCAAACTTTATAAATCCATGATGCCATGCATTAGTCTCAAATGTGTAAGATGTTGAGGTCATTTCTGAGCAGGTAGGAGTACATTTTTGTATGGAGATTTTATTATTGGTATCCCAGGAAAATCGGTAAAATTTAGAATTATCACTGTTTATATTTGCTGCGAGACTGAATGTATTGGTATTTGTTTTAAAGTCAAATTCAATCGTAGTATCCTTAGTAAAGTTAAAGGTAACGGGAATTTTACCTCCTTTTGAGCCATAGATTCCCAGTCCCCCGTCGGAGATAAGGTCGTTAAAAGTTGCGGATGTTTTAAATACAATTCCTGAAGAGGATGCCTGAATGACATCCGGATTGGTGAGAGCTCCGGTAAAATTGACGTTTCCTGCGGCATCAACAGAAAATTTTGTATTTTTGCCCGATCCTGCTACTAATTGCAGCAAATTATATCCGGTATTAATGGGTGAGCCTTCTGCGTAAATGAGGCTGCCGTTTAATATATTTGGATTTTTTAAATTTAAAAATCCGCTTTCCGATGCGGGATTTACACCTGTAAAATTTAAATTCACCGATCCAAAATTATCCGGACTTAAATTAATGGGTCCATTTGAACCCGGAACGGTTGCCAGAGTCAAACTCTGTCCCACAATTCCAAAATTTCCTGAGCTTGAAAAGATTTTGGGAGAGGCCGCTCCGATTGATAAAACTCCGTCTTTGTCTATATAAGGTATAGTTGAAGTGTCTGCGGGTGAAGATATGGAAAGGCCGGAAACCGTTTCGGCATTTACTGCGTATCCAACCGTTGCCAGTTGTTGCCGCGGACTCATTTCATCATCTTCATTTACCGTAACTCCTAAGTATGTAGAAGGGTTATCCGTAAATACACTTTGAGGAATTTCTCCTCCGCAGGAGCCGCCGATAAGAGATGTGAATAGTCCGTTTTGATCGGGAGTTACCAAACACGACTCGGTATCATAAAGGGCAGTTCCATCCGTAAGAGTAGGGTATAGCCGAAACCGAATTTTTTGGCTCTCAGTTTTTGGAGAACCTGAAAGATCTGTCAGTCTTCCCTGAAAATTAATTATCCGTCCAGGCCGTTTGGTTTCTGACTGTGCCAAAAGTTGTTTTGCTTTTGAAAAAAACTGATCTTTAAAACCCATTAGTCCCACTGCTAAAAGAATGAGGAGCGTAACTCCGACAAAATAAGCAATATAAAGAGGCCTACCGCTATATGTAATTATAGGCTGTTTTACCGTCTCCGATAGTTTGTCCTTATAATCCTGTTCTATTTTACTATGAGGTATTAAGTTATTTTTCTGTGCAAAGCTTATAAAAGATCGAAGAGAGGATAGTTTGCGCTGTGTGGTTCGCGAAGCTAATTTTAACTCTTCACTTAAGTATCGGGTGTATTTTGTGAATAAGTTATTATTGAAATCCATATCTGAGATAACCAAGGATTCGGGGTAGTGAATATGTATAAAAGTATCAAACTGTATAAGATCAGACTTATAATTCCGTATTGTTGAGCTTGGAGCTCCTTTTTTAGTCAGATATGAGATAAATGTTGTAATAAGAGCGTCGCAAGTTGTATTTTTTCCGCTCAAAAAATATTTATACTGCGTCATCATTTCCAAAAACCTTTTTCCCCTCACCGGGTCTTCAGTTTTTTTAATAAGATCTTCTTTAAAATTTTTTAGATTTTCTTGGAGGAATATAGAGGTAGTGTCCAACTCGCTTGAGGGGTTTGAACTATTAATCTCTGATAAGTACAGATGAGTGTCAATAAGATACTCCTGGAAGAGTCTTCGGGAAATACCGAGACTAGAGAGGAAATAAGAGAAATTAAGCTCAAAATTAGATAAACTCTTTTTCAAAATAATACTCATTTAATAAAAAGACTACTACTATAATAAGAGGCTGTCAAGGAAGAACTGAGTCTATTTTCACAAGATAAATAATGATATATATTAATATATATAGATGTTATTAATATTATTAATTTAATTAATAATTGAATAGATTGTGTAAAATAGATAAACGAAACAATATCGAAAATATGGATTACCGCATCACATAATTTAATGACATAAATATATAAAAATATCCTTCAATTTATTTTGGGACTACTTCGGTATATTATTTAATATTTACCCCGAACCACAATGCCCCGTTCGTCAGAATGTAGGTTTACTGATAGAACTTTTGATCTAGTTAGAAAATACCTTATATAAAATATTTTTAACAGCAAACCGTCATATCTCTGAATTCTGATTTTTTTTCGCAGTGTTCTATATTTTCATAATTCGGTTATTAAAAAGATAATTTATTCTTTTTTCATAAAAAAAATTGGAAGCATTAGGCTTAAGTAAAGTTAAAAGTGGCTGAAAGTAACAATTTAGACCTTTGTAATGT
>MFJL01000017.1 GCA_001779195.1 Candidatus Gottesmanbacteria bacterium RIFCSPHIGHO2_02_FULL_39_11
GGTTTAGAGATGACTTCTAGACAAGAGATTGTAGATTCAAGATAGGCTTAGTTGAAATTCTAAGGTATACATAAATCTCTCTCTTTTGCTTAAATTTTAAGATAAATTCTTAAAATTCTTATCTTAATAGGATAAATTTACGGGTAAAAAATATGTCCTTTAATAGCTATTTAGAGAGTTTTTATCTTTTTTTAAAACCTCAAATAAACCGAAGAGGTTTTAATTTTTCACAATTTTCACACATTTTCAAAGCATTAGCACTCGGATATCTTGTCTGATAATCTCACCTCTCTTTTTCCACTCCAATAAATGGCAAAAGGAAAGATGTGTGTTCAGGATTAGTTGGATAGAGAGTTTCGACCTTACTTTTCCACATTGTCTCAAGGAATTGATCTGCATTTGTAATCCCTTTTCGATCTTCAGGAAAGATAGATATCGTTTGAAGCTCTTTATAGAATTTAGAACGGTAATCAAGTAGCCGTTGATAAGCAATAACTCGGTTTCTTCTCTTTCCTCTTTCCGGATCGTCTTGATACATGCCATCAGGAAATACAATGGGTTTAGGCTCTTTAAGAAAATTTCTTAAGAGATGATCTTCATTTACTTTTGAACTTACCAAATAAGCAACCTCATCACTTACATCTTTAAGAGATTCCTTAATTTCATCAGAGAGATGAACAACACTTCCAGTTGTGTCAATGACAAAGTTGTGGCTTCTTTTTTCTTCTGGAGATAATCCATTAAGATAAATAAGAATATCTCTCATCACTCCTTCCTCAAGTTTTAAATATTCATCCCTTTTTTCTTCATATCCGGGGTCTCCTGGAACACCCATCCACACGGCTAACCTTCGTGTAGGAGATACATTTGGATTAATGGGCAACTTACTATCGATATCGATTCGACCAGCAATAATTGCGTCACAATCAAATCGGTAAAATCCCTTTTGTTCTTCAAGCATTTTTGAGTAGTAGGATTTACCTACTTGGCTCATTCCGATAAGTGTTAGAATCATAGTTTGAGAAGTATCTTCATGTCTGTTTCGTATGTTCTATTTTAATACCCATTGATACATTAGTCAAAGATATTTTTGTACCACAAGTATTACTATTAGATCATTTTTTAATATTAAGTTATAGTTATACTTTTTGAAATTTTCCGCTGAGGGTGAGATAAAGGAGAAAAACTTTTAAAGAAGGGATTTTTTTGGCGATTTCATCTTTAGCTTTTAAAAGATCTTTTTTATGTTTTTGGAAATTTCCCTCTTTTCCATACGCTCCGCAGTCTTCGTGATTGATTAAATAAACTTCCTTAATGTGGTGGAGCTTGTGAGAAAGGTCTACCTGGTCTATTACAAAAGGCAAGTTTTTGACTCCTCCCGCAAGAGCGACTCTATCAAATCCTTCTTTTTTAAACGTTTTCTTCGTCCATTCAGTTAGAAAATCCTGAAACCTAAAATCGATGCATGAGACGACAATTGCCCGGGCAGTGTGGGAAGGGGAGTGAGGTAGTTTTTTCATAAGGATCATATTTTATCAGGTACGTTGGCTAAAGTTCAATTATAAGGGCTGACTATGCAGAAACGCGTTTTTTCCAAGAATGATTGTATCTGTATGTCTTTGGGTTCTCGAACCTGCGTATATCACTTGCTTAATAATGTTTTTTTTGCTTTTTGAAATAGTTGAAAAGTAGGTCAGATTGGAAAAATAGTCAGATGCTATCGTTTTACCTGCTTTAATTTCAATTGCGCGAATTCCATTTGTCTCTATTCCCAGTAAGTCAATTTCATGCCCGGTTTTATCTCTCCAAAAATAATATTCCACTGGTTTTTGGTGATCGTATTTTTGTTTAAGAAATTCTCCTATAATAAAATTTTCAAAGAGATTTCCCTTCAAATAATGAGTATAAAGATCCTGATACTTTTGTAATCCTAGAAGCGAACAGACAAGTCCGGTATCATAAAAATATAATTTTGGCATTTTGACGAGTCGTTTGCCGAAATTTTCATAATAAGGGGGAAGCAGAAATACGACAAAACTTGTCTCCAGAAGTGAAAGCCAGGCCTTGGCCGTATTGTGAGTGATGCCGCAGTCCCGTGCAAGGGAAGAGAGATTTAATAATTGACCTACACGACCGGCGCATAATTTCACAAAAATCTGAAATGTCGAAAGATCGCTTATCTGTTTTAAATCCCTGATATCTCTCTCAATGTAGGTTTGAATGTAATTGGGATACCAATCGATGGGTTTTATGGATGATTCAAAGAGTCGCGGATACATCCCATGGAAAAGATATTCTTCATAGGTGTCGAATCTAATTCGAGCTGTCTCAAGCTCAGAAACGGCAAGAGGAAGAAGATTAAATAATGCAATTCTTCCCGCAAGAGTTTGACTGATGTGTTTATGCAGCAAGAAATGCTGCGAACCGGTAAGGATGTATTGTCCGGGTATATTAGACTCATCGACTTTGGTTTGAAGATAGGAGAACAGGTCGGGAACTTTTTGAATTTCATCAAAAATAGTATGTTGGGAGTAAGTTGCAATAAAACCACGAGGGTCCTGTTGAGCAAATATTCGATTATCTAAGTCTTCCAAAGATACGTAGGCGTATTTAGGGAACGCGGTTTTTGCAAGTGTGGTTTTACCGGATTGCCGAGGTCCCACAATTCCTACAATCGGAAACTTTTTGCTGGCGGCTTTTACTAAAGGTTCAAGATCTCTTTTTATCATGAGCCAATTATAAATGATATCGGACAAATTGTCAATTCAATTTACAATTTGGATATAAGAAGTGGCTCAAAGAAGTGTTACTTGGATAGAGTAGGAAGAACCGGTGTTTTTCATAAGATGGATAAGATAGTAACAAAAAAAAGTATATCTTTAAAGGGAGCAATGCGGCAATCAGAAGTATTGACTTTTACAGACTATAAGTTAGAATCATCTATTATGAATCTATCTCCCAGAGAAATTTCTCCTGCTTTTGTAGAACATATAGAAAGTCATCGTGTATCAGTTACCCAGTTATCTGAACCTGTACTATTTAAATATGCGAGGGATTGGTGTGTAGATGGATTACATACTAACGTGTTTGGAAATAAAACAGGACTTTATGGAGTGGAAGTTGCTGGTGCTGGCATACGCAGGGTAAGCCATAATGATCTTTCACTTGAAACTCCCTATGAGTTTATGCAACGAATAGCTGGACAAATGCCGGACGGAAAAAAGCAAAGAGTCGTTTATTCAGCCCATCGCTTTTGTGGAGAATTATTTATCCATGGTGCAGTGACAAAAAAAGAACAGAATGGAGAGGTTGAGAGTGCTTGGAAAACATGGGAATCAGATTATAATCGTTTACCAGGATCTGATAAAAGCAGAGTATCATTAGGTAAAGACATTGGAGGTCGAGGATCAGCCCCCTTACTTGACCAGCATTGGTTAAGCGGAAGACTAATGATTGCCAATCCTGATTATCTGAATAATACAAACGATATAGCAGGTTCTTATCCTCTTACTGAAGGAGTTTGGAAACGCTTATTAGGTGAACATAGAGAGAAATTGGAAGCGCAAGAAGTTATCTTTTCTCGGGAATAAATTTTTTGAGCTCTAAGAGGTCCTGTTGCAAATGCTGTACTAACGCTTATAGCGCAGTCTTTGCTTTCCCAAACATCTTTGCATACTGGTTAAATGTTTCCCCGGTTTGGGGATATAGATCGGGGTCGAGGTTGTACCCATCCTTGTTTAGATTTCCCGCCTGAATTTGCCATCCTCCCAGTTGAAAAAAAGGAAGAAGAATGATGTGCTTTCCATCTGTATTTTTCCCCTCACTTTTGAGAAGCCCACGCGCACCGATTTTTAAAAGTTCTCTTCTGGTTAAATGCTCTTTGGTTCCAAGCATATAGAAGAGCAGGCCAGGAAAGTATAGCACCAGTTTAATTTTTTTTTGCAGGTAATTCTTGATTCTACAATCCTTATTCATTATCCTTAACTCATGGCCAAGTTTGTTCCGGATATTAAAACCCAGAGGTGGATTGTCATCGCTCCCAGCCGACTAAATCGACCGGACGATCATACGGTCGAAAAAAAACCCGCCAGTAATCCTTTTGCGCCCGGAAATGAAGCAAGCACCCCTCCTGAAATTTATCGTATTGGAGAAGGGGAGAAGGATAAGCCGGGATGGAGAATTCGGGTGGTCCCCAATAAATTTCCCATAACAGATATTCACGAAGTAATTATTCATAGTCCGAGTCCAACTGATGATATTGCAGAGTTTTCCCGTGATCATGTGGTTGATCTGGTTATGACTTACCGGCAGAGATTTTTGGCAAATCGGGAAAACGGACAGGTGATCATTTTCTGTAATCATGGAGAAAGAGCGGGAGCATCCCTTAAACATCCCCACAGTCAGCTGGTTGTTGTACCCCGGCAAATAAATTTAGATGCTCTGGCGCGGGAGCCTATAATGAACGTAATTACGAGCACCGATCATTTTTATATGTATTGTCCGGATTTTTCCCAGTGGCCGTATGAAGTCTGGATTACTCCCAAAAAGGAAAACACGATGTTTTCTGATATTACAGATGATGAAGCGAAAGACTTAGCGGGAGTTCTGCAGGTTTCCGTACAAAAATTAAAGAAAAAATATGAGGTGGAACACGGTAAAGAAAATACCGAGCCTTTTGCCTATAATTATTATATCCACCATGCCAAAAACTGGTTTATCCGCATCATTCCGCGTCTTATCCACCGGGCAGGATTTGAACTCGGAACCGGACTTTCAGTAAACACGGTTGATCCTACCGTTGCAGCAGAGGAATTAAAAGCCATGGAATGAAAGTAAAGGGTGTGTTATCTTCCACTGAGAGTTACGTTCCCAAGGATAAAATAAGCAAAAATCCATCCAACATATCCACGCGTCCATCGTGATTTAAATCATTTGCGGGAACACTGGTTTTGGAATAATTGGATAGTAAAATCTTCAGATCACTCGCCGTCACATGACAGTCTCCGTCCAGGTCGGCAGCCGGACAGGAAGCGGTGGGGCCAGTCGGAACGGGGGTAACACTTCCGGCACATTCATACCCGACACATCCCCGAGGACCGGGCGGATCCGTATCTGCCGGATTATTGGAATCTGCCGAACAGGTAGTTAGATTTACCGCATCGGAAGGTACCCGGGTAAAAGCGACTGCCGTTTGTTTATTATTATAAAGTTTCGTTCCCCAATCCGTGGAACCTGCCAGGTTGGCTACATTTCCGCATACTCCGGTACCTGAAGCCTGCACTTCGGGATCGTATCCGCTCACGTTAAACGTCTTGACTACATGAGTAATTTTCTGCCACTCGCAGTTGGCATCGATAAACTGCGGATTGGTAGGATCTGAACAATCCACCTGCGTATCGCAGTCCGAATCCTGATACCCTCCCCGTCCATTAAAGTCTGAAGTATCATTATAGTAACTCTCAAATATATTTTTGCGGATCCGGTTGTTATATGCCTGCCATTTCCGTGTCGCAACAACTGTCGGAGCCGGTACGTTACATCCTTTATCAGGATCAGAAAGCTGAGGATTGGTGGTAATCGGCTTGGGATCTCCGCCTCCTAATCGAAGTGCCGATCCCCGAATCACACCCGTCACCCAGTTACGCTCAAAAATGTTGTTTGAGCCCCGCGCATCCAATCCTCCGCTGTCCTCATCGTACTGTCCCTGACATTTATTGTCCCGTATGATGTTATTGACAAGCTGGGGAGTGCTCACCCCGGGAAAGGTCACCATCTGGCCGATTTCATCAAAATCTTCTTTGATATCAACGCATTCATCGCCGAATTTAGCGGAAGCGCTGATTCCTGAAGCTAAAGGATTGGTGGGAGGGGGATTCAGATCAAGGTCATATCCGGGATAAATATCATTATTATAAACGAGGTTATTGCGAGATTTATCCGTCATTCCCGCATATGTTGTTCCATAATATGCCTGTTTATTTATCTGGTTTACCCGGATCTGGTAGGGATCCGTACCGATGTAGACTCCCTCTCCGTTTTTCCTCAGACGGTCCAGCTTCTGCACTTTAAACTGGTAATATCCGCATCCCCGGATCGTGTTATGGTATATCTCATTATTGATTGAGGATGTTTTGATCCGTATGCATTCCCCTCCCGCGTGCATGATAAGGTTATGATGAATCTTGGAATTTTTGGTATTTTGAAACCATATAAGCCGGTTTAACACAGCCAGTTTAATTGTTTTATCATTTGCATTCGGATAGTAAAATCCGTCGATTGTCAGATTGCTCAGAATAATATTATCCCCGTTAACAACCTTAATAAGAATTGCTTTATCGTTGGGAGAATGATCGGCAGGCGGAACACTTTCAGCCGGGTAAATTTCATCGTTCCTGATTCCCAATATCACTGCCCGGTTTCCCTGACTGTCCGTAAGTCCCCTTAACTCAAAATTCGATTTGTTCCGGATGACGATGTTTCCGTAGTATGGTCCCGTTGCCGAATAATTCCATGTATCCGTATTTCCGGAAGGAACCGGGAGAGAAGAACCGAAGTTATGATTTGACTCAAGAAGGGTGGCATCGGTATTGTTTTTTCCTCCGCGATAGTTGCCGGGATTTAAGCAAAGTACATACGTACCCGTATAGTCGACAGCCTGATCGATTGCGTCCTGGATATTGCTTCCCGGGTTTATAGTTCGTGTACAGGGCGGATCCGCCGCGTATACCTGCTGTTGTATACCTATAGATGAGACAAGAAAAAAGATAAAAGAAAGAAGAAGGTATAAGCAGACTGGCTGCAAGACATTATGATTCCGGGTAAAATACATGTATATTTTTAGCTTATACTCATCTTACTCAGGTTTGCAACTTTTTGACTAAGCAAAGCTGATTAGAAGCAGTCTCGAAACCTTTACATCTCTGTTATGCTGAATTCATTTCAGCATCTTCAGAAGATTCCTGAACCGAATTCAGGACAGGCTCTGAAACAAGTTCAGGATGACGGTTTAGAGATGACTTCTAGCACTGAAAAATTTTAAGAAAAATTTTTTAGTGTAAAATGGGTTTATACTGAAAAAGACATTTTTCAGTATATATGGTGAAAAAACTTTTAATAAACCAGAGTTTTTTTACTATATTTTAAATTTTAGAGTTTTTTCAGCCGGGGGTATTTTCTGAAAAAAAATGTGCCACTTCTTTTTTTCAATTTATCCGGAGTAAACACCCATAAGCAGTTGTAGTATACTTCCCTTATGAGCAATTCAAGCAGTCATGACTCTGGTACACAGGAACACCCCGAGGAAGGACATACAGACACGCATCCTGTTTTACATCCAACAAGTGAAATAATAGGAGGACCGCTTACTATCTCTCCTTATACAGAAGCACTGGTTAAGGTATATATCCATCCGCCCACACCTCCTTCTACTCCTCCAACCCGCATTTCTGTCTCACAAACTGTTTCTTTTATGGCGTTTTTATATGAAAAGATGAGAAACGCAGTCGAGTTTCGGGAAGAACATTTGGTAAGACGCGCCTCAATTGAGAGGATTATCAAACGCCGCATGATTCTAAATGAAAACGGCCGGGATATTGCAGAGCCCTTAATCCGTGAGCTTCTCTGGGCAAGATACTATGAAAACAACACAATAGGAGAAGGTAAAATTTCAGAAGTACAGGCAATTATAGATAAATATTTCTTCTTAAGAAACGAGATAGGAAAAGGGAGAGGAAAAAAAGAACAGGAAACAATCGGAGAATTCATGCTGGAGTGCCTCTCCTGTGAAATCCAGGATACTCTTTCAACTGACGTAAAGAAGGAGACATTTGTCAATTACGTCTATCAGATCATGCGTCCTCAAATTTCATCCAAGAATTTTGAAAGTGAGGAAGAGAGAGACATTCAAACGTATATTGCCGTTGAAAAAACATTTGCTCACGCCGATATTCCTATTATTAAATATCATCTCCTTAAGATCATGATCCCTGAGATAACCCAAATCAGCTGGCAGGAATCAGAAACCGTTTTGCCGCGTCTCTACGATATCTTTACGACTATTGACCATCAGATTCATCATCCTATTGCTGAAAAGACAAAAAATGTTGTCAAAAAACACATGGCACCGTTTCTCATACTTCGGGACATTTTTGAACAAAATAAAAGCGAAATTGGATCCATCTTAAAAGATGAAGCAAAATTAAAATATAAAGTAGATCAGGTATGCAGGAAAAGATATGATGAAAGCGGAAGCAAGCTCAGACGCATGGGCATTCGTTCATTTATATATATTCTTTTGACGAAAGTTGTGTTTGCCGTACTTATTGAGGTTCCGTATGATCTTTATATTGCCCATGAGTTCAGGCTTATTCCCCTTATCATAAACATAATTTTCCCTCCGGCTCTTATGGCCATTATTATTTTTACGGTTTCTGTCCCCGGAGATGATAACACGAGGCGCATTTTTCAGCTCTTAAGAAGCATCATTACCCTAAACCCTGATAATCCGGATCTAGCACGCTCAGCTCTGGTTGTAGGGAAAGTAAGCAAAGCCAAAGGGGTAGTCTCGAGTTTTATTTTCAGCATGTTGTACCTGTTTATGTATGTTTTTACATTCGGTTCAATTATCTACGTACTCGGGAAACTTAGTTTTACGCCGGTATCTCAGACCATATTTATATTCTTTGTAACTCTGGTAACTTTTTTCTCCTTCCGCATCATCCAAATTACCCAGGAATTCAGAGTGGTTGAGCAGGATACGTTTTTAGGGTCCATCCTTGATTTTTTCTTCCTGCCGATTATCCGGGTAGGTCAGTGGCTTTCAGGGGAAGTGCTTTCTAAGTTTAACGTCATTATCTTTGTCTTTGACTTTATTATCGAAATGCCCTTTAAAGCAATTGTTGAGATTTTCGACGAGTGGATCCGGTTTGTCCGAGTGAAGAAGGATGAGATGATATAGGACGTAATGGTTAAATGGTTTTATTTAACCATCTAATTCCTCTGGAATACCTTCATAAAGACCTCTTTTGGAACTTCAACATCTCCTATATTTCTCATTTTTTTCTTCCCCTTTTTCTGAGCTTCCAATAGTTTATCCTTGCGAGTTCTGTCACCGCCGTATAATTTTTGAATGACATCTTTGCGAAAAGATTTGACATCAGATCGAGCTAAAATTTTTCCTCCGATTGCCGCCTGAATAGGAATCTGAAACTGGTGGCGGGGAATAAGCTCTTTTAGCTTTTCCACCATCCGGTTTGCCTCACTCTGAGCTTTATTTCTTACTACAATTTGGGAAAATGCTTCAGCCGGATGACGGTTGAGATGAATATCGAGTCGTACCGCATCGACCTGCCGGTACTCCAAAAATTCATAATCCAGACTTGCATAACCGCTCGTGATTGACTTTAACTTGTCGAAAAAATCGATAATCATCTCAGAAAGGGGAATAGTATAAATCAGTTTTGCAGTTCCCCCCATATACTCCATTCCTGCCATTTCCCCCCGTTTCTCAATCAGAAGCTGCATAACTCCTCCAACCGTCTCTGCGGGAGTGAATACGGTTGCGTACATGAGCGGCTCCCTAACTTCTTTTATAACCGTAGGATCCGGATAATCCTGAGGATTATGAATCCGGATAACCTCACCGCTTGTTTTTAAAATCTCATACTCAACCGTTGGAGCGCTTGCGATCAGATCCAGGTTAAATTCTTCCTCCAATCTTTCTTTAACGACTTCTCCATGCAATAATCCTAAAAATCCGCACTGGTATCCCTTCCCTAGAGCCCCCGAAGACAAAGGCGCATAAGTAAACGAAGAATCGGATAAATGAAGCTTTTCAACGGCATCCCGAAGAGAGGCAAACCCATCGCTGTCTGTGGGAAATAAACTGATATAAACCATCGGTTTGGGTTCTTTATATCCGGGAAGCATGACAACCGTCTCTGTGGAAAGGGATAATGTATCTCCCGCACGGGCAAGGGCGGGTTCTTTAAGTCCGGTTGCAATATATCCTACCTCTCCCGCAGAAAGCCGGTCAACAGATTTCATACCCGGAGAAAAAAAACCTATTTCAACAGGCAAAAAAGAAGCTTTCGTTGCCAAAAAATGCACAGGATAGGGAATTTGAGAGATCGTTTTTCGTAGTTTGACGATATTTATTTCACCTTCTATTACCCGCACAAAAACAACTACACCTTTGTGAGCATCAAACTTAGATGAGAAAACTAAGCACCTCAATGGCTTATCTATGTCTCCAACAGGGGGTGGAATCCTTTCAATAATTGCTTGAAGAACCCGGTCGATATTTATCCCGTTTTTTGCAGATATCTCAATACATTCATCCTGAGGTATATTAAACACTTCCTCAATGCTTTGTTTGGTCTCGTCAACTTTTGCCGTGGGAAGGTCAATTTTATTAATAATGGGAATGACTTTGAGGTTTTTGTTTTTTATAAGCTGCATATGGGCAAGAGTCTGTGCCTGAATCCCCTGTGTCGCGTCGACAACCAGTAAAACTCCCTCACACGCGGCAAGAGATCTTGAAACTTCATAGGAAAAGTCCACATGGCCGGGAGTATCAATCAAATTCAGAATATATTCTTCTGACTTTTTGTCATCCTGAACTTGTTTCAGGATCTGACTTTTTTCTGAAGATGCTGAAATAAATTCAGCATGACGAAATAACTTATACACCATCCTCACCGGTGCCAGCTTAATCGTAATGCCGCGTTCCCTTTCAATGGGGTTGCTGTCCAATATTTGCTCCTGCATGTCTCTTTTTAGAATCGTACCGGTAACCTCCAAAAGTCTATCAGCAAGAGTACTCTTGCCGTGGTCTATGTGAGCAACGATGGCAAAGTTACGGATGTTAGACATATAGTAAAAACTCATCCGCTCCCGACTTAGTCGTGATCGGAAAGAAGGATATAAGTGATCTCGATTATACACTAACCATGCGAGGAGTTTTGCGACGAAGCAATCTTTAATAAATAAAGATCTCCATTTTCACACATTTCACACCTCTTAAAAAGAGGAAAATATAAGGCTAAAAGGCGTGAAAAGAATACTGCCTTTCGCCATTCCTGAGCTGAATCAAGACGGGTACCAGTTAGTAACCCATCAAGGTTCCCCCGATCTAATCGGGGTTCAGGATGACGTCTTAGTGCGTACACCACTATAAGACATCATTACCTCCTGATATGTAAAGGTTACCTATATAAAAACAGATATAAAACCGCTTGACAAGTTCTTTTTCATATGTTACTATTATAGGCTTTTTGAAAAAGTCCGCTTATAAAGTTTCACCAGGGGGTTTCTGAGAAGTTCGCTTTTTAGAAAATGAAACTCCCAGGCGGATTTTTTTTGAGAAAAAGTTGTATCTCGAATGGGTCTACTGACCCCCCGTCAGTATGCCCATCCGGGATAAAACCCGATGAGCTCTTTGAAAATAAATGATACATAGATGGAAAACAGGTGAGAGATTACGTTGAGAAATTGAGATGTTGTTCTATTTTCTCAATTCGCTGTTCATGATCTTCGATTTTGTCTTTTTTGCCAGCAATGACAGCTTGCTCTTCTCTCATAGCTTTTACATCTGTCATTAGTGCATCTATTTTTGTATAGAATTCTTCCTTTGTAGGAAGATGACTAAGTTTATCATCAAGAGTTTGACCAGGCTCAAGTCCTAATTTTTCATCGAGCTTAAGATCGACAAGCTTATCAATAGCGGATAATAATTTATTGAAATCGATAGGACCAATCATATAAATTTTATGATACCAGAAGCAGATTAATAGTCAACATATTATTAAATCAAAATAATGTTCATTTACATGGTCATTATCTTGGGCTTAACCCGAAACGGTTTACCCTAAAAAGTTCGCTTTTCAGGGTTCCTTCAGACGAAGAAGAATATTTGCGTTCGTATTCGTATGAGCGAACTCAGGAAATTTGCTCTTTTACATCAGAGGATGAGAAAAACAATCCTTCCTTCCTAAATACGGCAAGAAATTTTTTCGGAAGGCCGTTGCGGTTTTTGTTTAAATATTCGATAAAAGGGGGAAGATAGGACAGTATATCGATGGGTTTTGTCCGGGGAAAATCAAACACGACGATCTGACCTTACGGTTTACCAGTTCGCGGTCAGATACAGCAGGATTTTCTTTCTTTATATCGATTACCGTATGACCTTCTTTCTTGAGGTATTTAATAATTGTTTGAGGTAAATTTTCATCGGCGAGAAAGTGCATGGGATTTAGGCAACGTCAAAGGTGATGTGATCTCCCTGTCGGATAAAGGGAATCATTTTATCACCCCGTACTTTGCCGGCTGCATAAGAAATAGCAGCCAATATTCCTTCCTTGGTTAAAGAAGGATATTCAGATAGAATCTCGTCCGCTTTCATGCCGCTTGAGAGGAGGTTTAAGACAAGTTCAACGGAGATTCGGGTTCCCTCTATGCACGGCTTGCCGCCGAGTATATGAGGACTGCTGATGATCTTTGGATGAGTCATATAGACATTATAGCACAGGGTAAAAATTGAGAATTCTTATCCGGGATAAAACTAAATGTTATGCCGAAACGGTTTACCCTAAAAAGTTCGCTTTTCAGGGTTCCTTCAGACGAAGAAGAATAAATGCATTCGTATGAGCGAACTCAGGAAATTGCACATTTATATAAAGGTAGAGTCTATTGAGGGGAAAAGAATGTGGGTAACAAAAAACCGCCCGAAGGCGGTCTTTTGGTTTGGAATACCAACAGTTGTTGGTGGCTCTGAACCTGCGATACATCTATCGTATCACAAAATAGGTATATGTCAAATAAAGCGTGGACCTGACGGGAGTTGCACCCGCACTCCAAACTTCGCAGGTTCAGAGCCAGACTGCTGGCAGGCCCACACAGGAAAATAGTATCATAATTTTCCCTTAAACAGACTTTATCATTTTCTTTCAGACCGGAATTCAGGTCATCCCCATGATCTGTATCCTGAGCTGAATAAGTTCAGAACGGTTCCTTCAAAGATAAGAAACATTAGCGTTTCTGAATCTTTTGAGCGAACTAGGAAATTAGGAATAGGAAAAAAGATAAAGGAGGGGAATCATTTGCGATTCTTTAACCTTTTAACTTTAACCTTTTACCTGATTTGGTTCTTTAAAATAGAGAGAATGAATGCAGAAAGCAAAATGTTCAATGCTCAATGAACAACGTCCAATGCGCAATGAGCAACTTGCAAGTATGCAAAAATATGATGTGTTTATACTCAAAAAATCAGGTGTAAGCCTGAGTTTTTGCAGTATTTTTTAGAATCTAAAAGTTCATAGAGTCCGTAGAGGGGAAGAAGTATTAATTATTTTTATGAAGAAAATCAACTAAATCATCTGTCGTAAGTTCTGACTGCCTGAGAATTGATTTAAGGGTTCCACGCTTCAGAGGTTTATTATGAAAAGCAACGGTTGTTCGTCTTCCATCCGGATGATGGAAGCGGAAATGGCTGCCATCTGATCTTACTACCTGAAATCCGTGTTTTTCTAAAAATGATATCATTTCCCGAGGTTTTAAAACAGGCAATTTAGGCATAGGTTATGGATATATTCGTAAGAAGAGCGGAATCTGATTTGTCGGAAATGATTTCCTGTTTTTCTTCTTTAAGACATTTCAA
>MFJL01000018.1 GCA_001779195.1 Candidatus Gottesmanbacteria bacterium RIFCSPHIGHO2_02_FULL_39_11
GAAAATGGATCTTTTGGGTCTTCGGAACTTAACGATCCTGGATAATTCCATCTGAAATATTCCGGTTGTCTCACCTGAGGCAATAACCGCATAAGCCTGCCGATCATCAATTGGGATAGCGCGGATATCAACCTCAATTCCCCGGGTTTGTTTTACAAATTTGATGGCATTATCCAGGATCGTTAAGTTCCGAAGACCCAAAAGATCCATTTTCAAAAGTCCTACGGCTTTTCCATCTGCTGCATTTAAATCCAGACAGTACATATCATACTGAGTAATAATCCGATCACCCTTTGTCTCCCGTTGAAGAGGAGCATAAGCAGTAAGCGGTTCATCTGAGATTACAATTCCGGCAGCATGCACAGACGCATGCCTCGCGACTCCTTCCAGTTTTTTAGCAAGATCAAGAAGCTTTTTAGTTTCCGGTTCACTGGTATATGCGGCACTAAGTTCGGGTGTTGATTCAACTGCTTTTTCAATAGTCATAGGAAATCCTTGGGCCCCGGGCGGAATCATTTTAGCAATCCGATCTGGTCCTATATATGGCATCCCAAGGGCCCGTCCGGCATCCCGGACAGCCGCCCGTGCTTCCATAGTTCCAAATGTGATTATCTGTGCTACATGATCTGAGCCGTATTTCTCCGTTACATAGGCAATTACTTCATCCCGACGATCATCTGCAAAATCAAGGTCGATATCAGGAGGTGACGGCCGATCCGGATTTAAAAATCTTTCAAAAGGGAGACTGTGAAAAATGGGGTTTAAATCCGTAATTCCCAAAGAATATGCAACAAGACTTCCGGCGGCTGATCCTCGGCCCGGACCTACCCCTATTTTGCTGTTTTTTGCCCAGTTCACAAAGTCAGCAACGATCAAAAAATAAGTGGAATATCCTTTTTGAGCAATAACTTTGAGCTCATATTCAAGTCTTTTTTTATATTCTTCAGACAACTCTCCCGTACGCGAAGGAAGCCTTTCAAATGCAAGTTTTTTAACGTAACTATCGGCCGTTTCACCCTCAGGAACCGGAAAACGGGGTAAAATAAATTTACCCATGGGAAGTTCTATTTCGCACATATTTGCTATTTTTACCGTGTTTTCAATTGCTTCAGGATATTTTGCAAAAATTCCCTTCATTTCGAGAGGACTTCTCATATAAAAGTCAGGAGAGGAAATCATGGAAAGAGGCCGGTTCTTTTCAAGAATAGTCCGCTGGGTCTGTACGCAAAGCAAAATTTCCTGAGCCTCTGCATCCTCCTCTTTTACGTAATGAATATCATTGGTAGCAACCAGAGGCAGTCCGAGTTTACGGGAAAGTGTTACTATTTTTTCATTTACCATTTCCTGCTCGGGAATTTTTGGATGGTGTTGAAGCTCAAGATAATAATGACCGGGAGGAAAAATATCCATAAACTCGCGTGCTTTTTTCTCAGCTTCTACTTCCTGATTTGTCCTAAGAAGACTGGGCACTTCCCCGTTTAGACAGGCAGAAAGACAGATAAGTCCTTCACTGTATTCCCTGAGAAGCTGTTTATCAATTCTGGGTTTATAGTAAAACCCTTCCAGATGCGCGTGGGTCACGAGTTTTAACAGGTTTTGATACCCCTTAATATTCTTTGCAAGAAGAACCAAATGATACTGATCATTATCAATTCCAGCCTGCTTATCAAATCGGCTCCTTGCCGCCTGATAAACCTCTACTCCGATAATGGGCTTTATGCCTGCTTCTTTGGACTTTAAATAAAATTTAAAAGCTCCATACATTGCTCCATGATCTGTAAGAGCCAAAGAATCCATACCTAGCTCTTTGGCCCGTGCAATCAAATCTTTTATCTTACACAGACCGTCTAAGAGTGAGTATTCGCTGTGAGTATGAAGATGAACAAAATCAGACATAATAAATAAAATGCGAAATCCGAATATCGAATTTCGAAACGATTTCTATATTTGGAAAATAGAACAAATTTTTTAAATTTGAATTTCAATTATTCGAATTTGTTTCGAATTTCGGATTTCGATATTCGAGTTTTATTTATTTTAACAGATTTGTTAAGAGGTTTCTTACTTGTGAGGCATTTGCTTTTCCTTTTGTTTTCCTCATCACCTGTCCGATCAAATACATAATAGCTCCTTCTTTTCCAGATTTATAATTGCCAACTGCTTTGGGGTTTGCTTCTATAACCTTCTTAATAATCAAGTCTAAGTCAGTTGCATCCATCTGAGGCTTTTGCTGTTTAGCTGTAATTAATTTTATCAATTCCTCAGGTGAAACCGTACTTTTATCTGCTTTTTTGTTAATAATCCAGTTTGCGATTACCTTGGGAGTTATTTGTTGTTTGTTATTTGTTATTTGTTGAATACTTTTTTCAAAATACTCAGATGTGTCTTTATCATCAATAAGAATAGATGCGTCATATTCTGATAATCCATAATCTTTTATAAAGCGTTCAGTTCTTGCATCGGGAAGCTCTGGTATGGTTTCTCTTATTCTCTTTTTCTCTTTTTCGCTTAAAACAATGGGAGGTATATCCGGCTCAGGAAAATACCTGTAATCATGCGCTTCTTCCTTACTTCTTTGAGAATACGTGATATTTTTTTTCTCATCCCAACCTCTAGTCTCCTGCTTCGGAGTTTCTCCAGAATCCAAAAGTTCAATGTGACGGGAAATTTCATAATCAATTGCCTTTTTTGCGAAGTTGAATGAATTTATATTTTTAACCTCTACTTTATACTTCGGCAAGTTTTCTTCTCCTTTTCTCTCTTTCTCCTTTTCGCTTTTTCTTCTTATGGAAATATTCGGTTCGAGTCTCATGCTTCCCTTTTCCATGTCCGCATCGGAAACTCCGAGATACCGTATGATCTGATGAAGTTTTTTTAAAAAATCCCTTGCTTCCTCACTCGTCCGTATATCCGGCTCCGTGACAATTTCGACTAAGGGCACCCCGCTCCGATTAAAATCAATAAGGGTACACTTTTCTCCGTCAACGGTTGCATGTATGAGCTTTCCTGTATCTTCTTCCATATGCACTCTTCTTATTCTGACAGTCTTTGTAAGAGGACCTCTTGCAAATGGCTTTATGACGAGCCGTCCATTGACCGCAAATGGCTTATCATATTGAGAAATCTGATAACCCTTGGGAAGATCGGGGTAAAAATAATTTTTCCGGTCAAATTTGCTGTGCAGCGGAATCTCACAATTCAGGGCAAGTCCGATCCGGATGCACCATTCAATTGCTTTTTTATTTGGAACCGGAAGCGCACCGGGAAGTCCCAGACACACGGGGCAGGTATGAGTATTCGGTTTACCTCCGAAGTAATTCGCATCGCATCCGCAAAACATCTTAGATTTTGTCGCAAGCTCTACATGTATCTCCAGTCCGATAATAGGTGTGTAATTGTTCATATAATATTAGGTTTTCTCTTATGCCAATCCGTATTCTGCTCATATGCGTATGCCACTTTTAAAATAAGTGCTTCAGAAAACTGCGGCCCAATAATTTGTATGCCTATTGGCAACTCACCTACAAATCCGCATCTTAATGTAATTCCGGGAAGGCCTGCAATTGTAGAAGGTTCAACTAGAACATCCTGCACTTCTCCAAACATCGGGCTTGTTTTGCTGGATCCGAGAGGAAGCGCTACACACGGTGTTGTAGGAGCAATAATACAATCAATTTTCTGAAATACTTTTTTGAAATCTTCAACAATTAAAGTTCTGATTTGCTGAGCCTTTCCATAGAGTGCATCATAATAGCCGGCAGAAAGAGCATAGGTACCCAGCATAATTCTTCTTTTTGCTTCCTCCCCGAATTTCTCCCTCCCTTCTCCATACCGAATCCCGTCATACCGGGCTAAATTGGCGGAAACTTCCGCTCTTTGAAGTATTGTATATACAGAAATGGAATACGTAGGATCCAAAAGTTTTACGGGAACAATAATTGCTCCTAATTTTTCTATAGTTTTTAGTGCTTTTTCAACTGCTTCCCTTACGATCGGCTCTGCAATTTTCTGGTACTCCTCTGAAATTCCAACTTTTAGGTTTTTGACTCCTTTTTTGAGATTGACGAGATAATCATCTAATTTTATGGAAGATGTTGTGGCATCTTGGGGATCTTTCCCTGCAATTACAGGTAATGTGAGTGCCGCATCCTCAACGGTTTTAGTCATGGGACCCGGACTGTCAAGGGAAGAACCCATGGAAATTATTCCATAACGGCTTACTCTTCCATAAGTTGGTTTAAGCCCAACAACCCCGCACCAGGAGGCTGGTTGGCGTATCGATCCTGCAGTTTCTGTACCGATTGATCCGATAGTTAGATCAGCAGCAACCGTTGCTGCAGAACCTCCTGATGAGCCTCCGGGAAGTTTTTCTAAGTCCCAGGGATTAAGGGTGGTAAAAAAATCAGATGTTTCAGTCGAGGATCCATGAGCCCAAGCATCCATGTTTGTTTTCCCCAGAATTACAACTCCTGCATCCTTTAACTTTTTAGAAATTGTTGCATCGTATTGGGGAATATAGTTTTCCAAAACCTTCGCAGAAGCTGTGGTTCGAAGACCTTGTGTACAAATATTGTCCTTAAGAGTAAACGGAACTCCTAGAAATGGACGCGCATCTCCTTTCTTTCTTTTTTCATCTGCCTCCTCAGCTTTTTTAAGGGCATTCTCGGAATCAATGGTTACAAATGCTTTTATTTTTTTATCGAGAGGTTTAATTTTCTCAAATAATGATCTAGTGATATCAACTGAAGAAAATTTCTTTTGATACAGTCCCTTAATAGTTTCTGTAACGGTTAATTCAGATAAGTCCATAGTTAGTCCTTTAAAACGGCAGGTACTTTAAAATAACCCTTATAAGTAGATTTAGCTTGTGACAATGCTTCCTTTTGAGTAAGGGAAGGACTGATTTGATCATCCCGATATACATTGGACAAACCGGTCACATGTGAGGTAGGTTTTATATCTTTTGTATCTATTTTTTTTATTTTTTCTATAAAATGAAGAGTTTGGGTAAGTTCTCCCGCAAGCTTACGAGCCTCCTCATCCGTAAGAGGAATATTGGCAAGTACTGCTATTTTTTTAACATCAGGAATTGATAAGTTTGCATTAATATCTGCCATATGAATTCATATTCTAGCTGGCAGATTAAATTTTTACCAGAGTCAATTCACTGGACTTCCACACCTGGAGGGTGGAGTTGAGTCCACACCTCACGAGTAATAATGTGATATTCACGTGTTCATCAAATATCTCTCCGTCTCCCAGTCTGTCACGTAGGTCCGGAACAGATCCCATTCCTGATGCTTGGACTCGAGATATCGATGGAACGTATACTCTCCGAATGTCTCACGGACAATTCTTCCCTTCTCAATTTCCTTAAGAGCTTCATCCAAACTTGCAGGAAGTTTTGTAATGTAATGTTTGGCAAGTTTTGCATCGTCAAACTCGAACAGATTTTCTTCGATGGGAGAAGGTGCTTTCATGCCCTTTTTTATTCCTTCCAGTCCGGATTTTAAAAGTACCGCAAGAGTAAGATAAGGATTACTGGATGGATCAGGGCACCGTATCTCTATCCGGGTTGCTTTATCCTCATACCCTTTGGACACATTTGGAATTCTAATTAATGCGGAACGGTTAATCCTAGCCCAACATACATACACAGGTGCCTCAAATCCAGGAGTTAATCTCTTATACGAGTTTATTATCGGAGCAAAAACCCCGGAAATCTCTCTGGCATGAGTCAACTCTCCGGTAAGAAACTGGTATGCAACTTTTGATAACCCGTATTTATCGCTTTTATCATAAAATGTATTCTTTCCATTCTTCCATAAACTCTGATGAGTATGCATTCCGCTTCCATTTACTCCATAAAATGGCTTTGGCATAAAAGTAGCGTGATAGTTATGCTTGCTGGCAACAAATTTTGCCGCCATTTTTAAAGTGATGACATTATCCGCCGTTTTCAGTGCCTTATCGTACCGGATATCAATTTCATGCTGATTGTTTGCAACCTCGTAGGTACTTGTCTCGGTGACGATGCCCATCGAATCCATCGCCTCAATTATTTCTCGTTTTATTGCATAACTTTCATCCATCATCAGGTTAAAGTAATACCCGTTTCCCTCTGAAACTTTCCTGATGCTGCCGTCTTCATTTTTCGGAAAAAGAAAAAATTCGGCTTCCGGCCCGGTGTAATATTCATATCCCATTGCTTTGGCTTCAGCTAAAACTCTCTTTAGGATATTTCTCGGATCTCCCTCAAATGGTTCGTGATTCGGTTTGTATACATCACAGATAAACCGGCAAACCCGGCCACCCTCCGTATGATTTCTCCACGGCAGGAGAGCATAGGTATCCGGATCCGGCATCAGGAACATGTCCGATTCATGAATACGTGCAAATCCTTCTATCGAGGATCCGTCAATCCATATTCCACGGGTCAATGCATCTTCCAGATTATAAACGGGAATTGTGGAATTTTTTATCCCTCCCATAAAATCAGTAAACTGGAGATCCACAAAAGTTACTTTATCTTTTTTAACTTTACTAAGCATGTCTTTTATTGCGTCTTTTGTCATAAATAATTAAAAATAAACGTTAATAATAAAAAAAATCCTCGCGTTCGCCAGGTCGGCGAATTTGAAGACTTCGGTGTCCATGTTTGTTTTGCTTCGTTGCAAAACAGTTAAGATTTTATACACCATCATTACGCTGCTGTCAACTATCTGTACTGTAACCATTCAGGATTTTCCAAAACTTGCAAATGAAGGGATATATTTGGTAGGCTGAATATCCTATGTTT